>CAYHPA010000168.1:0-7241 GCA_964358155.1 uncultured Chitinophaga sp.
AATAAAAGGTTCGCTTATAGCAAGAGCAGATAATAATAATACAGAAATGTTGCTATCAGCGAAACAAGACAGCCGCCAGCATCATTGCTGCCAAGACCATAGAGTTTTCCATCTTCAACAGAAGGGGTGAAGGGGTCCCTTGTGTATTGTGAATTGGGTTTTACCGTATCATGGTGAGAATTGAGGAGCAGGCTGGGTTTATCGCTGTCAAAATGTTTATTAACAGCCCAAACATTGTACAGGTGTTTATTAACCGGAACACTTCTTTCCAGGAAAAATTTTTCCAGTATGGCGGAAGTCTGATCTTCCTCCCGGCTGAAAGAAGGTGTTGCGATGAGTTTTTTTAATAACTCAACAGCGTCAGTTTGTAATATTACCAGCTTTTCATTCATTGCTTATCATTGTGCCAGAAGAACCTTCAATAAGACCCGCTAAGTTTTCCGCTTTGCCTACGACAACTTTCTTTACGCCACTTTGCAGGGCGGCAAATGCATTGTCTAATTTGGGAATCATTCCTGCAAATATTCTTTCCTGTTTTTTTAATTCCTGGTAATATGGAGGAGTTATTTTTTTTATCACACTACCTTCGTCATTGATATCTGACAGCACTCCATTTTTTTCGAATGAATATATCAGTGTCACTTGATAGTCGTTGCTCATAGCTTTTGCCAGTTCCTGTGCTATGGTATCAGCGTTGGTGTTTAATAACTGCCCCTGCTGGTCATGAGTGATAGGAGCAAAAACAGGAGTAAGGTTTTTCTCTAAAAGATTTTTTAACAGGTCTTCATTAATAGCATCTATATCCCCCACAAAACCATAATCAATTACGGGGTTTTGCCTTTTATGCGCAAGTATGGCATCGCCATCAGCGCCGCAAAGGCCAATCGCATTGCAATGATGCGCCTGTAATTTTGCTACAATGTTCTTATTAATATATCCTGCATAGACCATAGTAACAATCTTCAGGGTCTCTGCATCAGTAATTCTCCTTCCATCTACTACTTGCTGGGGAGTTTTTAACTCTTCTGCCAGTTTTGTTGCGAGTTTGCCACCACCGTGGACTAATATTTTTTTATCGTTAATATCCGCAAAGGCTGCCAGGAAGGACGAAAGTTTTTTTTCATCATCAATGATGTTGCCGCTAATCTTTATGACATACAGTTTATCCATTGTTCTTCATAATTTCAGAGAGAACGGCTTGTGCCGCCCAAACCCGGTTAGCCGCCTGTTGAGTAACAATGCTCATCGGGCCATCCAGTATTTCATCACTTAGTTCTACATTTCTTCTTACCGGCAGGCAGTGCATCACTTTTGCGTTATTGGTAACGGCCCATCTTTTTTCCTTGAGCATCCATTTGGGATTATTGGTATAAATTTTCCCGTAATCTGTATAAGTACTCCAGTTCTTTACATAAACAAAGTCGGCACCTTTCAGTGCTTCTTCCTGGTCGTGGGTAATGGTAGCGCCTTTGGTGAATTCCCGACTCAATTCATAGTCTTCCGGATGAGTGATAATGAAATCGGCCTTGCCCCAGGCATTCACCCATTGAGCAAAACTGTTGGCCACACATTGTGGCAATGGTTTTACATGCGGTGCCCATGTGAGTACGATCTTCGGCTTACCCCCAACCCCTAAGGGGGAGTTGAGAAGAGTTTCCTGAATAGTGATTATATCTGTCAAACTTTGGAGTGGGTGCAATGTTGCACTTTCCAAACTTACTACAGGAATGCCGGCATATTTTATGAATTGTTTTATATACAATTCACTATAATCATCTTCCCGGTTCTTTAATGATGGAAATGTTCGGATGGCCAGTATGTCAAAATATTTTCCAAAAATGGGTGCAGCATCCTTTATATGCTCTACCGTGTTGCCACTCATGATCGCTTCATCTTCAAATTCAAGTGCCCAGCCTTCGCTGCCAACATTAAATATGATAGCCTCCATACCCAGGTTCTGTGCGGCTATTTGTGTGCTTAATCTTGTCCGCATACTGGGGTTCAGGAATAAGCAGCCAATCCGTTTGCCCTGCGCAAGACTTTTATCTGCAAGCGGATTAGCTTTATACGCTAATGCTTTTTGCACCAGCGCATCAATGGCCTCCCCAACCCCTCCGAGGGAGGGGCTTACGAGGTCATTTACTGAAGTGAAATTCTTCATTTTAGTTGGCAAGGGTTGAAACTAAATTTTGTATTTCTTCTTTTATTGAATCAATAAATTGCTCCCCGTCTCTTTTCTTCAATGCCAGTGAAGGCAATAATCTTATCACATTTGGTTTGGCTTCGCCGGTAAATATCTTCTGGTTCCAGAGTAAATTCTTTTTCAGGTCTTTCATTTCTTCCGGTACATCAAAACCGATCATCAATCCCCGGCCCCTTACATTTTTCAGATGAGGGATTGATTGCAGTTCGTCCTTCAGGTATTTTCCGGTCATCGTAGCATTGCCCATCAGTTTCTCTTCTTCTATGATCTCAAGAACTGCCAGGGCAGCAGCACAGGCAAGGTGATTACCCCCGAAAGTTGTTCCCAACTGAAAATGTTTTGGTTTGATACGCGGCGCTACGATGATGCCGGCGACAGGGAATCCATTGCCCATACCTTTGGCCATAGTATAAATATCTGCATTCACCCCGGCATAATCATGACTGAAGAACTTCCCGCTTCTTCCATAGCCGCACTGCACACTATCAGCTATATATACAGCGCCATGTTCATCACACAAGGCCCTTATTTTCTGAAGAAAGGAATTTTCTGCGACATTGATACCGCCTACGCCTTGTATGCCTTCAATAATTACAGATGAAATGTCTTTCCCATTCTCTTCAAAACAAGCTACCAGCGCATCTTCATCATTGAAAGGAAGAAAGATGACATTATCTGTTTCATTTACCGGGGCGATATAATTTTTATTATCTGTAGCTGAAACTGCCAGTGAAGTTCTTCCATGAAACGATTTGCTGAAAGCGATTATTTTTTTCCTGCCATTATGAAATGAAGCAAGCTTTAGTGCATTTTCATTGGCTTCGGCGCCGCTGTTGCAAAGGAATAGCTGGTAATCTTCTTTTCCGGAAACCTTGCCCAGTTTAGCCGCCAGTTCCTGTTGCAAGGGTATCCTTATTGAGTTGGAATAGAACGCAATTTTTTCCAGCTGCTCTTCAATCCGCTTTACCCAATGCGGATGTGTATGCCCGATACTGATGACAGCATGCCCGCCATAGAGGTCAAGGTATTGCTCACCTTTATCATCCCACACATAAGAGCCTTTTGCTTTTACGATAGTAATTTCATTGATAGGGTATACGTCAAATAAGTTCATATTGGCCTCCCCAAACCCCTCCGGGGGAGGGGTTTTTAAGTCGTTTTTAGTTAGAAATAGTTTGCTTTTAATTTTAATCCGGATGTTTCCTCCAGCCCAAACATCAAATTCATATTCTGCACCGCTTGTCCACTGGCGCCTTTTAGTAAATTATCGGCAACCGAGTGAACCACCAGCATGCTTCCAACTTTTTCCAGTTGAATGATGCATTTATTGGTATTGACGACCTGTTTTAAAAAAACCTGTTCTTTAGTGATATGTGTGAACGGATGCCCGGAATAAAAATCTTCATACAGTTTATTGAGTTCAATTAAACTCAGGTCGCAGTGTAATTGCGAGCTGATGAATATGCCCCGTGTGAAATCGCCTCTCCAGGGGATGAAGTTAATTGGTTGAATGGTTAATTGGGTAATTGGTTTTACCTGATTCAGGCTTTCCATTATTTCTGGAACATGCTGGTGCGTTAATGTTTTATAAGCCTGGATATTATTTTCTCTCCAGCTGAAATGAGATGTTTGTGCAAATGATTGTCCGGCGCCGGTGCTGCCGGTAATACCTGTTGTGTAAACATCTTTCAATAAACCGGCTTTTGCCAGCGGTAACAATCCCAATTGAATAGTAGTGGCAAAACAACCCGGATTAGCAATATTGCTTGCTGATTTTATTTTGTCCCTGTTGAGTTCAGGAAGACCGTAGATGAATTTTCGATTTCCGATTTGCGATTGATCACTTAAACGAAAGTCGTTTGCCAGGTCAATGATTTTAATCTTGTCTGTGATCTTATTTTCTGTAAGAAATTTTTTTGATTCACCGTGACCTAAACAAAGAAACAGAACATCTATATCATCATTTAACTCCCCGGAAAAATCAAGGTCTGTATCTCCCAGCAAATCAGGGTGAACAGTATGCACCCGTTTGCCGGCATTGCTGCGGCTATGAATAAAAGAAACAGCTACATCCGGATGGTGGATCAGCAAACGTATGAGTTCGCCACCCGTATAACCTGCTCCGCCGATGATGCCGACTTTAATTGTCATTGTTTTCTTTTTGAACTGCGTTGTAAATAGATGTCTGGTTGCCGAATATTTTGCTAAAGCCTCTTACATCATCGCCAGTGAAACCGGTATTCATCTCGCCGTATTTTCCAAATTTGCTGCTCATCAGGTCGTATTTACTTTCGATGCCTGTTACCTGGAAACGGTACGGCATCAATTGGACAAAAACATCACCGGTTACATTTAGCTGACTGCTTTCCAGGAAGTTTTCAATATCCCTCATCACCGGGTCCTGTATCTGACCTTCATGCATCCAGTTGCCATAAAATTGTGCAAGGGTGTCTTTCCACTGCAGTTGCCATTTGGTCAGCACATGTTTTTCCAGCGCATGATGTGATTTGAGAATGATCATGGGCGCCGCCGCTTCAAACCCCACCCGGCCTTTAATACCGATGATAGTATCGCCAACATGTATATCTCTTCCGATACCAAAAGGTCCGGCAATTTTCTGTGCCTCCTGTATTGCTTCTGATGGATGATCGAACTCTATTCCGTTTACTTTTTTGAGTTCTCCTTTTACAAACCCTAACTCCAGGCTCCCGACTCCAGACTCTGTCATCTGAGTAGGCCATGCTTCTTCTGGCAACATTCCCTTTGACGAAAGTGTTTCCTTTCCACCCACACTGGTTCCCCACAATCCTTTATTGATGGAGTACATCGCTTTTTCAAAGTTCATTTCCACTCCTTTGCTTTTCAGGTAAGCAATTTCTTCCTCACGGCTTAGTTTCAGATCACGGATAGGAGTGATGATCTCCACGCCGGGAATCATGATATGAAATATCATATCAAAGCGAACCTGGTCGTTACCGGCGCCGGTACTTCCATGTGCCACAGCATCTGCTCCCAGTTTTTTTACATGCTCGGCAATATGCAATGCCTGGCTCAGCCTTTCTGCGGAAACAGAAAGCGGATAAGTGTTGTTCTTTAAACAATTTCCGAAAATGAGGTACTTGATAATACTTTCGTAATAACTTTTGACGGCATCAACAGTGGTATGTGTTTTTACACCAAGTTTATAAGCATGAGCTTCGATCGTCCTTAATTCATCGTCGCTGAAGCCTCCGGTGTTTACAATGATACTGTGTACCTCATAGCCCTTCTCCTCGCTGAGATATTTCACACAGTAAGTAGTATCAAGTCCGCCACTAAACCCTAAAACAATTTTTTTGCTCATGTCAGCTTATTCAAAGGTTAAAAAGGTGATGAAAGAATGATTTTGGTTTGCCGCCATTCCCACTTTTATCTTTTTTCATAAAAGGACGCAGCAATTTCCATTGTTTGAAACGAAGTAACCTTTCAAAACCCTTTACGTTTTCTTTAAAATACTCTTTTGTTTCCTCCGGCTCATAATGGTCTTTTGGGTCGTACAACATGGCTGTGCACATGCAGATCTTCCTGTCTTTGCTCATCAATATTTCATAATTCACACAACTTTTGCATCCGGCCCAAAATGCTTCGTCTTGTGTAAGCTCCGAGTAAGTGACCGGCTCATAGCCGAGGTCGCTGTTGATTTTCATTACCGCAAGGCCGGTAGTCAATCCGAATATTTTTGCTTCAGGATATTTTTCTCTTGACAGGGAAAATATTTTTTGTTTAATAGCTTTTGCAACGCCGCTTTTTCTATAGGCAGGGGTAACGATCAAACCGCTGTTGGCAACATATTCGCCATGGCTCCATGTTTCAATATAGCAGAAGCCGACCCACTCATTCTGATCGGTAATGGCGATTACGGCCTTCCCTTCGTCTATCTTCTCTTCAATATATTCCGGGGAACGTTTGGCAATGCCGGTACCCCTTGCTGCTGCCGAAGATTCCATCTCGTCCGTAATGGTTTTAGAGTAAACCTTATCGGCCGCTGTTGCTACCCTGATAATGATGTTTTGATTTTCCAACCTGTGATAATTGATTAAATGCTGCGGTTCACCAGTCCAAAAAATAGTTTTTTGGGTTTATTTCACTGACAGGGACCATGGTGAGGGGTTCGTCCTGTCAGCAAACAGGACTACGTCGGGGGCGGGAAAAAGTGAATACATCAAAACCAACAGAATAAACTCCGCTGGTGATGGACCCGTGAAAGGCCAGTTGTTTTGTATGTGTCAGAATGTTCGCCATGTTTACAAACAAGTTGTAAATTGGGTACAAATGTATAATAATAATTGGTTTTGAAGCCCGTTTTTTTGTTATAAAACCCGATTCGCATGGACTCCAATAATGATGCAGCGCCGCAACCATTGTCACAACAAACAGGTGATGATCCAGCGCTAAAAAAGCCATCATGGTTCAAGCGGTTTGCCCGTACAGTGATGATTTTGCTGACGCTAAGTTTAATCTTTATCGTTTACTGGTTTTATTTTAATAAGTATGGCAATGGTGAAAGGACTGGTATTCTCGTCAAGATAACTCACAAAGGAAATTTTTTTAAAACAGATGAAGGAGAGATGTGGCTGAGCTGCCGCCAAATGACGAATCCCGAAAAATTTTATTTCTCCGTAACGAATGACAGCATTGTGCAGGTGCTGAAAAACCTGCAGGATGAGTGTGTGCAGCTTACCTACACGCAATACAGGGCTGCATTGCCCTGGCGCGGCGATAATAAGTATATTGTGACAGGAGTAGTTCCCATACTAAAGAATTAATGACCTGCATAAAGAAGAAAGATAGCCGGACGTTTATGAATGTCCGTCTTTTCTTTTCGCCAATCTGCAATTGATTTTGTTTTTATCCATTCATTCTTTCCTGTAATATCAACTGCAATGCAAAGGCGTGTGGAGGAATTGCAGGTTTTCAATATTGTTTCCACTAACTGGTTATTACGATAAGGGGTTTCAATAAATATTTGTGTGCAATTTTTTTTAGCAGACGCTGTTTC
>CAYHPA010000169.1:0-7214 GCA_964358155.1 uncultured Chitinophaga sp.
CCCTGCAGGCACAAACCCTTCAGCGTCCTAAATTAGTCGTTGGCATTGTAGTTGCCCAGATGCGTTGGGACTACCTGTACCGTTTTTACGACCGTTACGATGCCAAAGGCGGATTTAAGAGAATGCTCAGCCAGGGTTTCAGTTGTGAGAATACCATGATACCTTACACCCCCACCGTTACGGCATGTGGCCATAGTTCCATTTACACCGGTTCCGTTGCCGCCGTCACAGGTATTACCGGAAACTATTGGTGGGACCGGCAGCAGATGAGGACTGTCTATTGTGTTGAAGACAAATCTGTGAATACAGTAGGCAGCAGCACCGCTTTAGGAAAGATGAGCCCAAAAAATATGCTGGTGACGACTATCTGCGATGAACTCAGGCTTGCCACTAATTTTAAAAGCAAAGTAATTGGCATTTCACTAAAAGACCGTGGTGGTATCTTGCCCGCAGGTCATAGCGCCAATGGAGCTTATTGGTATGATAATACAAACGGCAACTGGATTACTTCTACCTATTACATGAATGAATTACCGAAATGGGCGAATGATTTTAATATACAAAAACAGGTTGACAAGTATTATCAAACAGGATGGAGTCTGCTTTATCCGTCCAACAGCTACCTGCAAAGTACTGCTGATGAAAAAACCTACGAAGCAAAACCATTTGGGTCCCGGTTCCCTTATGACATGAAAAATTTTATCGGGAAAGATTATGGCAAGATCACAACTACCCCGATGGGGAATACATTTACCGCCGAGTTTGCCAAAGCAGCCATCACCGGCGAACAATTAGGCGCTGATAATATTACTGACTTCTTAGCCATCAGTTTTTCTTCGCCTGATTACATCGGGCATACGTTCGGCCCCAATTCTGTGGAAGCAGAAGATGGTTTTCTGAGATTCGACAAAGAACTGGGAAAACTCCTGGATTTCCTTGACAGCAAAGTAGGAAAAGGGCAGTACACCGTTTTTCTTTCAGCAGACCATGGTGTGGCTGAGATACCTGAGTTCATGAAGGAAAACAAACTTCCGGGAGGCCGGGTATTCATGAGTACGATTATTAGCCAGCTCAATAAAGAACTAAAAGAGAAATATAATATCAGCAATATCATCGTGTCAGATGATAATTACCAGCTGCACCTGAATCATCCATCACTTGATTCAGCTAAAATTTCTAAAAAAGAACTGAGCCGATGGATCGTTGAACGACTGTCATCCGATTCGGGCATTGCAAGGATATTTACCATTGATGACCTTTATAATGTGCCGCTTCAGCCAAAAATCCGGTCAATGCTTAACAATGGTTATTATCCCCAGCGCAGCGGCGATATCCAGATCATCCTGAAGCCCGGATATATTGATGCCTTTTCACCAACAGGCACCACACATGGCTTGTGGAATCCCTATGATTCACATATTCCGCTATTATGGTTTGGATGGGGAATCAAACAGGGAAAAACAAACAAAGAAGTTTCAATGACTGATATTGCCCCTACCCTGGCTGCATTGTTACATATACAAATGCCCAGCGGTTGTGTAGGTGAGCCAATTGAAGAAGTGATGAAATAGAAAAAAATAATAGTTAACCATCATCATATGAAAAAAATAAAAGGACTCCTATTCACATTGTTTGCTGCCGGTTCATTGGCAGCGCAAACGCCGGTTGACAGTGTAAAATTTTTTTCCGATGAAGGTCTTATAGAGATCACACTCAGTACGGATATCAGGCAACTGCAGTCCTCTAAAGGGGATGAAGTCTATCAACCTGCCAGCATCAGTTGCCGTTTTGCTGACAGTTCAGTAATAACAGAAACGGTACGCATTGCCGCCCGGGGACATTTCAGAAGGGAGAATTGTGTTATTCCCCCATTGCTGTTCAACTTTCGAAATGAAACCTCCCCTAAACTCTCCTCCCTGCACAAACTGAAACTGGTGATCGGCTGTGGCAACAGCAGCGCCGATGAACAACTGATATTAAAAGAATACCTGGTATATAAGATGTACAACCTGCTGGAAGAAAAAAGCTTCAGGGTACGGCTGGTAAAAGTAACCTATGATGATACCCGTAAAAGGATAAAACCATACAGCCAGTATGCCTTTTTTATTGAAGATGATGATAACCTGGCAGAAAGGCATGGCTGCGAAACAAGAGGAAAGATGCAGATACCCACCGAAAGCACCAACCGGAACATGATGACCATGGTGGCAGTATTTGAATATATGATCAGCAATGGCGACTGGTCGGTTCCTGCCAATCACAATATCAAACTCCTCTACAAAAAAAATGAACAGACCGTTCCCTATGCCATTCCCTACGATTTTGATCATTCAGGATTTGTGAATGCAGGTTATGCTTTGCCAAGCGAAATACTGGGAACTGAAACCGTAAAAGAAAGAGTGTACCGGGGTTTTGCAAGAACCATGGAAGAGCTTCAGGCTATCCTTGATATTTTCAGGGCAAAAAGGAGTTCCATTAATTCACTGATCATGAATTTCCCTTATTTATCTGCCCGGAATAAAAAAGAACTGGTGGAATACCTTGATGAATTTTACAGCACCATCAATAACAAAAGTGATGTTAAAAAGGCTTTCATTGATAATGCAAGGACGAATTGATATTTTTAGCAACAAAAAACTTAACTATGGAATTGAAAGAACAGTTTGAGCAAGCCGCAGCTGACAGCAAAAACCTTCCTGAAAAACCCGGCAATGATGTGTTACTTCAGCTTTATTCTTTATACAAGCAGGGAAGCATTGGCGATGTAAATACGGAACCACCTTCCAATCCCTTTGACTTTGTGGCCAAAGCCAAATACAATGCATGGGAAGCATTAAAAGGTAAATCAACTGCAGATGCCATGACGGAGTATGTGGCACTGGTGAATAAGCTGAAGGGATAATACGCTATGGAGCGGGATTGATGACCGAACTATAAATTTCATCCATTTTCTTTCCGACAATCTCATAGCTGAATTTATTTTTTGCCGCTTCCGCTATTTGTTTCCGGCTAAACCCCGAATAACCGTTTATCATTTGCTGCATGCCCGCAGCCAATGCGGGTTCATCTTTTGGTTTAATCAACAAAGCATTGTCTTCATTTAGCAGTTCGGGCACACCGCCAACATCGGTAGCAATCACTGGCAGCCCGCAACATAACGCCTCTCCGATCACACAAGGAGAATTTTCAATATTGCTGAATAAGACAAAACAATCAGCCTGTTGCATTTCTATTGCCACCTGCTGATACGACACTTCTCCCCTGAAAAAAAATTTATCCGCCGGCAATGCAAGCTCAGCAGAATATTTCCTGATAGCAGCATCCGTATCACCCACCATTACCATTTCGGCATTCCCTCCGGAATCTATAAACAATTTAAATGCCCGGAGAATTCCTTCCGTATTTTTCAATGGAACCATGTTGGAAACATGAATGAAGCGGAATGGAGGTGCAGGTTTTTCTTTATAAAAAAATAAGCCCGTATCAACCGTATTGGGAACTACCTCATATTCCTTTTTTACTACCAACCTGTTCACTCCCTCAGCGAGGTAGTTGCTTACAGAAATAAATTTTGCTGCCTGGCCGAATATCTTCCTTGTATAATATTGAAATGTTTTACTCCTGCTGGCATAGTTCAGTCTTTCCGTATCATTATAAATGCCCCAATGTTCGGTGAGCACATATGAGATGCCATGCTTTTTCTTCATCCAGAGACCCATAATACCCGCCTTCATAGGCACCTGCACATGCACCAGATCAGGCTTGCCGTTTCTTACAATATAGTTACGTAATGCCTGCCGGTATAAAAACAGCCACCTGTAATGTGCCCTGAACCGGCCCCATGCCGAAGTTTTCTTTTTATAATAAACGATCTGCTCCGTCAGGTTTCCATCCTGGTGAATGACTGTTTCGCTAGTTTTAGTTTTTCCTGTTGTGCCTCCCACAAGATGAATGACATGAATATCATTATACAATGCCGCTGCACGGGCATGCCGCTGGATAAAATCTCCGTTAAAGGGTTCAAGCTTATTGGGGTACCAGCTGCAAAGCCAGAGTATCTTCTTTTTAGCCATCTGGGATAAAAATACCAAATATCAAACAGCAAATCGTCGCTCTCTTTACTGGGTGCATTTAAAATTGTCGCAGCTATTGAACCACATAGGCACATAGCAAACAATAGAAGGAAACACATAGTTTTCTATGTGAAAGCCTATGTTTCTATGTGGTTCAGATTGATAGTCAGAGATCATGCGACACTTTTAAATACACCCCTTTACTCAGAATGCCCCACCCTTCTGTACCAGGCCATGACTGATGAACCATACGTCCAATTTCTTACTTTTGGCCATGGCATTACTCAAAAGGCTCCGCAACCTGAGGGCAGATGATACTACCGGCTTTGGCACCAACAGCAACAGTACGGGTGGCCGCTTCATCAACCGGGATGGCCGACCCAATGTGATAAAAAAAGGCGTGGGCATCCTTGACCGCTACAGCTGGTATCATACCATGCTGGGTATGAAGCGCAGCAAATTCCTATTACTGCTCCTGCTCATTTATATCAGCATCAACATGGTTTTTGCCGGTATCTATTATCTTATCGGCATTGACCACCTGGCCGGTGTAAATGCAGGCTCCCCCTGGAAAAATTTTACAGAAGTTTTTTTCTTCAGCGCACAAACATTTACTACCGTTGGTTATGGGCGCATCAGTCCTATTGGTTTTGCTGCCAGTGCAGTCTCCACTTTTGAAGCATTTCTTGGCCTGCTTAGTTTTGCTATTGCCACCGGTTTGTTTTATGGACGCTTCTCCCGGCCACAGACATTCATAAAATTCAGCGATAATGCCCTGATAGCTCCTTACCGTGGCGGCACAGCCCTGATGTTCCGCATAGCTCCATACAAAAACAATAGCCTGTCGGAACTGGAAGTAAAACTTACCATGGCCATCACCACCGAAGAAAACGGTAAGCAAACCGATAAATTTTTTGACCTGCCGATGGAAATGTCGAAGATCAGCGGACTGTCGCTCAGCTGGACCATTGTTCATCCTATTGATGACAAAAGCCCGTTTTACGGGATGACGAAAGAAGATATTGCAGGCACAGATATTGAGATCATGGTGTTCGTAAAAGCCTTTGATGCCATTTTTTCGAATACCGTAGTTACCAGAACATCATTTATAAGCAGCGAGATCATCTGGGGAGCAAAGTTTAAAATGATGTATGAACCCAATCACGACAAGACAAAAACCATACTGAAGCTGGACATGCTGAATGATTACGACGAAGTGACGCTGCCGCAGCCAGCCATTGTAACGTCTGCTTAATTTATCACGGGCACTAATTTCAAAAAATCTTTCCTGTTCAAGTAATAGAATGCAAGCAGGTAGATGAGAGGAAGAAAGCTGAAAACCTTCAATGGTGGCAGACCCGTGAACATACCCGCCAGGTATAATGCGGCTAATACTCCAAAACCGATATACAGTTGCAGGTCATTAATTGCGCAGGTCACTTTAAAACAATATACCGGCAGGTCTTTGTAAACAAGTTTCAATGGCTTGGTAATGTGATAGCCATCCGTCACGACGATTTTAGGATTATTCTCCGGCACAGGAATCACCACCGGTTTTGTGTTCAGCAGCGGATATATCTGTGTGCCGTTCACCACGGCCCTGATCTTTAAAAAACTCAGCAGCACCTGGTTCTTACGTTGCAGAATGATATGGTAAGGAGATTGGTTAATTAGTTAATTGGGTATTCGTTAATTAGGTGAAAAACCTGCTCACGACTCCTGACTATCGACTCAAGACTCCCGACTTATTTTAGCGCCTTTATGATCTCCACAAAATCTGCCGCTACCAGCGAAGCGCCGCCTACCAGACCTCCGTCCACATCAGCACAACTGAACAGTTCTTTTGCATTATTTGCCTTCACACTTCCGCCGTATAAGATAGAAATTTCATCCGCCACAGCAGCGCCGTATTGCCCCGCCAATACAGAACGAAGATGGGCATGCATTTCTTGTGCCTGTTCGGTACTGGCTGTTTTACCTGTGCCAATGGCCCAGATAGGTTCGTAGGCAATGATGATGCCTTCTATTTCTTCAGCCGTAAGATGAAAAAGTGATTCTCTTAACTGCACCGCCACAAAATCATTCTGTGTGCCTGCCTCCCGAATCGAAAGCGATTCGCCGCAGCAGAAAATGGGAGTAATGAAACTTTCCAGGCACAAATTCACCTTATCCGCCAGCATCGCATTCGTTTCTCCAAAATATTCCCTTCGCTCACTATGCCCCACAACACAGTAATTAACGCCAATGGAGTGCAGCATTTCTACGGACACTTCGCCGGTAAAGGCTCCCGACTTTTTATGATAACAATTCTGTGCCGCCACTTCGTAGTTATGCTCCTCTTCCACTTCACTCCTTGTCATCAGCAGGTAAGGATACGGCACTGCAAATATTACCTGCCGGTTATCCGTCAGCCGTATATCAGCTCCCAGTATATCATCTAATAGTTTTTCTCCCTGCTGAAAAGTCATGTTCATCTTCCAGTTAGCTGCTGCTATTTGTTTTCTCATATTAAAAGCTAAGTTTATAATGTTTCCTAATTACTCTTGCTACTTTAAACCTCATGCTCGCAACTCGTAACTCATAGCTCGTAGCTCACATTTTCTCAAATATATACTTCAAAATACTTTTCTCATTGTCATTTACATGCTGCTTCTTCAGTTTTTTCCAGTCATCAATATCCAGTACAGCTTTTTCAAGTTCATAACGCTTCACTCCTTCGCTTCCCCAGCTAAAACTTGGAATGTATTTGGGCGTAAGCCCCGCACCAAACACATTGCAGCACACACCTATCACCGTGCCGGTATTGATAGCCGTATTCACCGCTGTCCTGGAATAGTCACCTAGCAGAACACCACATTTTTTTCCCGCATTCATTTCTCCCTTTGCTGTCCACACCCTTACTTCGCTGGCATTATTCTTCAGGTTGCTGTTGGTAGTGCCGGCGCCCATATTGCACCACTCACCTATTACCGAATCACCGAGGTAACCATCATGGGCTTTATTGCTGTAACCAAACAAAACTGAATTTTTTATTTCGCCACCCACCACGCAACGTGGACCTAATGTGGTGGCTCCATACACTTTGGCCCCCATTTTCAGGCAGGCTCCCTCGCCCATTGCAAAGGGTCCGCGGATGATACA
>CAYHPA010000170.1:0-7203 GCA_964358155.1 uncultured Chitinophaga sp.
CTTTTGGTTTTTTAGCCTCGCCACCTTTCAGAATGCTTTCTTTTTTTTTCTGTTTTTTTTCTTTGTCAAATTATATATGTGTTGCGTAGCGTAAGCGAAGCAGGGCAGCGGCAAAGAGGGCAAGCAGCTAAATTTTAAAAGCTACCGTTATGCACAGTCCAAAGTTTCAAACTTACAGCGTAAAAAATCAAAGTACAGGTTTTGAATTTTACATTCTTTCAAAGGGGTTAAATAGTGGCAAACCACTTACCGCACCTTGTCCAAATTCTTTTGTTTGCATTTGCAAAAATGAGGAGCAAAAAGATTTTTATTTCTGGTTGCTTTTCGGCTTATGGAAAGCAAAGCATTTTCATCAGTTCCTTGTAGGTTCAGTAATTCCTTTCATTCGGATTTCAGATTTAAAAAATGAAGTGTGCATCCAATCCGAAGTTGTAAGCAAGCAATCAGGCGAGTACAAAGCCACAATTCACAAAGTCAAAATACTTGAAGCAAAAGAAAAATCCATCCGGCAAAATTTGGCTTTGATAAGCGATTTAAAAAGAGCAATGATTTACCGCCACCTAAAAAGCAAAATGTAGGGCAGCCCTCTACATGATGCTACTTGTACCGTAGTTAAATTTTAATGTGCAAAGGTAGCATGGCGGGCAACCGCACAAAGCCAACGAAAAAAAACCAAAAGACTACGGCATAAACACAGACCCACCGCACAAGGCTATCATTTATTCCGTTTCCTTTTGGTTTTTTTATCCGCCATGCTGAGAGAAGCACATAAAATTTATCTACTATGCACAAGCATCCACGTATTTCAGCAGGCAGCCCGTCAGGCATTTGTCCTTTCACTTCGGTTGCCCTTTCTCAGTTCGTTCCTGTTTCCCGTTTCGCTTATCAGCGTTATGTCCGCAGGGCTTCTTTTAATTGGTGTCCTTCGCCTGGCATCAGCGTTTATAATCTTCCTTGCGGTTGTTGCCTTTGGGTTCATTCCACTGGTCAGCGTTTCCTTTCAGCATTGCCCTTTTAGGGCTTTGCTAAAAAGAAAAAGCCCCACCTGAAAAGGTGAGGCAATTTCCTAACTGAAAGAAAGAACAGCTTTTATGCTACTTCAACAATGTTCAACACATTGTAAGAACCATTTTTAAGCGAATACTGAATACCGTTTACTTCCTGAAAGAACTCTATCAGCATCAAGTAAAACTTAGTACCTGCACCGGCAGGAACGCCAGCAGGAGTAAGTGTAACAGGTGTGTTTGTTCCATCAATAGGCAGATTTGTTACAGGGCTGTATTCAATTGCACTGGTCCCGTTAGTGAAGTCCACCACTGCATAAGCAGATTTCAAACTGATATGAGTTGCCCCGGTAGGGTAAGCCAAATCATTAATCGGTACTAATGCAGGGATGTTGATTACACCCGATAAAGGAACAACAGTAAACGGAGCAAACAGCACACCACCTAAAGCTGCATTTTCATTGAAATCAAAATCTTTCAACAGAGCCAATGCAGCAGGGTCAGCGATACCAATTGCAACGATACGTTCACCCCTTGCGGAAGTTGTATCGTAGTTTTTAATCAGTGTCATAATTTGCGTTAAACGGCTTGTAACACGATTGTCAGCAGCGTTCATCATCAAATTACGGACAGCGTTGCGGAGCAACTTACCAGAGGTTGCAGAGCTTCCAAACTCACTTCCGTTTTCACGGGTACGTTGAAAGTTCGGGTCATTTGCAATACGTTCAGCAGATACACCACCTTTGGTTTTTACCAAGTGTCCGTCTTGCGTTTTGTAGAAGGTCAATTCATCCAAAGTGCCTTCAATTTTTAAGATACCTTTTAATTTTGCCATTGCTTAAAATTTTTATGAGTTAGTAAATCAATTTCTTTTATTGCTGTTTTATCAGCATTTGAAAACAAAAGTAGTAGCACGATAAAGGCTTCACAAATGTTGTCAGTCATTCGTTCCGTTTTTTCCGCATTATTCCAACAAACACACTTTTACCGCCTCACAAAAACATTTATCTTTGCTCTATCATTTCCATATCAGAAGCATGGCATCGGTATGGATAATGTATTAAAGTGTATAATTGAAATAATGAATAGACTGTGCATTTATCCTAAAGACATTCAGGTAATCACAGGCAGAAGCGACAGGTATGGAAGAAACCTCATCAAGAAGATTAAAGACCACTTCAAGAAGCAGCAGCACCAGGTTGTTACTGTTGATGAGTTTTGCCAGTACATGGGCTTGCAACCGGAAACGGTTGCAAAGCAAATTAGGTAAGTAGAAATCTTATCTTTGCTTTTGCTGATGATGAGGCACAGCACACCCTATAATCAACAACATTTTTTCCTTTCTTTGTACTACACTTGCACTTGTTTTAGTCAATCATGTTGCCTATTTGTTGCCCAATAACTGCAAGCCCCTGATAGTAAAGGGTTCTATACTTTTTGTATCGGAAAGTAATATCATTCAGCCGCTGCAGACAGGGCCGAACTGCTAACCCTTTTTTTCTTCATCAACAGACCTAGGTTTTTCAGCAGTACAGTTGTTATAATCATGAAGGCAATCAATATTGCCAGAACAATTTCCTGTTTCAGGTCCCGAAGCCAGTACACTTCCAGTAATATAAAACCATGGATGAAACAAATCAGTTTGGCTGCAAAACCATGACTGAAACCCTGGTTGGTAAGCAGGTGATGTATATGTGTTTTATCAGCAACAAATGGTGATTTGCCTTTCCATATACGGGTGGCAAACACACGGATGGTGTCAAATACAGGTATGAGCACAACACCCAAAACAAATGTAGAAGCATTAGGGAGTACAGGATTTGCGGCAACAGCATTTACCTGCATCAATCGTATACAAAGCACCGACACTACAAAACCCAGCACCAGCGAACCGGTATCACCCATAAATATCCGGGCAGGATTTATGTTGAAATAAAGAAAGGCAAGTCTGCCGCCTGCCAGCGTAAATGCCAGCAGAGCAGTATTCGCATCACCACTCATAGTGAGAAATAAACCGAGAATAACAAGACTCATAAAACCAAGCCCACCCGCCAGGCCATCAATGCCATCAATTAAATTAAATGCATTGGTAATACCAACTACAGCAAGGAATGTAAAGGTATATTGGGCTGATAAGGGCAGTTCATAGATACCGAACAAGCCCTCAAAAGATGTGATGCGGATGCCTGACAGGGCTATCAATGCTGCGAGCCCGGTTTGCACAATGAATTTATATTTTGCTGACAGATCTCTCATGTCGTCCATAATACCGAGAGCAAACAACACTGCCACCGAAAAGAAGAAACTCAACTGCGCCATATTATTGCTGAATGGAAACCACATGAACAATGACATCATCATACCGGCAATGATAGCGATACCACCCATGGTAGGGATAGGAGAAGAATGTTCCTTACGGGCATTCGGCAGATCGTATAACCTGTATTTTTTGATAAGGCTGATGATCGGCGGAATAGTAATCAATGTGAAAACAAATGCAGTAATAAAACTGAGCAACGCCAGTTTGTAATTGCTGAAATACAGGTCGAGCTGCAAAAGGTGGATATGGTTTTTCATCGTACCCGGTTTTGGTCAGGTATATTGGATTCGGCAACTAAAATAAACCGTGTGCTAGGGAATAGCAAGGGTTTACAGGAATTGCCCGATAAAATGGGCAGTTTCCCGCTTGCTTTTCGCAAAATTCCGATAGTATAATAGGATATTTGCAAAAAAGACATCGTAGTTTTCACATATCTCAGCATGACCGCCCTTGTTTATATATTCTGGATCAGCCTCGGCATTCTGTTCTATTGCTATATAGGATACGGGCTTATTTTATTCCTGTTCAATAATATCAAAGTACTGTTTGTGCGGGACAGGAAGAGTAAAACAACCAACCTGCCACCGGTTACATTGATCATTTCAGTTTATAATGAAGAAGCCATACTGGAACAAAAAATCATCAACACACTGGCGATTGATTATCCTGCCGGTTTGTTAGAGATATTATTCGTTACGGATGGCTCTGATGATTCTTCAGTTGATATCATAAAGAAGTATCCGCAAACAACACTACTGCACCAGGCAGAGAGGAAGGGAAAATATGCAGCTATAAAGAGGGCCATGCGGCAGGTGCAGACCCCTGTTGTTGTTTTCAGCGATGCCAACACGATGCTTAACCCCGAATGCCTGAAAAAAATGGTTGTGCATTATGCTGATGAAAAAGTAGGAGGGGTGGCAGGGGAAAAGAAAATACTTCGGAACAATTATGAATCGGCAGTTGGTGAGGCGGAAGGGCTTTACTGGCAGTATGAATCTTTTTTGAAGAAAACGGATGCAGAATTCTACACAATTGTCGGGGCTGCCGGCGAATTGTTCTCTATCCGTACCCGGCTTTTTAAAGAACTAAGTGATGAAATAATATTAGATGATTTTGTTATTTCCATGCAGGTTTGCCTGCAGGGCTATAAAATAAAATATGAACCTGATGCTTTTGCTACAGAATCGCCTTCCGCATCATTGCAGGAGGAAGAAAAAAGGAAAACAAGGATTTCAGCGGGAGCTTACCAGTCTGTGGGGTATTTAAAAGGAGCGCTGAATTTTTTTAAACACCCGCTGCTGAGTTTTCAATATGTATCAAGGCGGTTGCTGCGCTGGATTTTTTGCCCGCTTGCCTTAATCAGTCTGCTGCTGGCCAATATTATCATTGTAAGCAGACAGCCTGATAATTTATACAGTACACTACTGTTTGCACAGATCTTTTTTTATGCTTTTGCCCTTGGTGGCTGGTTGTTTGTAAGGGCAGGCAAAAGGGCAGGATTATTCACCATTCCATTCTATTTTGTTTTTATGAATTATTGCCTGATGAAGGGGTTTACCCGTTTTGTAATGAGAAAACAACCCGTCCTTTGGGAAAAATCATTGCGGCAGGCAATGGAGTAGCGGTGAGTCGGGAGTCTTGAGATAGGAGTCAGGAGCCTGGCAGTACCGCAATTGCTATTTTTGTATAAAGCAGTAATCATTTCATCCACAGCCAATATATTATCAAGCCCGATTGAATATTTAAAAGGTGTTGGGCCGCAGCGGGCCGACCTTTTGAAAAAGGAGTTGGGCATTTTTATTTTTGATGACCTGCTGAACCTTTTTCCTTACCGGCATGTTGACAGGACCAAGGTCAGCAGCATCAGCGATATTACCTCTTCCACAGATTATATACAGGTGGCAGGGGAGTTGATCAGTTTTGAAATTATCGGTCAGCGATCGGGCCGGAGATTGGTAGCGCAGTTAAAAGATAAAACAGGATTTCTTGAACTGACCTGGTTCCAGGGCATCAACTGGATACAAAAAACTTTGCAGGAAGGCAATCTTTATCTTGTTTATGGGAAAATAAGTTTTTACCATGGCCATCCGCAGATCATCCATCCCGAAATGGAGCCATTGTATGTTGAGCAGGCATCGGGGAAGAATTTCCTGGAGCCCATTTATCCCAGCACCGAAAAATTGAAAGCAAAAGGTTTGGGCGGAAGACAGATCGGCAAACTCAGCCATGTACTTATTGGAATGCTGAAGGAAAAAGATGTTCCTGAAAATTTGCCGGATGAAATGCTGCAACAATTAAAACTGCTTAACCGCTACACGGCATACAGGCAAATTCATTTTCCTGCTAATAGTGCTGAGTATGACGAAGCAGTAAAGCGATTAAAATTTGAAGAATTGTTTCTCGCCCAGCTGCGGATGAGTATGCTGCGGAGTACCCGCCACCGTTTTTCCAAAGGAGTTATTTTTGAAAAAGTGGGTGACCTGTTTAATGAATTCTACAAAAATCATCTTCCGTTTGAACTGACCAATGCACAAAAAAGAGTGATCAAAGAAATAAGAACAGATACTGCCAAAGGAAAACAGATGAACCGGCTGCTGCAGGGCGATGTGGGCAGCGGCAAAACAATTGTGGCCGTACTTATCATGCTGCTGGCAATAGACAATGGCTACCAGGCCTGCCTGATGGCTCCCACCGAAATTTTGGCACAGCAGCATTTCAGGACGATTCACTCATTGCTTGAAAAAATTAATGTGCCGGTACAATTACTGACAGGGTCCACCAAGGCAGCAGAAAGAAAAAAAATGCTAAAAGATCTTGCAGATGGCTCTTTAAAAATCCTGATCGGCACACATGCCGTAATTGAGGAGATGGTTCAATTCAATAACCTTGGAATAGTAGTGATTGATGAGCAACACCGGTTTGGTGTGGCACAAAGGGCGAAACTTTGGGAAAAAGCGGCCATTCCTCCGCATGTGCTGGTGATGACGGCCACACCAATCCCCCGCACACTGGCTATGACAGCCTATGGCGATCTTGATTACAGTGTGATTGATGAACTGCCTCCCGGCCGGCAACCCATCCACACCGTTCACCGTTATGAATCGCAGCGAAGCAAGGTGATGGATTTTATCCGCTCAGAGATCGATAAGGGACGGCAGGCTTATATCGTTTTTCCCCTGATAGAAGAAAGTGATAAGCTGGACTATGAAAACCTGATGAAAGGATATGAAAATGTAAAAGCCTATTTCCCCGAACCGAAATACTGGATAAGTATGGTGCATGGGCGGCAGCTGGCACTGCAGAAGGAAACCAATATGCAGCGGTTTATTCAAAAGGACACGCAGATTCTGGTATCCACCACCGTGATAGAAGTGGGAGTGGATGTGCCCAATGCCTCGGTGATGGTGATAGAAAGTTCCGAAAAATTCGGCCTCTCCCAACTGCATCAGCTACGTGGCCGGGTAGGCAGGGGGGCCGATAAGAGTTATTGCATACTTTTATCGGGTACTAAATTGGGTAATGATGCCCGGGAGCGCATCAGAATCATGACCAGTACAGGAAATGGGTTTGAAATAGCTGAAAAAGACCTGGAACTGCTGGGGCCCGGTGATATTGAAGGAACAAGACAGAGCGGCGTCTTAAACTTTAAACTGGCCAGTATAGTCCAAGACCGGCTGTTGCTGGAGCTGGCCGGTAACCTGGCAGCTGCTGTGCTGGAAAAAGATCCCGACCTTGTTTCGGCCGGAAATTTGCGATTAAAGAATTTCCTTCAGCAACCGGGGCAAAAGACAGCCTGGAGCAAAATATCATAACGGAAAACCATTATTTCAGAGCGGACAGTAAGCCGGATAAAACAAATTAAAATGAGAAGACATTTAT
>CAYHPA010000171.1:0-7158 GCA_964358155.1 uncultured Chitinophaga sp.
TTTTGATGTCTTTCTTTGTCATAGTAAAGGATGTCATTTAAAGTGACGCACAACGTCTGTATTGTCGAATATACGAAGCTTTTATTTTTCAATTATATCAATATTGTTGGTCTGATTTCCAGTTTATTAGATATGTTTATGCAAGATTTTAACCCTCCCATCAGAGTTTCGACAATACAGCCAGCCAATTTTCAGATTGCTATAGAAAATCTTTAATGTCTTCAAGGGGGCTTAAGATATTCACCAGGTCTTTATTAGTAACATGCAGATAACGAAGAGTGGTTTTTAAATCATTGTGACCAAGTATTTTTTGAATGAAAACCACATCCGTGCCTTTCTCAAGCAAATGGGTGGCAAAGCTGTGGCGCAGCATATGCATACTACCCGTTTTCATAATCCCTGCTTTATGCTTGGCAGCTTTTATGATTAACTCCAGGCTCCTGCTACTATAAGCTGTGCCCTTGTACTGCCCCTCAAATACATATTTCTCCGGTTTATACTTTGATTGATATTCCCGGAGCATCACCAGCATTACAGGGCTCAGGCTAACAATCCGATCCTTTTTACCTTTTGCCTTTCGTAGTAACAATAGCCGGCGGTCTTCATCTATATCTTTTATTTCCAATCCGGTTATTTCACTCACCCGCAGGCCACAGGCATACCCCAGCATAATCATCGTTTTATGCTTCAGGTTCTCAATGGCTTTTAACAGTCGTATCATTTCCTCTTTACTGAGCACCTTTGGCAGTTGAATTCCTTTTTTAGGTCTTGGTATATCCCAAAAAAGTTTTTCCCTCTTTAACACCTGTTCAAAATAAAACTTCAGCCCATTCATTCTGCTGTGGAGTGTATTTTCGGTGAGTTTCAGTTTTTCGGCACAGTATTGCAAATAATCTTTAATCCTTTGCGTAGTGAATTTATCTGCCGGGTGATGTTGTATGGCTCGCAGAAAGACACCTACTTCATTTATATAAGTTCTTATAGTGGAGGGACTGTAAGATTTAAGAATCAGGGCCTGTTGCATGGCTGGAAGTATATGGGCATTAATGGCATGAATTACATTATTGTCACGGATTGCCGGTTGTTTATTTGCAGGTTTGCGCTGAATTATTGTTGAATGTTTTATGCTTGTCTGCACAGTTGGATTGATGGATGTTGTTATTGGTTTTGCCGGAGTGATCCTTTTCTTATCAGCAAGGTATTTATGCAAAGCAGATTGTTCAATCTCTGCTTTTCCTTTCAGCGCAACAAAAAGCTTATTATAATTTTCTTTGCTTAGCGGCACATACCAGCATTTGTGTGTCCGTGTCCATCTTGCTCCGGCAGTTTTACGGATAGCGCCGTTCAGTACAGCATTATGCTCGAAATAAATACCAATACATTCCCGCTCCCGGTGCTGTAGCGGCTTTAATATAACGGTTTGCATACCCTAAAATAAAGAAACATTGTTTAAGTGCGATATGAAGCAGATCTGGTCAGATAGCTTTCCTGATCTTCACCAACTGCTGCAATAATGTTTCCAGCAGATCAAGCCTCAGCATGTTGGCGCCATCGCTTTTTGCAACGGATGGGTTGGGGTGTGTTTCAATAAACAATCCATCAGCGCCGGCGGCAATGGCGGCCTTGGCAATGGTGCCGATCATTTGCGGATTGCCGCCGGTAACACCAGATGTTTGATTGGGTTGCTGCAAAGAATGTGTTACATCCATTATCACCGGCACGCCGTGCGCCTGCATGGCGGGTATATTGCGGTAGTCCACTACCAGGTCCTGGTAGCCGAAAGTGGTACCCCTTTCTGTAAGCATTATTTTATTGTTGCCGGCGTTCTTTATTTTATCTACCGCAAACTTCATGGCTTCGCCGCTTACAAATTGCCCTTTTTTTACGTTCACAATTTTTCCTGTTTGTGCAGCAGCTATCAACAGGTCTGTCTGCCGGCAAAGAAAAGCGGGTATTTGTAATACATCCACATATTTGGCCGCAGTGGCAGCTTCTTCCGCTGTATGCACATCTGTAATAACGGGTAAGGAAAATTGGCTGCCGATATTCTGCAGCATACGCAGCGCTGTATCATCACCAATGCCGGTAAAGGAATTGACACTGGTACGGTTGGCCTTACGGTAAGAGGATTTGAATATATAAGGGATGCCGAGCTTTTTGCAAATAGCCGAAACCTTTTCCGCCACTTCCAGCACCAGTTCATTGCTTTCCACCACGCAGGGGCCCGCCATCAGGAAAAAATTTTTCTCATCGTATTGCTGGGCTTCAAATAAGTCTTTCAGAAATTTTTCCATGCTGCAAAGATAATGGAGGAAGGGACAAGGGACAAGGGATGAGGCGTAAGAGACAATGCACAAGGGTAAAGCGTAAGAAACAAGGCATAAGGTTCAGCAGAGCCTATAGTAGGTTAATTTGAAATTTAATTTGTTCCGTAGGAACATTTCATGGGTAGCTATTAATATAAAAATTATCTGATGTCGTTCCGTAGGAACGATTGGAGCCATCTATTCCACAAGTTTAAAAAGGAATGTACGATATGTCCCGCTGGGACATTGTGCCGCCTCAATAAATCTCATTCTACCTTTGAAGCGTCCCGCTGGGACGCAGTATTCCAAACCCACCGATACAGCACAACCCGCTAGTGTATCATTTTGAGAATAGCCGGTAAGGCGAAAAGACGGGAAGAGTTGATTTGCTGTTTGTATTTTTCCCGTCTTACCGTCTTCCCGGCAAACTAACACATTGCTCACAGCTCCGGCTTGTATTTCTTGTGCCTTGTTTCTTGTATCTTGTGCCTTTGTTTTTATTATGCCAAAAGAAAAAATACTTGTCATCGGTGCATCCGGACAGATAGGAGTGGAACTCACTCTTGCCCTTCGTAAAATATATGGTAATGCCAACGTGGTGGCCTCCGACCTTCGGGAACAAAACCCGTTGCTGGAAGGCACCGGCCCCTATGTAAGCCTGGATGTGATGAATAATGAAATGCTGCATGTGCAGGTCATTCGCCAGGGTATTACGCAGATTTATTTATTGGCCGCTATTCTTTCTGCCACCGGCGAAAAGAATCCCGGCCTTGCCTGGAACCTGAATATGCAAAGCCTGCTGAATGTATTGAATATTGCAAGGGAAGAAAAACTGCATAAAGTTTATTGGCCATCCTCCATTGCCGTGTTTGGCCCCAGTTCGCCAAAGCAAAGCTGTCCGCAGCAAACTATTATTGAACCGGTCACCGTGTATGGCATCAGCAAATATGCCGGCGAATTCTGGTGCAATTATTTCTATATGAAGTATGGCGTGGATGTAAGAAGCCTTCGTTACCCGGGGTTGATCTCTTATAAATCTGCACCGGGTGGCGGCACCACCGATTATGCAGTGGAGATCTATCATGCTGCGTTACAGGAGAAAAAATATAAATGTTTTTTGACCAAGGAAACTTACCTGCCTATGATGTATATGCCCGATGCTATCCGTGCCACTATTGAATTGATGGAAGCGCCGGCCAGAAAAATATCGGTGCGGACATCTTACAATGTGTCGGGTATGAGTTTTTCGCCAAAGGAAATTGCTGCGGAGATCAGGAAACATGTTCCGGATTTTTCCATTTCTTACAAACCTGATTACCGGCAGGCCATTGCAGAAAGCTGGCCGCAAAGTATTGATGACAGCGTAGCCAGAAAAGATTGGGGATGGAAAGAGGAATATGACCTTGCTGCTATGACGAAGGATATGCTGGAGAATCTTAAAAAGTAAAGTTGCTACCCGCTTATAGCAACCTATTCTGGAACCACATAGGCACATAGGTACACAATAGAAGGACAACACATAGGGATTACTATGTGAATCCTATGTTCCTATGTGGTAAAAATAAATCCGTGGTTGCATCATGCTGAGAGGCACAAAAATAATCAATCTACAATCCCATTCTTTACAGCGAACATTACGAGGCCTGCTGTATTACGAACACCTATTTTTTCAATCAGCCGCTGGCGGATGCCTTCTACTGAACGGGGGCTCAGAAAAATCTCTTTCGCTATTTCAGCCGCTGTTTTTTCCTCGCAGATCATTTTTAATACTTCCTGTTCCCTTTCTGTCAGGTCTATGTTCTGATTGAAAGAAGGCTTGAAATTATTCTTCAGCACTAATTTTTTCAGCAAGGCTTTGTTCACAAGGTCATTAAAATAATAACCGTTCTCATGCACGGCATAAATGGAGCGGCGTATCTCATCGGGCTCGGCATTTTTTAGTAAATAACCATTGGCGCCATTTTCCATCAGGTGGATGATGAACTTGTCGTCTTCATACATGCTTACCACCAGCACCTTCATCGTAGGAAATTTTTTCCGTACGATCTTGGTGGCTTCCATACCATCCATGATGGGCATTTTCAGGTCCATCAGGATCACATCGGGTGTATAGATGTCCAGCAATTTTACCAGGTCTTCACCATTGTCTGCTTCGGATATCACTTCCAGCCCTTCGTCAGCAGACAGGCCCACCTTTAATCCCTCACGGAAAATCTTATAATCGTCTGCAATAATGATTTTTATTTTACTCATGGGTTGGTTGGTTTGATTTTACCGGCACATGTATGTTGACCCGATAGCCTTCTGTGCCACCGGTAAAATGTATGGTTCCTTTCAGCAATATAATGCGGTTCTGGATATTTTTCAATCCCAGTCCTTCTTTTTGATAGCGGAGTTGCTCAAATTGTTCCTGTGTAAGCCCGTTGCCATTGTGAAAGATGACGAGGTCCAGTACATCGTTCTGCAAAGAAGAACTGATCAGCACTTCAGATGCATGGGCATATTTCATGATATTGTTGAGCAGTTCCTGTACAATCCGATAGATGCTGATATCATTGTCGGGATTTTCTGTCTTGTAGTTATCATCCAGGTTGGTACTGGCGCTGAGTATATTTCCCTGCGTTATTTTTTTCAGAAAATGACGGATAGCTTCGTTCAGGCCAAATTCCTTCAGTATATTGGAATGCAGGTTGTGTGAGATACCCCGCACTTTTTGTATTACATCATTCAGCAGTTCCCTTCCTTTTTCATGCAGTTTTTGATCTTTCTCATCTAATACTTCCGCCTTAATGCCAAGCAGGTGCAATTTGGCAGAGGAAAGAATAGCGCCTACTTCATCATGCAGGGTCTCCGCAATACGGTGCCGTTCGGTTTCTTCGCTTCTGACTGCAGCTTCTATCAGCTGGTTTTGCTGTTGTTCCCTCATTTTCTCCACGGCGATGCGGTGCTGATTTTTTTTACGCTGGTTATAGATCACTGCAAGCAGGATGCTTACCACCATCAGCAGCATAACGCCAATGCCCACAATAGCCAGGTAGGTTACACTCATGAGACGGAAACTTTTTTATGTTCTTGGTTGAACTGAATGGCGATGAAGATGCAAAAAATAATAAAAGTGATATTATGCACATCCCAGATTCCCAATGCAAAGTCTTTTGTTTGTTTTACAAGGTACTCCCATAGAAGGAAGATAAAGAAGTTGGCAGCCATATAGATGCTCAGTCCCATCGTAACAAAAAAACCTGGTTTACTACTCAGCTTTCCCTGTTTTTCTTCTATTATCAGGTAAATAAAATACTGAAGGCAGTAAAAAAGCAAAAGAGCGGATTCTGTGGCCAGTAAGCGGCTGCTGAAATACTCCCGGTTTCCCTGCGGAATAAAATTCTCATAGAATATAAAATTGATCAGGATGAAAACAAGAAACGCTAAAGGCAGAATAGCTTTGATTCTGTGCATGAAACGCTGCTTCAACCCAATGAAAAACCAGGCAAAAAGGAAGAACCGTACACAAGACCCCAGATTATAAATGAAATTATTGTTGTAAAAAAAATCATCTTCCGCAAAATCAATGATCTTATAATCTCTGAGCTTCCAAAGTACATCAGTGAACAGGTTAAGCAATAGGGCAACAATAAGATAGATTCTGACAGGTTTCAGATAGGCTGTTTTATTCCAGTAAATCAAAAGAAAAGTCAGAGGTATAAGCGGTGCCCATACCTCTGACCAATCAAGTATTTCCTTTAGAATTGAATTCATCGATTCAGCATTTTAGTCTGCTGCGGCTTCACTAAGGGAAGAAAAGGGTGGTGCCGGATTGGCAATGCGGCTTTCATTAGAAGTTGAGCCGCCATAGTACACACAGTATCTCCTTGCGGCGTCACTGGATGTATAAGGGGTCATTAAAATAGCCGCTCCAATATCCTGGGGATCCAGGGGGCCCTCTCCATCAACCCTATGCAGTATTTTCATATCCTCCAATGAATAATAGATTGGTGAATCATAGTTGTTACGGGTAGCATCAGCATAATATTTCCGATTGCCGGCTGCAAGCGGAACACGGCTCCCTTCGTCCCATACAAATCTGCCTCCTTCCATATAGCCACCGATGGCTGTCAGGGTTAGTTCCGTTGTGTCATTTCTGGTGCTTGCCACCCATTCGAATTTAACTTCAACCATTGCTTTTCGGGCAAACATATCTTCCTGCATTTTCTCTGTGAATGTCATTTCATGCATTGCAAGTGTGGGCACTGCCATAGGTTTAGGCATTTTCATATATAATTTTCTACCGTAGTAAAGAGTAGCTGCAAAAGCGAGAAGGCTAATGAAGGCCGCAACCATCACCCACATTTTAGTCTGTTTAAGCTGTTTGTAGTTTTTGTCTTGTTCCATAACCGTTGGTTTTAGGTGGTTAAATAATCAGAGTGGAGTTCTCTTCAGGCAGGACTAATCTTCAACTAAAGTAGGATGCTCGTTTGAACTTTCAAAGGGTTGAAAAACAGATTCCGTAGATACTCCTTTCTATTGCGTAGTTCTACGCAGCTATGGATAGGCTGGCATTGCTCATACCGTTTTTAAACGGTGCAGCTCCGTAGATACTCTTTATAAAAGCAAGTATTACTCCTGCTATACTTCAGTACAGCATTACCACGCACCAATAAAGGAGTTTAACAGTCCATCTACGGGATATTTTTTTCCCGCATTTCCTACCTTGTTTCAGGGCCATCGCCGGGGCAAAATTGTGTCATAAATCATTTGTTATGACACGCAATAAAACCTTATCCGCAATCATGTTCCTGGTAGTCTTCTTCTTTGCTTCCGGTCGTGTATTCGCCACCGGGCAAACAACAAAGAC
>CAYHPA010000172.1:0-7114 GCA_964358155.1 uncultured Chitinophaga sp.
AATTATCTTAATGACAGAAGAATCTGTATCAATAGTTATACTCGTGTTTTCTTGAGAAAAAAGAGAGTAGTAAGAAACAGCGCAACAAATGAATAACAGATTTTTTTTCATTTAAAAGTTATGATAGAATAGTAACGCTGATTCTTTTTATTTCTTGTACTTCGGCTGGTACAGTTGTATATAAAAATCACCCGGCGCTTTAAAGTGGGTGACAAAACCATAGCCATGGTCTTCTATCTCTCCTTTAAAAACAACTCCTTTTGCTTTCAGTTCATCCACGGTCTCCTGTATGTTCTCGCAATAAAAAGAAATATCATGCGTGCCGGATGGGCTTCCTTCTTCGCCGCTGTTATCAGCAGGGTGCACACCCATATCGGCTTCTGGCAGATCAAATATCAGCCAGCCCTGGCCAATATCGTTGGCACGAAGCCCCAATTTATCACGCAGGAAAAACCGAAGCCCCTCCGGGTCGGAACTGTAAAACATGGTATGTACTCCGGTTATCATATTCTCATTTTTTTTCCAGCACCAGGGCCACTTTATTAAAATCAGCAGCAGCATTAATCACTTTCCTGAAATCATCAAACTGTGATAACGGATAAGTTGACCGGCCGTATTCTTCCCTGATTGTTATTTTCAAAATATTTCCCTCAATGGTATAATCTGATATAAAACCCATTGTAACCTGCCCTTTGTCCTGGAAGACATGTTTAATTTTAATATCATCGGGATTTTTAACTGCATACCCTGGCGGAATGGTAAAATTGATTTTTCTTTCAAGCACATGCGGATAATCTATTTCCATTGGAAACTGCCTGGGTTTTTCCTGGTACATTTCCACTTGCGGACCGATTATATCGCCGATCTTGATAATGGTTTTGTTGCCGGCTTTTTCTACCAGTTCTACAGCTTTCACCGTAGCGGAAAGGATAAAAGGTTTGTTTTCATGATAATTTTCAAAACCTTCATTCTCCCTGTTAGAACTTACAAGGTTCTCTGAGTTGGTGCCAAACTTTATCATTTCTTTTGTGACAAGCTTTTTGTTTTCATCATCAGAAAAATTAAAAATGGCCCGGTAAACAGCGGCAGAATAACCCGAATAAATCTGGCGGATGTTAATGATCAGCGTGTCGGCATTCTTACCCAATTCCACATCAGCCTCAGTATTGATTACTGATTTTTCAAAATCCTCAAGAGGTATTTGTCTTACTTCCCCGATGGCGGTAGTATAGCTGCCGATGGTAGTGCTGCGGCAATAGAACGCATTTGCAGCAGCCCATTTAGGATTAATCCAGGGAAAACGGTATTCTGCTTCGGTTGGAGCCAAATATTTTTTGATAGAGGGAAAGTAAATAAGATTGTTTTCACAATTATTCCAGTTTTCAAAATTTCTGTCGATGGAGTACTTATCCCGGTCAGCCGCCAGTACATATTCATGTGCGATCCCGATATGGCGGAATACGGCGCTAAAGAGGCGGATCATGCCGGTATGACTTGCCAGTTTAGTTTTAATGATTTTTTCCAGATTATCTGCGTCGTCACCATCAATATCATCACGGGATGTAAAATTTGTTTTGATAAAATCTTCAACGGCTGCAATTTTCTCCTGTTCGGTGGTAAGATTTTTCAGTTTGATATCTCCTGTCAGATCATTTACTTTTCGCATTTCTTTATCCGTACAAGTACTGAAGTTGGTGTGAATCCGCCGTGCCAGTTCATCCCAGGTAAAAAGCCTGTCATTGTTGTTTCTTGAAGTGTTGTAAGAGAGTTTGTACTCAAGCCGCTTCAGGTTTGCTTCAAAAGCGCAATATTTTTCATCTTCGGCAGCAGCGATATCATTTTCAATAACCTTCAGCCATCGCTTATTGTTAAATGTGGTATCAAACGGTTTTACAGATGAATTAAATGCCTTTATTTCAAACAATAGCCGGGAAGGGGCTCCAAGTTCAAGAACAACCTGTTGTACAGGCAGGCGCCCCTGAATGACTTCACGTCCGAAAAAAGAAGTATTTCTTCTGTAAGTATAATAGTATTCCACCTCACAGCCTTCCACCAGTCCTTCCATCGCAAAAATTTTATATACCTGTCCGTCTTCCGTAATATCTTTAATGGCATTTTTGTCCAGTTCAATAGTTTTTCCATTAGGCAGGATTGTCCGGGCCTTCATGTCAATTATATCGGCATTGCTGGATACCGGCAGGTAAATCCGGTTATAACTTTCAATTCCTTTATCATCATTTATGTGCACAATCCGGTGAAGGGTTTTGTACATGACAAGGTTTTCTTTCTCGTCCGCAAACTCCATCCTCCTTTTATCAAGTATAATTATAGCCGGCTCTTGTTTCATCATTTCACTGATCTGATAAATGACGGGTTTTTCATCCCAGTTCTCTTTTTGAATGTCCTGGGCAGGCGCATAATGATAAAGGCAGTTGAAAAACAGGAGTAAAAAGAAGATAGGTTTCATATTTTATTTTTTGATAATTGACAGGCTTACAGTTTCCCGGCAGGCAGGCAGCATCTTTTCAAGCACTTTATTCCATTCCTGGAACCGGGAGGGATGCAGCAACAGATAGTTGTTGTCGAAACTCTGGGTCATGACCAGTTGATTTTTTTGTTTTTCATAGGTCATGTCAAAGCCCCAAACATCATTGTGAAAAGATTTGTTTTCTGGTACGAAAGAAACTTCAAATCCTTCCGGCAAGTTCAGAATGGTAACATATTTTCTTATGTTTTTGTAGTCATGTTCTATCGGGATGTTTCGCCTGGGATAATCTATTTCCTGATGCTCAAAATGTTTGAAAAGATCAAGGTTCAGGTATATTTCACCAGCTATTTTTCTTACATACCCTTCCAGTTCAAAATTTCCCGAAAGCCTGAAAGAATTCAGCTCGTCCCCGGGCATTACTTCATATTTGTTGAGCCTGAATTTATTGGAACCACGGTTAAAATACCCTTTGAAAAATTTTTCCCGGTCTCTCTCTTTCACCATGTCTATAATATTATGCATTTGCATGGCATAGTACCCGCTCATATGAATATTGATGGATCCGCTAACACCTTTATCGGTAATGGAGAGAATAGTAGTATCGGTAAGCTGGTTATATTTTTTTTCATATTCAGGCACCCGCAGTATCAGGTATTCTTTTTCATTGATGCTCAGCATTGCCTGTTTACCCTGGATATGGCCGGATGGGGCCCCAAACAGACAATAGGAATCAGTACCGTCAAGAAAGACATAGCCCGTATCAAGCCGTATAGTTGTTATCATATGATTATCTGTTACCGGCAGGGGTACATCTGTGTAGTCGTATGGCAGGGCCCGGCTGCCGATCCAGGTATAATAGGCCGGTATGCCTGCATGATTGAGCATAACGGTAAGTATGCTGCTCATATCCTTGCAGTCGCCATAGCGCCGGGTGCAAACCAGGTTGGCCTCACGGGGTATAAAGCCTTCCATTCCTTCTTCAAATGCCACATACTTAATATTTTTCTGTACCCACCGGTAAATGTTTTTTGCTTTTTCTTCTTTTGTATTCAGCCCTTTTGTCAGGGAGTCGGTAATATTTTTAAGTTCCCGGCCTGGTTCTTTATTCAGGCCTTTAATAAAGCCCCAGTCCAGCCGGTATAAATCATCAAGGTTAGACATGTAGCTGGCCGTGTTGCCATCCACTGTGATGGCAGCGATATAGAAAATAACATGAAGCGAATAATAGGAATTATCCGGGGCATCGGGATAGCTCAGTTCCGGTTCCAGGTTTGTGACTGTAAACGTAAATGTGGTTTCTCCTTTGCGGCTTTCGGAGCTGAAATTGATTTTATCGGGGTGATTACCACGGATAAAGTATTTGACTGAAATTTCTTTCGGGAAAGATATTTTTAGTTCACCATTAAGAACCGGTACAAACCGGGAGAAATAATGAGGTGACAGGAGCCGCGGGTCTGTATGCTGAACCGTATATTCCAGGCGCCCGACAGAGCCCGGAGTAACCGAGGGAAAATCAAAATTTATTTCCTGCACATCATCATAAAACACACTACCTGATGTGCTGTGCGAAGGTTTAAATTCTTTTACAGGGATTTTTTTCCCGGAAGGCGGCTCAGTATATGCTTCATAGTTCAGTACTTTATGAAAACTGCTGTTATAAAAAGAATAACGGCTCATAAAAGAACCGGCATTTTCCGACAGGTACATTAATTCCTGCTCCACCCGGCTTTCGGCTTTGGGAAGGCCGTTTTCCAGTTTCAGCTTGTAGTGAACTTTGTGATTTTTCACCACTACCTGTTCGCCCGGAAAACGTTTTTTTATCTCATCAGTGCTTTGAGCAGCCAGGAAGTTGGAGATGAATAATAACAATGAAATGAATAGCACAAACCTTAGTTTCATATCTGTTTTTTTATATCCAGCAGGATGCCATAATAATAAATACGGGTTTCTTTCAATTTACCGTTGTCATCATAGATTCGGATAACATCATGCGGGCTTCCGTTGTAATAGTACCCTTCTTCAGTCAATATACCCTTTTCATTATATTCTTTATATAGCCCGTGCAGGTTATCGTGCAGATATGTGTAATCATATTGCAACTGTCCATTGAAAAAATAAGATCTCAAACTTCCTTCAGTCAGAGAATAGTCTTCCACGCTTTTTGATAATATTTTACCATTGGAATGCCACAATGTATTGTTACCTGTCAGCTTTCCGTCTGTATATTCAAACTCTCCCGATGGGTTGCCATTTTTATAAAAGGTCCTGACTTTTCCGGAATTTCCCGGGAGCAGGATTTCAGCCAGCAGGTTGCCCGTCTTATCCTGGTGGGTGTATGCATATGGCAAATCGTCTTTGAACTTTACCTGGTAGATGAGACTTCCGTCAATATCATATCTTTTTGTCCAGCCATTTCGTTGATCATTCTCAAATTCCATTTCTGAGTCCAGTTTCCCATTTTCATAGTAATACAATTTTTTACCGTTCAATTCACCGTCTTTATAGACTTCCTGAATGCTTATTTTCCCGTTCGGGTAATAGGTTTTCCAAGTCCCCTCTTTATTGCCATTTTTATACTGGCCTTCGGTTATTACCCGCCCTTCATGGCTGTAAGATTTGTAAATGCTGTCCCGAAAGCCGGTTTTGTAAAATTGAAGCGAACTTAGTTTCCCGTTAAAATAGAATATCTGGTACTGGCCATCCAGTTTGTTATTGAGGTATGCACCTTCTGCAAATACCTTACCATTAAAAAATAAAGAGCGGACTTTGCCGGTGCCGTTTTTGAATATACAGCGGTTTATTTCCCTTCCGGTTGTGTCAAACTGTATGTATTGCTCAAGCCAGCCGGTGCCGTATTTAAATTCACTTTCTTTTTTCCCATTTGGGAAATATTCTTCCCGGTAGCCATTCAGTTCATCATTGAGGTAATCGTTTATATATATCAGGTTACCCAGTTCATTATAGGTGTACCAGGTTCCCTGGATCTGCCCGTCCAGAAACCAGCCTTCTTCGTTAACTTGTCCGTGCTGATACCAGAGTTGATAATAACCATGCCGCAGGTCATCTGCATAAAAACTGGTAGCCTTTTTCTTTCCATTAGGATAATAGTCCGTGCTTTCGCCCTGGATTTTTCCTTTTTCATAATTTGTTTCACTGCTTATTGTACCTGATTTATAATAAAAAATTTCTTTGCCATTTACTGACCCCTCATCATTATAGGTGGCCTGCATTCTTTTAAACCCATCCGGATCGTAACTCAGCATATCCAGGCGTTTTGATTTACGTTCAGATACGCTGATTTCTTTTCCGGTCTTGTCGAAAAACCGTGCTGTTTTCAACAGGTCGTCATCGTAGCTGTAGGTAGAAAACTTTTTACCGTCGTCGTCATAATAGTCTATGTTTCCGGACAGTTTCCCGTTTTTATAAGCGCATTTATAATATAACTGCCCGTTGTCATAATATTGTACATACTCTCCCACCAATACCCCATCTGCAAGATTGCTTTGCGATTTCAATTTTCCGTTATCATGATAGGCTTTCCAGATACCAGTTTCTTTGCCTGAAGTATAATTGCCATCCAGTATCAGCCTGCCATTTCCCGAATAGGATTTGTAAACGCCGGAAAGTTCCCCGTTTACATACGATCCTTCGGTTTGCAATAAGCCATTTTCATGAAAAGTTTTGAACGGCCCGTGCAATGAATCGTCTTTGTAGCTTTCCACAGCGTTTAACCTGCCGGTAAAAAGATAAGAGCGGCGTTCACCGTTCTTTTTGCCATCTTTATAAGTAGCAGAGTTTCGTAACTGCCCATTGTAGTAATAATTTTTGGATTCGCCTTCCTCCAGCCCTTTTTTAAAGTGAGAAACGGAAGAAATGTTACCGTTATCGTAATAAAAAATTTCCTCACCCTCCAATTCATCGTCTTTATAGGTTTGTCGTCCATTTAATTTGCCGTTGAAGTGATAGTATTCCCACAGCCCGTTTTTTTTGCCTGACTCTGAATAGTTGCCCCTGCTGCGTAAGTTCCCGGGTGAATAATAGAACTCCCAGTAGCCGGTTATTTTTTCACCATTGTCTTTTAACGACCCCTTGCCGGTAAAAACGCCGTTGGAAAAGTGATAAACCGGATCCAGGGTTTTGCGTTTTGAATATAATAACTCACGGGTAACCCTTATCTGGTCGCAGTATGCTACGGTCTGGTCAACAATTTGAGATATATTTTTCTCTTTCTTCTTCAGGTAATCCTGGATCACATCAATTTTTACACTGGCAAACAACCGGTACACAAAGGGTTCAAACTGACCATTCTCAAAAATGTTTTTATACAGCGGCACATAATATTGCATCCAGAAATCAGGTTCGTTTTCATCGTATTCCATTTTTTCCAGCAGTGCCTGAATTTGCCGGGTGATTTGATCGTCCAGTTTTAGCAGGGGTTTGTATTGTTTATCAAGTGAAATTTTGGAAAGAATTATCTTTTCTACAGAAAGAAATGCATTACCGGCATCATCAGTTCGTTTATCAACTAATTGACGGATACTGTCCGTTGCCTTACTTATTTCGCTGAGCAGGGAAATACAATTTTTATAATACCGGCCTGCGGGTTGCAGCAGTAAATAATAAATA
>CAYHPA010000173.1:0-6908 GCA_964358155.1 uncultured Chitinophaga sp.
AATAAAAGACGGCACTGCCAAATACCTGATGAAGAAATTGCTGGAAAGATATTTGCCCAAAGAATTAGTGTATAGAAGAAAATGGGGTTTCCCTGCACCGATCGGAAACTGGCTGACCCGGGATCTTTCCTATCTGATTGATACATGGCTGGCGCCACAGCGGATCAAATCGCAGGGTATTTTCAACGAGAAAATAGTGACCCGGTATGTACAGGCATTTCGGGCAGGAAAAACATACCATGATAAACGAGTATGGTCGATGATAATTTTCCAGATGTGGTACGCTAAATATGTGGAAGGAAATGGTAATTAGAAATTTTTTATTTCACCGGGTAAGCGATGAGACGGATGCCATGTGGCCCCCCATGAAGGTTGCCCTTTTCAAAAAAATTATCCGGCACCTGACTGAAAATTTCCTGGTAGTTCCGCTGGAGCATTACCTGAATGATCCCGGCGCTTTTCAGACAAAAAGAAAAATAGCCACGGTATTGTTTGATGATGGCTATAAGGATAATATTGAATTTGCCGCACCGGTGCTCGCTCAATATAAATGTCCTGCCTCTTTTTATGTGGTTACTGATTGCATTGACAGGAATATCCCCACCTGGACCTATCTTGTTGATTCGGCTCTTGCCGGAACAGCTAAACAAGTTATTGAACTTGCTTTTGATTTTGTCCCTGAAAAATTCAGGAAGCTGGATATAAAGCGCAATCCACTTATAAAGGAGATTAAGCCGTGGATGAAAAAATTATCAAATCCCGAACGCCTGCATATCATGCAATCGATTCTTGAGCAGTGCAATGATGTGGAGACGAAGGGTGCAATGATGAGCTGGGATGAAATCAGGCAGTTGAAACAACATGGCTTTATTATCGGATCACATTCGCATACGCATCCCATGCTTGCCTCTTTGCAAAATGAATCTGAGATTTCAGATGAGCTGAGGATATCGGCCAAAAGGATACTGGAGGAAACAGGAAATCTTCCCCAAACAATATCCTATCCTATCGGAAGTTTTGATGACCGTGTTGTCAGGTTGTCAAAAGAAAACGGGTATACTTATGGTCTGGCAGTTGAACAACAATTTTACCGGCCTGATAAAGATGATATTTTCAAATCCGATAGCTATCGGATTCCCCGTGTAGAACTATACCAGGAGCCCTGGTGGAAAGTGAAGATGCGGATAAGCGGTGTTTATAGCAGGCTGAAAAAATTATGGCCCTGAGAAAGCTTAAAATAGTTATCTGGTGCGGGTCAGGCGCCAATCAAAAGGCGCTGGCGAATAAGATGTCGGCAGAGTTTGATGTAGCTGGAATAGTGGTTGATTTACATTCCGGGAAAAGGACAAGAAAGAATATCCTTCAGCTGCCATTTGTACTATGGGATCGTTTCCGGTTCCGGAAAATATATGCTGCCTGGAGCAGCCTGATGAAATATTACGATCAGCAATTTCCGGCATGGCCGGACATACCTTATTTAAAAGTTCCGCAGATTAATGATGCGCAAATAAAAATATTTACCGAAAACCTTCAACCCGATTTGATTATTGTTTCCGGCACGGCATTGATCAGGAAAAGCCTGCTGGACATAAAAACGTCTGTTGGTATCATTAACCTGCACACAGGTCTTTCGCCGTATGTAAAAGGCGGGCCCAACTGCACCAACTGGTGTATTGCCAATAATACTTTTCACCTGGTGGGGAATACCATCATGTGGCTGAATGAAGGCATTGATTCCGGCAATATCATTACCACGGAAACCGTCAATATTCAAAATGCAGCTGATTTGAATGAAGCTCACAGGATAGTGATGGATCATGCACATGACCTTTATATCCGCTCCGTTCGCTATCTCTCCGTTGCAGAACCTCCTTACAATTCTGTTCCCCAGAAATCTATTGATAAAGGACAATTGTACCTGACCAGGATGTGGACAACCGATAAAAAAAAGCAGTTGCTTAAAAACTGGAAGCATAGAAAATCTTTTGTGGCCCCGTTCTCTCCCAAAACAATTTCGTTGCACAATCAGTGAAAGGTGGGAAAAAAAATCCTTTATATTTCTTATGACGGGATGACCGACCCGCTGGGCCAGTCGCAGGTATTGCCTTATATAACTGAACTGTCAAAACAAGGCTACCGGTTTACGATATTAAGTTTTGAGAAGAAAAAAAAATATCAGCAGGAAAAGGAAATCATAGAAAAAATTGCAAAGGAGCACTCTATAAACTGGGTGCCTCTTTTTTTTACATCCCGTCCGCCGGTACTGGCCAAAATTTATGACAGGTGGAAACTTCTGCGAAAAGCATTTCAACTTCATCGCAGGGAAAAATTTGACATGGTACACTGCCGCAGTTATATTGCCGCCGAAGCCGGATTGAAGCTTAAGAGGAAAACAGGGATCAGGTTTTTATTTGATATGCGTGGCTTCTGGGCTGATGAACGAGTGGATAATGGCCAATGGAAATTAAAAAAAACTTTTTACAGGAAGCTCTATCAGCATTACAAAAAAAAGGAAAAGGAATTTCTGCTGCATGCAGACGGGATTGTTTCATTAACGAAGGCGGGCCAAAACTACCTGCTGTCATTGCCTGCATACAAGCAGCTTTCCATTGATGTAATTCCCTGCTGTGCTGACCTGGCCCATTTTGATTATAATAAAATAACGGAGCAGAGGCGGAGCCAGTTAAGAATTGAATTGGGTATTTCTCCCGGCAAAAAAATAATCACTTATGCAGGGTCAATCGGGGGCTGGTATATGACAGCGGAGATGTTTGACTTTTATAAACTATTACTGGCAAAGTATCCTGAGTTTGTGATGCTGATACTGACAAAAGACGACAGGGAAAAAGTGATCAATGAAGCTGTAGCTGCGGGAATACCACGGGAAAATGTTTTTGTAAGGTATGCCCTGCGTGATCAGATGCCCGGTTTTCTGAGTATCAGCGACTGCAGTATCTTTTTTATCCGCCCCACATTTTCAAAAACCGCATCTTCTCCCACCAAGCATGCGGAACTGATGGGGATGGGCATCCCGGTTATTTGCAATGATATCGGTGATACAGGAAGCATCATCAACGCTACGGGCACAGGGGCCGTAATACATTCTTTTGAAGAAAGCAGTTATAAGATTGTCATTGACAAACTGCCGGAGCTTTGCGCTTTACCGAAGTCAATGATCCGGCAAAAAGCTTTTGAATATTTTGACCTGAAAGCAGGAGCAAAAGCATATGAAAGGCTGTACAAAAGGATTTTAAATTAAGTGCAAATGAGCGAGGTCAGAGAAATAAAAACAGTAAATCGAACTATACGTTGCTACGATATGCCGGAGAGCAATATAGATGCAAAAACCGTCTCGTCTTTTGGAGATGAGTGGAAGGCTTTTCATGGATTTGATGAAAAAGACCTGAAACGTATCGGCGACATGTACTTTGATATTGTGACGGATGAAATGCTGAATGAAAAAAGTACGGTTATTGATATTGGCTGCGGTAGTGGCAGGTTTATCAGGTATTTAAACGGCCGTTTTGGTAAACTCGTTGGCATGGACCCAAGCCGGGCGATTTTTGCAGCGGATGAACTAATCGGGAAAAATGAAAAGGTTGAACTGCTGATGGCCTCCACAGACAATATCCCTTTTCCGGATAATACATTTGATTTTGGTTATTCTCTCGGTGTGTTGCACCATATTCCTGATACAAGGAAGGCATTAAATGATTGTGTTGCAAAAGTGAAGCCTGGTGGCTATTTCCTGCTTTATTTATATTATAATCTTGACAACCGTCCTTTTTATTTCAAAATTTTTTATTGGCTCTCCAACCTGATCCGGTTAGGGGTATCAAAACTTCCTGCAAAACCTAAGCGCTGGGTATGTAATGTATTGGCTGTATTATTTTATATGCCATTTGTTTTATTATGCCGGTTTTTGCGATGGCTGGGGGTTTCCGAAAAAGTAAGAAAGTATATTCCCTTGCAGGCTTATGAAAGACAATCCTTCTACGTAATCCGGAATGACAGCCTCGACAGGTTTGGCACTCCCCTGGAGCAACGATTTACCAAAAAACAGATTCAGGAAATGATGACCCATGCAGGGTTGACCGATATTATTTTTTCAGAAAAAATTCCTTTCTGGCACGCAGTGGGACGAAAAAAATAATTACATCAGGTTAACAGTAACATTTCGCTTTTATTAATTCAATATGCTTTTAGCATTACGGTTTTTTTCTGTTGATGATTTTGTGCTGGCTCCTTTGTGCCTGATCATTCTTTATTTAATAATAAGGAACAGGGCAGAAAAGAACAGCGACCCGGAGATCAGAAGAATTTATTACCGCGGGTTTTATTTCAAGATCATTTGTGTGCTGGCGTATACGTTTGTTACAGAGTTTATTTTTAAAGGGGGTGATACCGGCTTATATTACCAGGGAGTATTGGATCTGCGGGCAGCCGTCAATGATGATTTTAACCATGCCGGCACTATCATCAAAAGCCTCAAACTGTCAATGGACAACCCATTGACGCCATATGTTTATTACGACAATTATGCGCATGACTTCACATATAACTACATGACAACAGCCAGTAATTTTTTTGTGCCCAGGCTGGGTCTTATTCCTGCTTATATTTTTTTCAATAACTATTTATGCATCAACTTTGTATTTGGCTTTTTTGCATTAGGAGGGGCGATACGCATTTTTAAATTCTTTCATTATTATTATCCTGGTTATACTAATGAAATTGCGCTGGCGGCTGTTTTTCTTCCCAGTGTTGGCTTCTGGAGTGCCGGGCTCCTGAAAGACCCTATATGCTTCGGGTCTATTGGCTATATATTGTATGCCGTGCAAAGCATTGTGGTGCGGAAAAAGAATATCAGGGCATCTGTTGTGTGGATACTTGTCTGCGGGTTCCTTATATACTTTATTAAAATCTATATCCTGCTTACCCTCATACTGGCCATTTTGATCTGGCTGTTTGCCGAAACCAATAAATTAATTGCAGACAAGACACTCAGGAATATATTTTCAGGACTTACGCTGCTTGTCTCATTTATAGTCGCCTATTTCCTGCTCAATTATTTTACCACGCAGGAGGCGGCACAGCAATATAAGCTGGATACGCTGATGGATAAGGCGGAGTACCAGCGCCGTGTGATCCGTGACCTAGGCGTTAACACCGCTAAACTCGGGTCCAATTTTACTATTAACACCTCCAACCCTTTAACGCTGATACCGAACAGCATTGCCGCTACTTTTTTCCGGCCATTTCCCTGGGAGGTAAATTCACCCATTGCTTTATTTTCTGCTATTGAATCCGCCATCTTTCTTTTCTTTACTGCCTATTTCTTTTTTAAACGGGGTGTCGGAAAATATTTCAGGCTCACATTCGGCGATCCGAGGCTGCTGATGTGTTTTGTTTATTCGATGGCATTTGCGGTGGCAGTGGGGGCTTCCACCAGTAATTTCGGTGCCCTGTCAAGGTATAAGATACCCTGTATGCCTTTTTATTTTATAGGGCTGTTATTAGTTTATAAGAAGGCATCACTGCCTTATCCAAAATGGTTTTACAAAATACTTAAATGGGTTTAAACATTCGCCATGTGCGGCATTGCCGGATCTATTAATCATTTGCTGAGCATACCACAGCTGACCAAAGACCTTTGGCACCGCGGGCCTGATGAGCAAAGCACTCTGGAGATAAACAACCTGCAGTTGCATCATCACCGCCTGGCCATACTGGATATTGCAGGGGGCAAACAGCCTATGCACTTCGGGCCGTACACTATAATTTTCAATGGCGAGATATACAATCATCAGCAGGTAAGAAAAAAATATAATTTCAATTGTACCACCAGTTCCGATACAGAAACAATCCTCCACGCCTATGCGAAGCTGGGATATAAATGCCTGGATGATTTTGACGGAATGTTTTCAATAGCCATTTATGACAGTGAAAAACGGGAGTTGTTCCTTGCCAGGGACAGGGCCGGAAAGAAACCACTGTATTATTATCTGGAGAACGAAAAATTTGTTTTTGCCAGCGAACTGAATGCCTTAAAAAATCAGTTGCCACTGGCCGCGGATGATGAGAATATCCGGCAATATATCCGCATGGGTTATTTCTATAAATCATCCACCCCGTATAAAAACGTTTTTGAACTGCCGGCAGGCAGTTATGCTTATGTCTCAATTCAAAAAACAGACGTTAAGATTACAAAGTGGTGGGACATCCATCCATTTTATAAACAGCAGGCAGCCGATAGTTTTGAAACAGCGAGCAATAAGATTGATTTAGTATTACATGAAGCGGTAAAAAACAGGGTAGAATCCTCGGATCTGGAAGTAGGCTCTTTTTTAAGCGGAGGCATCGACAGTGGTATTGTAACCGCCATTGCAAAGCAATACAACTCCTCTTTAAAAACATTCACCGTTTCTTTTGATGGTGAATATGATGAAGCACCTCTGGCAAAACTGGTGGCCGATAGGTATAAAACCGATCATCATGAGATAAAAATATCGTTTGACAACCTTGCAAATGATATTGAAAAAATATTGATGAATTACGGGGAGCCTTTTTTTGACAGTTCTGCTATTCCCAGCTATTATGTAAGCCAGGCGGCTAAAAAGCACCTGACTGTGATTCTGAATGGCGATGGGGGAGATGAACTGTTTGGAGGATATCGCCGGTATGTCCCTTTTGCAAGATATGATTTTTTCAAAGCGGGCCGCTTTACCAAAGCAATGGCATCCATGTTTCATGCCATCATACCTGTTTCCAATAATAAAAAGAGCAAGTATAATTATTTGTACCGGCTGGCCGACCTGGCAAGAAAAAATAAGCTCGGGGTATATCTCTCTTCCACAATTGACAGTTTTGAAGGATATGAAAAATACCTGCAGGGAGACGAAACATAC
>CAYHPA010000174.1:0-6897 GCA_964358155.1 uncultured Chitinophaga sp.
AATCTAATTTTTTTGCCGCTAAAGACCAAATTATCTAAGTGTAAATCTATGCGCAATCTAAAAAAAATACTAAGTCCCAAAAAATTATACCCCGAAAGGGATGAATGGTATTTTTGATATGAAAATCCGTCAGTAATTTGAACCCGTTAACTCTATTTAATTCGTAACGATTTACCGGAAAGACCCGCCAAAAGCGGGCTTTTTGTTTTTAGACCCTTAAAACTTAAAATTCCAGGTGACGGCCGGTAAAATGGGAAATAAAGAAACCTGCCTCGCCTCCACTTTCAAATCTCCGTTTACAGCGCTGCCTGTCTGGTCAAAATAGATAAAATAAGGATTGAGGCGGCTGTATAAATTATATATGCTGAATACCCAGAAACTGCTGAGTCTATGTTTCTTCTTTGGAACAGGTGTGTAGGTTGCAGAAAGATCGATCCGGTGATAAGCTTTCATCCTGTATTGATTCAGCCTACTGTACTCCTGCGTCAACACTCCGTTAATGACGTAAAATCTTTCAGGTAACGTAATAGCATTGCCCGTACCATAAACGAATACAGCCCCAAACCTCCATTTCTTATTCTTTTCATAATTGGCCACCACAGAAAGGTCATGCCGCCGGTCGTACTTGGTGGGATATTTTTCTCCATCATTCAGCTGAGAAAATTTTCTCCAAGTCCACGACAAGCTGTAGCCTATCCACCCGGTGAATTTTCCCTTCGTTTTATTCAAAAACAATTCAGCGCCGTAGCTCCAGCCCTTACCGAATACAAATTCATTTTCCGGGTCATTCAGCGATGGAGTGTATCCCTCTTCATATTCCACCTGGTTTTGCATGTCTTTATAATATACTTCCAGCGAGGTCTCGTATTTATTGTCAGCAAAATTTTTGAAAAGTCCAGCCGCATACAACCAGCTTATTTGCGGCTTTACAATATAAGTGCTGGGCACCCAGAGATCGGTTGGCAACGTAGTACCAGCATTGCTCACCAAATGGATGTACTGCAGATTTCTTGTTACCGCCCCTTTTACGGAAGTTTCATCATTGATAGCATAGCGGATGGTGATGCGTGGCTCCAGCCCGCCATAATGCCTGACAGGTTCAAAATTTTTATACGTTGTGCTGTCCAATTTATTACCGTTAGCATCACGGGTAAATTTTTTGTACGGCCCTATTTGTGTAAAATTGCTCCAGCGAAGTCCATAATTCACTTTCCACTTCTCTCCTATCTCCCAGTCATCCTGCAGGTACAAAGCAGTTTCAGCGGCATACTTAGTCCCTTCATTATTCGGAGTAAAGACAATTGAATCCTGCCGGCCATTCACCACATTCGGCACAAATTTGTGATAAGTGAGCAAACCGCCGAATTTCAGTTTATGATTCGGGAGCGGGTAATAATCAAAATCTGTTTTGATACTCCCATCCCGGATACCGGAGGAAAGCCCGATCTCAAAATTTTCCTGCTTCGCAGAAAATCTGAACTTGTAATCATTGTATAGTAAAGTAGTGTTGGAAAACAACCGGCGATTGAAAACATGGTTCCAGCGTAGTGTGGCAGTAGAGTTGCCCCAGGGAATATTTGTCTTGAAAGAACGTTTTGCATTATTGAAATCAAATACATCACGGCCAAAATATCCGCTCAGGTACAGCCTGTCTTTTTCGGAAAAACGGTAATTCACTTTTGCATTCAGATCATAAAAGAAATAACCGGAGCCATAAAAGCTGCTGCTCTTTTTAATAAATGGCTTTGCCAGCGCATCCGCATAGGTTCTCCTGGCAGAGATGATGAACGAAGCCTTGTTTTTTTTCAAAGGCCCCTGTATGGAAAACCGGGAGGCAATTAAACCGATACCACCATCCATTTGGAGCTTATTCATATTACCATCCTTCATGCTTACATCCACCACTGAAGAAAGGCGACCACCATACTGTGCGGGCATGCCGCCTTTTATAAGCGATACATTTTTAATGGCGTCTGAATTAAAAATAGAAAAGAACCCAAACAAGTGACCGGTGTTGTACACTACTGCATCATCCAATAAGATCAAATTCTGATCAGGCCCGCCGCCACGAACATAAAAACCGGCATTACCTTCTCCGGCATTGCGGATGCCGGGAAGCAACTGGATTGCTTTCAGCAAATCCACCTCTCCCATAAAGGCGGGAATGTTTTTGATCTGCGTCATGGTTAAATCCACTTTTCCCATCTGTGCATTTTTCACATTCGCATCGCGGCGCTTGCTGTATACCACCACTTCGCTGTTGGCAAAAGTTTTGGAGACGATATCAAAATTGTACGACTGATTGCTGGTCAGATCGACTGCAATGGATTTTGCGATATAAGAAATATGAGAAACACTGATGGTATATGTGCCGCTGTCCAGCGTGATGGAATAAAAACCGTATTGATTGCTGGCTACACCTTTCGATTGTCCGTTTACGAATACCGTGGCTCCGATAATGGATTCGCCGGAGAGGCTGTCCCGCACATACCCATTGAGGGAATAACGATTTGCCTTTGCAAGGGCAGGTTCCTGGGAAAATATTGCACAACTGCTGAAAATGAAAACAACTGCACAGAAAAATTTCATCATAGTCTTATTCAACAATCTTATTGCTTTTTAGTTGTATCCGCCGGCGGGTCAAACTTTATGGTGTCTTTTGGACCTCCGCAAGCAAGCATTCCATTGCCATACTCCGGATGTTTGGTTCCGAGATAAGGGTTTCGCACTTCTTTTGTTTTGCTGAGCCAGTTGCCGGATTTCTCGTCCCCAAAAGCCATCGGGCATTCCTGCCAGTATGCTTTTTGCCTGTCATACTTCACGGTGGTCCATATCGTTTTCAATTGATCTGAAAGTATATTCAGTGACCCCCTTTTCTCTTCCATAGAAGGATCGGCAACGATGGAAGCCACTTCTGCTTTTGCATTATTGTAATAATCCAATACTGTCAGATAAATAATAGTATCCTTTTGCAATTCATCTATCTTCAGGCTATCCAGCGCCACTTTCAGTTCATTGCCAGAACTGTTGATAGCAGCCGTATCCCAGTTCACAAAACCCTCTGTCATTTCATAATATGCATCCAGTACCAATTCCATTGATTTATTAAAAGCCTCACTGTGCTTGCTTACGGATAATGAAGATTGCTTATTTCCGGAATCGCTTGAACCGCTGCCCCCCCGACCGTTTCCGATAAAGAAATAACGGAACAGGCCCATCAACAGGAGCAGGATGGCGAGAAAAGTAATGGTGCCCCCGAAATTCCTCTTGCCATCAGAATAATAACGGATCAAACCGAGCACAATGATCAGCAAAGGCAGGATGATACTGAGAATATTGAGGATTTTAGGCATAGTAAAAGAAAATTATCATACAAAGATAATAGCCCGTCTCCGGAAGTTGTAATGCTTTATTTTTGCAAACTTGTTAAAACGGTGAATGGTGAATTGTGAATGGTGAAGAAGCTTTTGCTTTTGAACACCTCCGATTGACCACTCACTATTCACTATTCACTATGCTGGCAGGATTTACTAATGTAACGTTTGAATTTGGGGCCAGGGCCCTTGTAGAAGATGCCACCTGGCATATACAACCCGGTGAAAGGATCGGATTGATCGGCTATAACGGCACAGGCAAATCTACTTTATTGAAATTGCTTGTTGGCGATTATACCCCCTCTGCCGGTACTGTCGAAAGAAGCCGCACTACTTCTATCGGCTACCTGCACCAGGACCTGCTGAGTTTTGATACAGAAGATTCCATTTTACAGGTTGCGCTGGGCGCTTTTGAGAAAGTACTGCAACTGGAAAAAGAAATTGAGGAAATAGGAAAACAGTTAGAACTGGAACATTCCTCCCCCTCCAGCGGAGGGGGCCGGGGGGAGGCCTTACTGCATGAATACAGCGACAAATTACACGAATTAGAAACTCTCGACGGTTACAATATCCATCACCGCACAGAAGAAGTACTGCAAGGATTGGGTTTTGCCAATGCAGACCTGCAAAGACCTTACAAAGAATTTAGTGGCGGCTGGAGGATGCGGGTGCTGCTGGCCAAAATGATATTGCAACAACCTGATCTTTTATTATTGGATGAACCTACCAACCACCTTGACCTGCCTTCCATTGAATGGCTGGAGAAATATCTGTTGCATTACCAGGGCTCGGTGGTGATTGTAAGTCACGATAAATATTTTCTGAACCGGATGGTAACAAAGATTGTAGAGGTATACCAGCAGCAATTGCATATCTACAACGGAAATTTTGATTATTATGAAAAAGAAAAAGCCATTCGGATAGAAATGCAGCAAAAAGCATATGAGAACCAGCAGGACTATATACGGCAGAATGAACGGCTGGTAGAAAGGTTCAGGGCCAAGGCCAGCAAAGCGGCAATGGCGCAGAGCCTTATAAAAAAATTAGACAAACTGGAACGTATTGAAGATGCCGAATTGCAAAGACCGAATATCCGCATCAATTTCAGGGTAGATAAGACACCTGGAAAAGTACTGGTAGACCTGAAGGATATTTCCAAATCATTTGGTGAAACAAAAATTGTAGAGCATGCGGTTGCTGAAATTGAGAGAGGCGACAAGATCGCACTCATCGGCGCCAATGGAAAAGGAAAATCAACTTTATTGCGCATCATTGCGGGAGTTGAAACATTTAAGGGAGAAAGAAAATGGGGGCATAATGTAGAAGAAAGTTTTTATGCCCAGCACCAGTTAGAGGCATTGAACGTCAATAATACCATTATTGATGAAATGAAAGAATGTGGCAGCCAGATGGGTGACCTTGAGCTGCGTTCGCTACTCGGCTGCTTTCTTTTCAGTGGCGATGATGCTGATAAAAAGATCAAAATTCTGAGCGGAGGCGAAAAAGCAAGGGTGGCATTGGCAAAGACTATTGTAAGCAAAGCTAATTTCCTGATGCTGGATGAGCCGACCAACCACCTGGATATGCACAGTTGCGACCTGCTGATAGAATCATTGAACAAATACCAGGGCAGTTATATACTGGTGAGCCACGACCGGTATTTTATTTCCAAAACAGCCAATAAGATATGGGAGATAGATAACCTGCAGGTAAAAGAATTCAAAGGCGGGTATGAAGAGTGGGTACAGTGGAAAGAGAGAATGGCAAAGCAGGAAGCCGAAAGTCAGAAGTCAGAAACTAGAAATCAGAAATCGAAAGCCGTAAATAAAGAAAAAGAACCCCCTGCCCCTGTAAAAAATAATGAACCAAAAAGCAACGCTCAGGGTTCAGACATCAGGCCTCAGACTTCCTCTCCCATCAATAAGGAAGCTAAAAAAGAACTGCAAAGAATACAAAAGCAATTTCAGCAACTGGAGGAAAAGATAGCCGGACTTACTTCAAAGAAGACAGAACTGGAAGCTTCGTTGGTTGACCCTGAGACATATTCTGATAAAACAAAATTTCTGGCAGCTGAATCAAATTACAAGGAAGCAATTGATGAGCTGAACCGGATGAATGTGGAATACGAAAAGCTTTTTGAAAAAATTATGGAACTGGAGCAAAAATCGCAATGATTACTCACCGGCCTTTCCCCTTATTTCAAAAGAGAGAAAATAGCGGTTGTCTTTAAAATAAATACTTATTCTGAATAGGGCTGCAGCATTTTTTGTTTCCTCTGCTGTGGTAAACAACCAGGTATTGGAAAGTGGCCGGTCATTTACCAGCACCGTTTCTGATCTTGAATAAAGCGGCGCATTATAGGCTGTTACTACCGCTTCCCGCAGGCTTACCGCCCGTTGGTCGAGTTTCAGCCTGTTCTTCCCCGGTTCAAAATAATAGACCACATAGGGATTACCGGTGTTGGGAAAAACGATCTTTCCCGAATCGGCAAGCGGAAGTAAAAGTTTGACCCTGAACTCATCATTCAAATCCTCAAATTCACTTTGTCTTTTTTCTCCCTTGTATTTGATAAATCCTGCCTGTGCGTCTACGTATATCTTTTTAAAATCGTTGTAGAAAGCAGTGGCGGCAAACTCATCCTGTCCGTACGAAGTGGCGGCAATAAGGATAAAAAGGAATGGAAATGTCCTTTTCATATATTAAAGTTAGACAAGTCCGGCTAAAGAATGCTGCACCGTTTATTTTCCGGAAAAATCATGTAACTTTTAACCCCTTAAACTATTCTGTCATGAAACCCCGTTTGTTATTACTCGCTTTGTTTGCTTTTCTTACAGCCCTGTTCGCCTTCCGGTTAAAAGAAATGACTACGAAAGGCCCGTCGCCATCTGTAGTAAATGATTATAAGAAAAATATTATCCGCTGCGGCCCCGATTGGGAAGCGCTGAAAGAATGGATGGATGAGTCGGACATCCCTCCCATACCCGGTGCAGGCACTTACACCTGGAAGATTTCTACTACCAGTGACAGCGCCCAGTTTTATTTTAACCAGGGTATTAATACCTATTACAGTTTTCATATCATTGAATCTATGGCTTCTTTTAAAAAAGCGGCCCGTTTTGATCCCAATTGTGCCATGCTATGGTGGGCACAGGCATTGGCTTATGGACCCAATATCAACGACCTTGGCTATGCAGCTTCTCCGGAAGCGTTGCAAGCCACTCAGAAAGCCGTGGAGTTATCATCAACAGCTAGCGATGCAGAAAAAGCATTGATTGATGCCATGTCGGTACGATATACGGCAGACTCGGCTGATGTGAACAGAAAGCAATTAAATGAAGCATACACCGCAAGAATGAAATCTGTATATGAAAAATTTCCCGCTCAGGCAGATGTGGCTGCTTTATATGCCGATGCTATGATGCTGGAACACCCCTGGGACCTCTGGAATATTGACGGCACCCCCAAAGCCTGGACACCACTCATCCGGGAAGTGCTCGAGAAATTGCTGGCAGCTGCTCCGAAT
>CAYHPA010000175.1:0-6853 GCA_964358155.1 uncultured Chitinophaga sp.
TCAATAATGGTGTCCTGGCCAACGTTAAATTCCTTTGCCGCTGCTAATAATCTCGGAAGTTTTAATTCTGCCATTCAGTTTTTTTTGTGAATGGTGAATGGTGAATGGTGAATATTGACTATTCACTATTGACTATTCACTGCATTATTCTTTATCAAATTCTTCTTTCAATACTCTTCTTACTTCTTCTATTGTTTCTTTTTCCAGGTCGGTTCTTCTTTCCAGTTCCTCTGCTGTAAGCTTCAATACACTGCGGCCGGTATCGCAACCGATACGCTTCAGTTCATCAATTACCCATGTTTCAATCTCATCGCTGAATTCATCCAGGTCAATATCAAATCCTTCTTCCTCTTCCTCTGTGTCACGGTACACATCCAGCTCATATCCTGTCAATTCTGTAGCCAGTTTGATATTGACGCCCCGGCGACCTATAGCCAGTGATACCTGGTCGGGCTTAAGATATACATTGGCATGATGTGCCTCCTGATCCAACTCCATGCTGGTGATCTTGGCCGGCGTCAATGAGCGTTGGATGAGCAGTTGGATATTATTGGTCCAGTTAATAACATCAATGTTCTCGTTTTTCAGTTCCCGGACAATACCATGAATACGGCTTCCCTTCATACCCACACAGGCGCCAACCGGATCAATACGGTCATCAAAAGATTCTACTGCTACTTTGGCCCTTTCGCCCGGATCACGGACAATTTTTTTGATAACTATCAAGCCGTCAAAGATCTCAGGCACTTCTATTTCCAGCAATTTGGCCAGAAACTCCGGTGAAGTTCGGGAAAGAATAATGACAGGATTATTATTTTTCATATCCACTTTCTTTACCACGGCACGGATGCTTTCCCCCTTCTTAAAATAATCCTGTGGTATCTGTTCGCTTTTGGGAAGGATCAGCTCATTTCCTTCCTCATCCAGCAGCAATATTTCTTTTTTCCATACCTGGTACACTTCGGCGCTGATAATCTCTCCCACACGGTCGCCATATTTTTTGGCGAGCAGGTTTTTCTTCAGGTCGCTGATGCGGCTGGCTAAGGTTTGTTTGGCAGCAAGAATAGCCCTGCGGCCGAAATCAAGCAGATCAATTTCTTCGTAAAGTTCTTCGCCTACTTCAAAGTCAGGTTCTATTTTCACTGCATCGGAATAGGCAACCTGTGCCAGCGGGTCTTCCACCTGACCGTCTTCTACAATCATCCTGCGTCGGATGATCTCCAGGTCGCCCTTTTCCGCATTTACAATCACATCAAAATTTTCATCGCTGGTAAATTTTTTTCGCAGCAATGTTTTGAACACATCTTCCACCACTTTCATCATCGTGGGACGATCAATATTCTCCGCCTCTTTAAAATCCTGGAAGGCATCGATCAGGTTGATACTTGACATAATATTTGCTTTTAGCTTTCGGCTGTCAGCTATTAGCTAATGGCTAACAGCTAATGGCTTTCTTAAAATTTTATTTGAATTTTTGTTGTTTTTATATCATCAAAAGAAATAGTGTGTTGCACTGTTTCCATTTTCTTTCCTTTTCCTCTTTGTTCTTCCAGCTGAATTGCTGTTTCTGCCACACTTACCAGTTTCCCTTCTGCTTTTATTCCGTCTTTTTTTATCACTTCCACTGCCCGGCCAGTATTCTTTACATACTGCCGGTAGAGTTTCAGGGGCTCATCCAGCCCTGGTGATGATACCTCCAGTGAAAAATCACCGTTTGGATACATATTGTTTTCCTCTATCTCCTTGTACAGGCGGCGGTTGTACTGCACCAGTCTCTCTATACTTACCCCGTTGTCGCCATCAATAAACACCTTGATATTATTGGTAGGCTTGATCCTTACTTCTACCAGAAACAGATCCGGTTCTGTGCCGATCAGTACCTTTATTTTCTGTTCTATAGCCTGTATTTGCGATTCTGTGTTCATGGGGCCTAAAAGAAGAAGGGAACGAACCTCGTCCCCTTCATACATCTATTTCCGTTGCAAATGTAAGGCGACAGCCCTTATCCTCCAAATACTATATCCGGTCAAAAGCTGTTGTTATTTTCGGTAAACAATGCCTCTTTTCCGGTAATATTTTGCTTTGTCATTTTACCTTTACGGTATGAAATACCTGTTATGGGCACTCCTGGCCTATCTCGCTTATCAGTTCATCTTTAACCTGGTAATTCCGGTATACAAAACCTCCCGCCGTATAAAAAAAGGTTTCAGGGATATGCATTCACGGATGCAGCAGGAAACATATGATTCAACCCGGCCTGCAACTGATTTTACTGCAAAAGATGCGGCCAGGCCCACCCGTGAAGATTATATTGAATTTGAAGAGGTCAAATAGAATGAGAATTTTTTCAGCCATTGATAAAAAAGAAAAAGGTCTTCGCTTGGAAGACCTTTTCTGGTGGACCCTGTAGGATTTGAACCTACGACCCCCTGATTATGAGTCAGGTGCTCTAACCGTCTGAGCTAAGGGTCCTGAGCTTTTGCCCAAAGAGCGGCAAAAGTAACAAATAATAATAATCAGTCCTTCTTAACCAATCTTTAACCGAAAGAAAAATATATTTGCGCCTTAACAAAACTTATGAAGAAATTTTTATCGCTTCTTACCTGTACCCTTCTGGTCATGTCTGCTTTTGCCCAGGATGTTCCAAAGAAAAAAAACAATGTTGACCTTTCTAACCGGGCCAACGATCACCTGCTGGTACAATTTGGCTACACCAAATGGGCCGGCATCCCCGATACCATCAACAGCAGCGGCTTTTCCAAAAGCTTCAACGTTTATATCATGCTGGACTATCCTTTTAAGAGCAATCCCAAACTGAGCATGGCTTTTGGCCCCGGCATTGCCACCGATCATATTCTTTTTTCTAACACCTATGTCGGCATCAAGGACAATACAGCTTCTATTTATTTCACCAACCAGGCAGATACCAATCATTTCAAAAAAACAAAATTGGCTACGGCTTACCTGGAAGCCCCGGTAGAGTTTCGCTATTCTGCCGATCCTGCCACAGGCAACGGGTTTAAATTTGCTATTGGCGTAAAAATCGGCACCCTGATAAATGCCCATACCCGCAACACAAAACTGGAGGATAAGAACGGAAGTGCCCTGAATGATTATGTGATGAAGGAAGCCAGCAAGAAATTTCTCAATAAAAACCGTTTGTCTGCCACCGGACGCATTGGCTACGGGCACTGGAGCCTTTTTGGAAGTTACCAGTTCACTCCTGTCTTTAAAGACGGAGCCGGGCCGGAGGTAAGGCCATTCTCCATCGGTCTTTCATTAAGCGGACTCTAAGTTATCATCTTAGCTCATCAGGATTTACCTTTGTGATTCCTTCCATTGTTGTGGAAGGAATTTTTATTACTATGATTGATAAAAAGAACAGGATACAAAAGGAAGAAAAAGCGGTGCTGGTGGGCCTGGTGCATAAAGACCAGACCGAACAACAGTTGAATGAATACCTGGATGAGCTGGCTTTTTTAGCTGAAACTGCCGGGGCTATTGCCGTAAAAAGGTTTACCCAAAAACTTCCCCACCCCGACAGCCGCACATTTGTAGGCAAAGGAAAATTGGAAGAGATAAAAAAATATGTGCGGGACAAAGACATCCGTATCATCATCTTTGATGATGAACTGACGGGTGCTCAGATCAACAATATTGAAAAGGAGCTCGACATAAAAACGATTGATCGCAGTGACCTTATCCTTGACATTTTTGCCAGAAGGGCAAAAACAGCGCAGGCCAAGTTGCAGGTGGAGCTGGCGCAATACCAATATATATTGCCCCGTCTCCGTGGCATGTGGAAGCACCTGGAGCGGTTGGGCGGTGGTATCGGCACCAGGGGCCCGGGTGAAACGGAAATTGAAACGGACAGACGTATCGCCCGGGATAAGATATCCCTGCTGAAAAAAAGATTGGCAGAAATAGACAAACAGGCTTTTACCCAGCGAAAAGACCGGGGTGAGTTTATCCGTGTTGCGCTGGTGGGTTATACCAATGTGGGCAAGAGCACCATCATGAACCTGCTGAGTAAACGGGATGTATTTGCAGAAAACAAATTATTCGCCACACTGGACACCACCACCAGTAAAGTGGTTTTTGAAAACACTCCCTTCCTGCTAAGCGATACAGTTGGGTTCATCCGCAAGCTGCCGCACCATTTGGTAGAAAGCTTTAAAAGCACATTGGATGAAGTAAGAGAAGCAGACATTCTTTTACATGTGGTGGATATTGCCCACCCGGCTTATGAAGACCAGTTGGGTGTAGTGAACAAAACATTGCAGGAGCTAAATGCTTTTGACAAACCCATACTCACCGTTTTCAATAAAATGGACCTCTACGAACAGCAAACCTTTGATGAATGGCTGGAAGAAGGCACTAAAAAAGAAATACTGAACGACCTGTATGAGCGCTGGCAAAACGAAACCGGCGGTAATGCTGTCTTTGTTGCGGCCATTGAAAAAAGAAACCTGGACCTGCTCCGCAAAACAATACTGGAAAAAGTGAGGCAAATGTATAAAGTGAGGTATCCGTATAAAACAGAATTCCTTTACTGATGTCCGAAAAGAAATATACCTGGCATAAAGTTGCAGACCACATCAACGAACTGGATTTTACAGATAACAATATTGCTGTAGCAGAAGTAAAAGGAAAAAAAATTTGTATTGGAAAATACAAGGAGGATGTTTTCGCCTTTGCTTATAAATGCCCGCATGCAGGCGGCATACTGGCCGATGGTTATATAGATGCGCTGGGTAATGTAGTTTGTCCGCTTCACCGTTACAAATATGACATGAGCAATGGCCGCAATACCAGCGGCGAAGGCTATTACCTGAAGCACTGGCCGGTGGAGATAAGAGAAGATGCAGTATATGTAGGAATGGAGGAGGGCCGTGGTTTGTTTGGCTGGTTCTGACAAGGATGATGTTTTAATTATTTATATTTATTGAAAATCTGACCATGCGCCATTTTATCCTCTTTTTTCTTTTTGCAATCATATCCGGGCGCAGCGCCAATGCGCAAACCGTTACGCTTAAGCAGATCGGTAATGGCACTGTGATGTTCAGCACCCGTGTCATTGAATATTATAATCATTACCTATACACTCTCGACAATACCAGCGCCTTGTACAAAACAGATCTTAGCACTGGTACACAGAACCGCCTGGGAAATGCCGTCTATAAAAACACCCGTTACCTCTTTGCCGTTAATAACCAGCTCTATTGCATGGAGGTTGATGGCAGTATGAACCGTATTGATATTAATACCGGCGCATGGACGGTGGTATCTCCCATCGGCACCTGGAGGGAAACCGAAAGGGTTATCGTGGTAGGAAGGAATTTTTACACCACACAGAATGGCGTACTGTATCATCACCCCACCATGAATGAAAGGGTTAGGAAACAAATCGGGGAAGCAGATTTTTATGATCTCGGCCACTACTGTAACACTGATACTACACTATACAGCATAATCGGCGGCACCCTTTACAAAGTAGACCTGGTAACTGGAAAATGGAAAACGATCGGACCTAAAAAAGGATGGAGATTCGCAGAGGACAATGAGGTTATCGGCAATAAGCTTTATACAATCGAAACTCCTTCCTCCCTCTTCGAAACCGACCTCGGCACCGGCGTCAAAAAAGAACTGGATAACACACAATTCAAAAATGCCGAACTGATATTTGCCGATGCCGGTAAATTATATGGCATTTTCAAAGGGGGCATTCTTTATGAGATTGTTTTAAACTGATTGACCCGCTGGTTTCAATTTTTGGGGTCTCGTCATGCCGGGCTTGACCCGGCATCCTTCCCTTAATCGCTTCATTGAAGAGAAAGTCATTCCGCCTGAAGCGGGAGGTGACAGAACTCCGGGAGTTTGCGTTTTCAATTCTTCCCGTTCCCGTCAGGCTTTCCTATATTTATACAAACCTTTTACCATGAACCGAAAACTCATCCTGCTGCTCCTTGCAGCATTCTTTACTAATTTATGTACAAACGCACAACCCGGCACCTGGCGACAGGTAGGCGATGCCGGCATTTGGGCCAACACTGTTTTTGCTGTTGGCTCCGGCGGCACATTATATACCATTGAAAAGTCGGGGGCCCTTTACAAAACCGACCCTGCTACGGGAGTGTACTCTCAGATCAGTACACAGAGCTATGCCAATACAGCCTGGATGGCTGCCGGCGACAAAAATATCTTTACCATTGAACAGGATGGCAGTTTGTATAAAACCAATCCTGCCACAGGCAATTGGGTAAGAATGGGCGACGCCGGAGCATGGGCCAATACCATTGCGGGTACAGCAGTTAGCGGCTACCTCTATACTGTAGAAAGTAACGGAGCATTGTACGTTACAAATGTAAATACCGCTGTGTGGCAGCAGTTGGGCAAGGCTGAGTTTGCCAATACCAAATTCCTTTTTAACGCCAATGGCAAGCTTTATAGTATTGAAAAGGACGGGACTCTCTACGAAATAAGCCAATCAGATGGCAGTTGGAAACAGATTGGTGATAAAGGAGCATGGGCCAATACCAGCGCCGGGGTTATGCTGGATGGAAAATTATATACCACCGAGTCAAATGGCGCATTATATGTAACAGACCTTAGCACCGGCGCCTGGCAACAACTGGGAAAGGCTGAGTTTGCTAATACTGTGTTTATGATTGCTGGCAATGGGAAGCTTTATACGATAGAGAGTTCCGGAACTCTCTATGAGATAAACGTTTATTAATAACGTCTCCCTCTCATTTTTTTAATTATTGCCTTTGTGCAAAGGCTGAATATCCCTATTTTTGCTGCCCCAAAAGGGAACGGTATTCCTGCTTAGCTCAGTTGGTTAGAGCATCTG
>CAYHPA010000176.1:0-6625 GCA_964358155.1 uncultured Chitinophaga sp.
AGGATTGACAGATTTCGGTCAGGACTACCTGAGTGTAAAAGTTACTTACACTCCCTCAACCAATACCTGGGAGTTATTTTTAAGAAATGATGGTTCTTCTGCCTTTGTTGATCCAACTACCGGCACACTGACATCGCAAGGAACACTTGCGGATGCGACTTATACTGGCGTTGCCCTTGATTATCTGGGAGGTTATTGGCAGGGAAGCACATTAGCAACTCAAACAGCATATTTCGACAATGCAACTGTCAGCGTAACTTATCCAAATACAATAACAACAGGTATAGTAAGTTCTCCGCCATTTTTACTGGCAAATTGTGCTGCAACTGCCGTGGGCACGGTTGCCTTTACATCAACTGATGTTTTTACCGGCACCAATGTATTTACAGCACAATTATCTGATGACATTGGTTCATTTGCTTCTCCAGTTGTGATAGGAAACTCAGGAATATTAACAGGTACAGCCCCAAGTGGTACAATAAACATTACTATTCCTGCAGGTACTGTTTCGGGAACAGGATACTTAATCAGGGTGGTGAGCGATCAGCCGGCCATTATTGGAAGCCTTTCTGCTGCTTTTACCATTACCCAATCAGGATTCTGTGCTTCATCACATACAGATTATTATCGTTCCATTGCAAGTGACGATTGGGACAATCCGCTGACATGGGAATCCTCGCCTGATAATGCAACATGGATTTCTCCCGCTACACTGGCGCCTACTTTTAATGCCAATACTATTTTAGTAAGGAACGGGCATACCGTAACGATTGCATCACCGTCAACTGCCGATCAACTGACTGTTCAGTCAGGCGGTATTCTCAATCATTCAGCAGGGGTTTCGTTTACATTGAACAATGATGCATCAGGTACAGATATGTTTGTAAACAATTTGGGCATATATGTATTGAATGGCACGCAACCAACCGGTTCAGGTACTGTGGAAATTTTATCTGGGGGAACAACAAGAGTGGATGCAAATGGTTCTTCCAACGAAGCGGATGATTTTGCTTATGGTAATGCCAATGTCACTTTCCGCGCTGGAAGTGTGTTTGACTGGAACACCAATTTATATACTCCCGAATGGTCGGGCAGAATTTATTTTACCAGCTCTGAAAGCCCCACATTCAGATTTTCTCAGTCACCTAATTTCAGTTTAGGAGGGAATACCATCACGATAATATATGGTATTCTGGAAGCTAATGCCGCTCTCATTATAACAGGTACAGCTTCAAAAACAATTGCAAACGGTATTATCGGAAGTTCTACTATTGATGCCAGCGCTGCAAGCTCAGGAGCTTTAATTATTAACGGAACTACAGCTTCGCTTGGCGGCGGCACACTTACTCTGCAAAGCGGTGTGCCATTGCAGATAACAGGTTGCACTGCTACCATGACAAGTAGCAAAACTATTACCGGCGATATCACATTCTCCGGCAGCAGTAAAATAATATTGGGCAATTTTGATTTAACCGTGTCGGGTTCTATCGCTGGTTACGGGCCTACCGTGTATGTTCAAACAGATGGCACCGGGTATTTAAAAATGGATGCCGTATCGGGCACAAGAGTATTTCCGGTTGGTTATTCTAATTTAAATGCAGTATATATCAACAATGGAGGAGGGAGTAACTACTCGGTCAGAGTGGAAAATGGAATCAACCCAGGGGTTTCATTGCCAACTTTTGGCATCAACCGCACCTGGAATATTTTTGCTAATGCTGTCACTTCGGGTGTACAGGCTTCTTTCTGGTATTATACCGCCGATGCCAATGCCGGTGTTATGCCCGGAACTGATGACATGGAAGTATTATTATATTCAGGGGCAGCATGGAGTATTACACCCGGGAATAATGCTATTACCCCCACCGGCAGCAATCCATGGTTAGTTACTACTGTTGCTGTGACAGGCAACCTGACTATCAATACAACTGCCGTACCTTATATAGTAGGCAAAAGCGGCGGATGGGTGCTTCCGATTGACTGCATCATCTCCACCCGTGCACAAAAAAGAAACAATACTGGCATCATCAGTTGGACAGTGAACAGTTGTGCAGATGTAAGCAGTTTTGAAGTGCAGCGTTCAACAGGTAATGGCAATTATCAAACAATTGGTACAGTAGCTCCTGTTGCTAACCAAACTGACTTCAATTTCACCGATCCTTCACTGGCTAAAGGCAGCAACCTGTACCGCATCAAAGTGAACCGTGTTGCAGGAGGAATAAAATATTCCAATACAGTAGCATTGATCTACGATAGCCATGAGTTGCTGATAACATCCGTTGCCCCCAATCCTGTACATGATATAGCAACGCTTACACTTAGCACCGCCCGCCCGGGTGGCGCAACATTTAAAGTATATGATGTATCGGGGAATATGGTGAAGCAATGGCAGGCCAATATCGCCGAAGGCAATAATACCATTGAGATAAATGTGACCGGGCTGCCCTCAGGTATGTATCATGTGCTGGTATCTACTGCTGAGGCACGGACGGTAACAAGGTTTCTGAAGCAGTAAAGAACCGAAACGAACTTCTTTTTAGCCTCTTTCTTTTACCCGGAAGAGGTTTTTTATTGCCCGCTGAAAAATTGTATCTTGTGGTTATGAAAACGTATCATTTACCTGTATTGGTTGAAGTGGATGAAGATGGTGTTTTTATTGTCTCCTGTCCTCTTTACAAAGGATGTCATTCTTATGGTAAAAACATTGATGAGGCTCTCGCAAATCTCAAAGAGGTAGCAGAAATGTGTATTGCAGAACAAGAACAACCTGCCTCTAATCAGTTCATTGGCGTTCGTGAAATGGAGCTTACTGTAAATGCGACGGCATGAGTGAACATCTTCCTGTCATCAGCGGAAAGGATTTTATTAAAGTTCTTCAGAAACTTGGCTTTGTTTTACTCCGAATCAACGGTTCGCATCACAGGTTAAAGCACCCGGATGGACGTATCACAACAGTGCCTGTTCATAAAAATGACCCGCTTCCAAAAGGATTACTACGGAAAATTATCCGTGAAGACCTTAAAATGGAACCGGAGCAACTTAGGGATCTTCTTTGATTTTCGCTTGCTCTGATTATCTTTTTCGTAGAACTACGACTCCCGCAAAATTTACCACCATTTGCTTGTATTATTTAATCCTGCTGAGTAATTTGGCATCCTGTTATTTTAATGGGCGTTGCCCGTACCCCTTTATCCGCCGAAGCATTTGCGAAGGCGGACTTCTGAAATCTATTCCTTCCTGAAGCCCCATTATCCTCGTTTATTTTTTGAAAGACGTTTACTGATGTTTACATCATTGAACTATCCATACCTCCTGTTGAACAGCCAGTAAAAAATTTGTAACACTAACCTGTTCAATATGAAATTTGCTTTTGCTTCCGCCCTGTTGTTCTGCGTCACCACATCGCATTGCCAGTTTACCGGCAATGATACTACGCAACTTGACGCAGCTAACTTCAACCAGGTATTTAAGAGTAAGGAGTTGATAACCACCCCCGCTTCCAATGAAATAAAAATATCGCAGCCACAAAAATGGAAATTGAATGGTAACAGGATATTGACCGGTGGCCTGGTCATGCTTTCCGGCGCTGCCAAGGGTTTCAATGAAACACTGGAGTTCAACTGGCATGGATTTGCCAATGCGTTTCCCAAAGCCAACGCACAGTGGTTCTGGCCACAGAAAAGTTTTATGAATAAATATAAAGATGGAGATCCGGAAAAAGGGGCAAAATTTCCCTTATCAACTTCGGCGCTGGTTTTCCTTACCGACCAGTATCACCTGAATAATTTTATTAACCGGGCTTCCCTGACCGCCGCACTGGTGATAAAAATAGGGGATGGAAAAAAATCTTTTAAGCATTATGTGTTTGATGCCTTGTACTACACGGCCTGCTACCAGGTTGGGTTCGGCAGTGTATATTATTATTTTAAAAGCAGGATGTAAACAATAAGCACAATCATCTGAACCGAAGGGTCAGGCTATTTATTTTTTCCAGGTAAATCTTTGCTGCCGCCTGCTGTTCTTTTATAAAGCTGTTGTCTTTTAAAGCGCCGGTAACTTTCTCCATTTCCTTCTCAGTATCGTAGAGCATTTTCCGGAAAGGGTTGCTGTAATCCTTGGCCCTTGATTCATAAATACCGCTTACCATCCATTCTTTGGTAGCGCCCGCCTGTTGCAGTAATTGCAGGAACAATTTTTTGGTGAATTTTGCCGGGGTCAGTTTCAATAGCTCCAGCAGCGAGGCAAATGCATGCCGGAATTTATCCGCGGCATACGATTCACTTTTTTGCCGGTAGAATGCATGCACTTCATCCCAGCTGCCGGTTTTTCCGGAGCGGATATTGCTCATCAGCGTTTCTACACTGGATTCAGGCATCAATTGGCCGCCGATATTTTTCCATCCAGTACGGATTGGTTTTGCAGGCAATGCTTTCAGCAGTTGCTGCCAGGAGGAAATATTTTTCTGTTCAATGAAATGCAGCAGTTCGGTGATGCCGTAATAAACGATAAGTTCGTAGAAAAGGCGGTATGCATCCGGCACTTTTATCAACTCCACTTTGCGCTGGCTGTTTTCAAAACCTGTGGCCAGTATTTCCAATTCCTCTGCGCCCGGAATATTTTTATTCAATAAAAGTTCGCCGGTCTTCAGCAGGTCTTTTTCTTTACTATTTTTTTTACTTTTTGCAACATAGGCTTTTGCTGTTGCTATCTTCATCAGTTCCAGGCCATCAAACATTTCATTCACACTATCGGGGGCAAGGAAATCATATTCCAATACCTGTGTTTTATCTGTTCGCTTGTCCCTGCTTTCATACTTACCTGCATTGCGTGCCAGTGCATACATATTGTACATAAACCAGTAGCCCGGCATCACAGTCAGTTTATCGTGGCTCACATCATTACTCACCAGCGAAAAGGGTACAGGGATATTCAGCTCGGCCGGAAAATCTCCTTTAGCGATAAGAGTGAACGATGCAAATTTTGAATTATGCTTCAGGCTTACACATAAGCCCGGCCAGAAGCCACGGCCTGCCAGCAACTCACCATCAGCACCTCTTGAATTATGATTGGAGCCGATAGTAGCTCCGGCAGCCATATTGCTTTGCCCCATTACTGTGGCCGCACATAAGAATGAATTGTTGTGATGCTGTTCATGCGCCGGAAAGATGAGTGAGTTCAATACCTCGCAACAGGAAATGGTGGAATTTTCCCCAAGAAAAGAGTTGATCAGCCTTGCGCCATATTTCAACTGTGAATTGGAGCCGAGTATAAAGCGAACCGCTTTCACCCCATAAAAGATGCGGCAACCAAAACCGATGATGCCATTTACCAGCTCACAACCTTCACCTATCTGTGATTTTGCTTCAGGAGAAGAATTGATAGTAATGTTCTTTATTTTATTAGCGCCTTTCAGGTACGCATCGCTGCCAATCCATACATCTTTAATGATCTTACAATTTTTGATGACGGTGCGGTCGCCAATCTTTCCGTAGTAACCCCTTTTGGTGTCAAATTTTTTATCGGTGAACTCTTTGAATTTTTGCAGCAGCTTTTCATCATCCCGGTGTTTGGCCCAGAGCCATGCGTCTGCCGCCAGCATCCCATTAAAAGGTAATATACTGCGGCCTGCATTTTCATTACATACTTCCAGCCAGATGCGCACCGATTCTTTCTCGCCTTTCTTCAGCACACCATTGCCAAATTTGGAATGATCGGTGGTAGCCAGTTCATTGATGTTGACCAGCATCACTTCATTACCCACAATATAATGGCTCATGAAGTTTACGTTTTCAATGACCACATTATCGCCGATATCGCAGCTGATGATGGTGCTGTTGTACAAACCTACCGGCAACCTCAGGTTGTTGAACTCGGCAAAATAAGGTTCCAGTTTGCCGATGCGTACCAGTCCGAAGAAAGAGCAGTTTTTTACCAGCTGCGGATTAAAGGCGTCGGATACCAGTATTTTATTCCAGTCATCGGAGCTGTTCGCATTGCGTTCCAGTATTTTCATTTCGGCAGCACTAAGCTTGCGGTAATTGATGCCGCTGCGGTTCTGGATATTGCGGAGATAGTATTCGTCTTTTCCTTTGGGAATGAATTCCGGGGGAATGAAGCCGTAGCCAAGGGAAGAGATTGGTTTTTTGCTGATGTTATTCATGTTGCTGGGTTCTGGTTGCTGGTCACTGGTCTCTTAAACAAGTTGCCATCTTACAGGTAATGAAATTTGTTTTATCAGAAATGAGTTTGAGTATTTTTAATATAACTAAAGACGTTTCTGCTTTAGGACTAACCAGTAACCTGTTACCAGCAACCAGAAACTATTCCACCGTCACACTTTTCGCCAGGTTTCTCGGCTTGTCCACATCACAACCCTTCGCCAGACCGATATAGTAGGCAAGCAACTGCAGCGGTACCACACTCAGCATCGGTGCCAGTATCTCATCCGCTTCAGGAACAATCATCACGTCATTGGAAAGCTCTTCTGATACAGTATCTCCTTCTGTAATTACAGAGATCACTTTTCCTTTTCTTGCTTTTATTTCCTGCATGTTGCTCACCACTTTCTCATGGTAGCTGTCACGGGTGGCAATAACGCAGGCTTCCTGAATGGCCGGATGGCGGA
>CAYHPA010000177.1:0-6543 GCA_964358155.1 uncultured Chitinophaga sp.
ATGGGAACATGGAATCAGTTGACTGAAAATCTAATGAAGTCGGAATATTTTGGGGAGCAGATTTCCAAAGACAATAGTTGGTTGAAAGATATTGTTAGCCCGGTAGTGAATGCATCGGACAGCAAAGAAGCGAAGGCTAAAAAAATATTCGCTTATGTCAGGGATAATTTTACCTGCACCAGCCACGACAGGCGTTCCATGGATCAATCATTGAAGAACCTTACCAAAACAAAAAATGGAAATGTGGCAGAGATGAACCTGCTGCTCACTGCGATGCTGAAATACCTGGACATAGAAGCTGACCCCGTTATTCTGAGTACCCGCTCTCATGGCTACACTTTTCCCCTGTATCCTATTCTGAGTAAATTTAATTATACCATCTGTCGGGCTATTATTGATGGTAAAACTTATTTTTTAGATGCCAGCGACCCGCATATCGGCTTTGGCCGTTTGCCGGTTCGTTGCTATAATGGTCACGCAAGGGTGGTGAATAAAGCAGCAGATGCAATAGGACTGTCAAGCGACCAGGTAACAGAAACAAAGACAACCAGCATCTTTCTCATCAATGATAATAAGGGAAACCTGATCGGCAGCCTGCAGCAGACACCCGGCTATTATGAATCATTGAACCTGCGTGACCGCATCAAGGAAAAAGGAGAGGAACAACTGCAGAAGGATATTAAGAAAGCATTCGGGGCCGATATCGTCATCAGCAATTTTGGAGTGGATTCATTGAACAAATATGATTACGAACTGGGTATTCATTATGATTTTGACATCAAAGATGAGAAAGAAGACATCATGTACCTGAACCCCATGTTTGGTGAGGGCTATAAGGAGAACCCCTTTAAATCAGCCGAAAGGTTTTACCCGGTGGAAATGCCCTTTGCCATGGATGAAACATATAACCTGCAACTGGAAGTGCCGGAAGGCTATGTGGTGGATGAGTTGCCCAAACCAATGATTGTAAAACTGAATGAACAGGATGATGGTATGTTTGAATACCGCATTTCACAGTCGGGTTCCAATATTTCCCTGCGCAGCAGGATCAGGTTCAAAAGGGCCTTCTTCATGCCTGAAGAATATGAATCATTGCGTGAATTCTTTAACCTGATTGTAAAGAAGCAGGGTGAACAGGTTGTCTTTAAAAAGAAAAAATAGTGCATGAATAAATGGTCTGCTTGTGGATTGATCTTTTGTATTTGCTGCATTCCTTTGATGGCTGCAGCAGGGGATGAGTATGCTGTGTCAAAAATTCCGGCAGCTCTGCTGAAGAATGCCCATGTGGTAAAGCGGATGGAACAGATCAGTTTTGAAGTGCTGGCCAACGGCGAGGCCATCCTGAAAAAAAAGTATGCACTTACTATCCTCGATGAGAACGGCGACAGGCAGGCAGGTTTCATGGAGTATTACGACAAGCTGCATGACATCAAAAACATTGAAGGGGCATTGTACGACGCAGACGGAAAGGAGTTGAAAAGATTAAAGAACAAACAGATCATCGACCTGACCGGTATGGATGAAAGCACCCTGGTGGATGACAGCCGGCGCAAATACCATAATTTCTTTCACAAAGTATATCCTTACACCGTGCAGTATGAAGTGGAGATTAAATATTACGGCACCTTGTTCTTCCCGGTATGGTTGCCCAGGGAGGCGGAAAATTTTTCCGTGGAGCAAAGCGGTATAAGCATTATCAGCCCGGTAAACTACACCGTGCGGTATAAAGCATTTAATTATACTGCGGAGCCGGTGCAAACCAGCGACAAGGATAAGAAAACACAGACCTGGCATACCAGTAACCTGCCGGCTATTGAAGATGAGTATGCTTCGCCGGCCTGGTATGAGCTGAATACCGTAGTGCTGTTCGCCCCCACCGATTTCTCCGTAGAGAACTACCGGGGCAATATGAATAACTGGCAGGAGTTTGGAAAATTTGTGTATTCGCTCAAGCAGGGAAGGGACCAGTTGCCGGATAATGTGAAGCAGGCCGTACACCGCATAGCGGATAATATCACCAGTCCCAAAGAAAAAATTGCAAAGCTCTACGAGTATGTGCAGAAAAACACCCGCTACATCAGCATCCAGCTTGGTATTGGCGGCTGGCAGCCTTTTGATGCAAAATATGTGGCCACAAAAGCCTATGGCGATTGCAAGGCCCTTACCAATTATATGTACAGCATTTTAAAAGAAGCGGGCATCAATTCATTTTACACACTGGTAAAGGCAGGCAGGAACGCCAACAAAGTGATTGCTGATTTTCCATCGCAGCAGTTCAACCATGTTATTCTTTCCGTGCCGCTGCAAAAAGATACGCTGTGGCTGGAATGCACCAGCCAGACCATGCCCGCCGGTTACCTGGGCGATTTTACCTGCGACCGGTATGCATTGATGGTGGATGAAAATGGAGGCACACTGGTGCGTACACCCAAATACGGCATGAAACAAAACCTGCAGCTTCGCCGCATCAAAGCAACATTGGATGAAGACGCAACCTTGCAGGTAAATGCCACTACCCGCTACGAAGGATTGCAGCAGGATATGTACCATGACCTTATTCACAGCCTTTCCAAAGACAAGGTGAAAGAGTTTTTACATGAAGAGCTGGATTTTGCGACGTATGATATCAGCAGTTTTGATTACAAGGAAGACCGCAGCGCATTGCCCGCCGTCAATGAATCACTGGATATTGTAGTAAGCAATTATGCCACCATCACCGGCAAACGTCTCTTCATTGTTCCCAATGTGATGACGAGGACACACCGCAAACTACAGGCGGAAGAGGAAAGAAAATTTGAGCTGGAACTGGGTTTTGAATTCAATGATGTGGACTCAGTGGAAATAAGTTTGCCTGCGGGCTATACAGATGAATCCATGCCGCAGGATGTATCGGTCAATAGCAAGTTTGGAAAATACACTTCTTCCGTCCGGCTGATTGGCAACCAGCTTTTTTATTATCGGAATATTGAGCATTATGGCGGCCGCTTTCCCGCCAAAGATTATACCGAGCTGGTAAAATTCTATGAAAGCATCTACAAGGCCGACCGAAGCAAAGTGGTGCTGGTGAAGAAAGAGCAGTAGTTGCTTTCAGCAAAGCATCAATTTTTTGCCGGGAAGGCGATAAGACGGTAAGTAAATGGAGCAGGGAATAAGTTCTTTCCGACTTCCCGTCTTTCCGGCTATAATATCACTCTTCAATATGCATCCGATGATAAATACGGTGCAGCGCCGGTGCCAGTATGATACCGATATTGGTGATAAAGGCGATGCCGCTGAAGAGGGAATAGAAGGACGAGAATAGTTTTCCCCCATCCGATTCCACATGGTCCACCAGTCCCATACCACTTAATATCATGGAAGCATTGTGAAATGCATCGAGCCACGACATATCAGCGGTATAATGATAACCCGCAGTGCCGATGGCCAGGCAAACAGCAATAATGAATAAGGCGACAATGATATTCTTCAGCACCCGGCTGTAAAAAATGGCTTTGGATGCCAGCGGTTGTTTACGGTGTTCGTACATAAAGGATGATTTGGGTTAATTAAAGTTAGCGAATCGCACCGCTGTTCGGATAATTTTAATAAATTGTCCGTTCATAAATACTGCTTATGAACCTGGCGACAAGTGACATCATCGTTTTTCTCCTCTATTTTATTATTGTGGCATCCTATGGCTACTGGATCTATTTAAGAAGAAAAACAAAAGAACATGATTCCAAAGCCTTCTTCCTGGCTGAAGGTTCGCTTACCTGGTGGGCTATCGGCGCTTCATTGATCGCTTCCAATATTTCTGCCGAGCAGTTTATCGGCATGAGTGGCAACGGCTATTTTGTCGGTATCGCCGTGGCGGCTTATGAATGGATAGCGGCTGTTGCCCTTATCATTATCGCTATTTGGTTCATGCCGGTGTATTTGAAGAATAAGATATACACCATGCCGCAGTTTTTAAAAACCCGGTACAACGAATCCGTGTCGGTCATCATGGCGGTGTTCTGGTTATTCCTGTATGTATTTGTTAACCTTACTTCTATTTTATTCCTCGGTTCCGTGGCTATCAGTGGCCTGGTGGGACCGGAGTATTTCCACTGGATAATGATTGGACTGGCTGCCTTCGCCATTGTAATTACACTGGGTGGAATGAAAGTGATCGGTTATACGGATGTGATACAGGTGCTGGTGCTTATCATCGGTGGCCTTGTCACTGTTTTTATTGCGCTGGATAAGGTGAGTGGCGGCAATGGCCCGCTTAGCGGATTGACAACAGTAATAAAAGAAGCGCCTGACCATTTTCACATGATACTGTCCAAACCGGATGCATCTTCTTCGCAGGAATATATCAGCAAATACATCATGCTTCCCGGCATACTCATGTATGCGGCGGGGCAATGGATTGCCAACCTGAACTACTGGGGCTGCAACCAATATATCACACAGCGGGCACTTGGTGCCGATTTGCCCACGGCAAGAAAAGGGTTGGTGTTTGCTGCATTTTTAAAAATCCTGATGCCCGTTATCGTCATGCTGCCCGGCATTGCTGCATTTGTGCTGCAAAAGCAAGGGGCCATGCCGGCATTGGAAAAACAGGATGATGCTTATTCCGCTGTACTCGGCTTTTTGCCTGAAGGTTTAAAGGGTTTATCTGTTGCAGCATTGACTGCAGCTATCGTGGCATCACTGGCAGGAAAAGCCAACAGCATCTCCACCATTTTTACATTGGACATTTATAAAAAATACATCAACAAAGGCGCTGATGAAAAAAAGATGGTAACAACAGGAAGAATGGCGGTATTGTTTGCCATGATCATTGCCATTCTTTTTACCTGGAGCGACCTGCTTGGCATTGGCGGCGAGGGTGGTTTCACTTTCATCCAGAAATACACCGGCTTTATCAGCCCGGGTGTGTTTGCCATGTTCCTGCTCGGGTTGTTCTGGAAGCGCACAACAGGCGCTGCGGCAGTGGCGGGTTTATTGACGGGCTTTTTATTAAGTGTGTTCTTCAATGAGATGGCCCCGCAGGTACTCGGGCACGACACATTCCTCTATACTGCTTATCCAAATGGTAAGGGCGGTTATGAAATTCCCTTCCTCATTGCCATGGGTCTTGCGTTCATGTTTGCCGTTATCGTGATGGTGGTTATGAGCCTGGCAGGGCCGAAAATAAACCCCAAAGCATTTGCATTGGATAAGGAAATGTTTAAGATCAAACCATCGTTGCTCGCCATGATTGTGGTGGTGTTGATGATCATCGCGGCCCTGTATGCAAAATTCTGGTAAGCGGTTTCTCTATACTTCCCATTTGGCCGGCTGCAACTATTGCAGAAAACCACCTCCCGGTCTGACTTTCATGCAGGTATAATTCACTTTATATGCCATAGTTTCGGGAATTGTGTACTTGGATTGTGATTTGAGTATTGTTGATGGTCAACAGTCCATAGTCGATAGTCCACGGCAATACACGAAAACTACTATGGTCTGTGGACCGTTGACTTTAAATTTAATGTTATGAACCTCGGAAATTTTACCATAAAAGCAGCAGAAGCCTTTCAATCGGCACAGCAACTCGCATTCAATGCAAAGAACCCGAATATTGAAACGGAGCATATCCTTAAAGCATTGCTGGAACAGCAGGACTCTCCTGTGGAGTATTTGCTGAAGAAAAATAATGTAACCGTCAACCTGGTGGACAGTAAGCTGGATGAACTCATCAATAAACTTCCCAAAGCAACTGGCGAAGCGGCACAGCAGATCGGTCGTGAAGCAAACAATGTTATATTAAGGGCCGGCGCAGCACTCAAACAATTCAATGATGAATTTGTAACGCCCGAGCACTTGCTGCTCGCCATCGTGCAGGGCAATGATGCCAGCGGAAAATTATTGAAGAACTCTGGCCTTACTGAAAAAGGTTTGATAGCTGCCATCAAAGAATTAAGAAAAGGCGAAACCGTTACTTCGCAAACGCAATCGCAGGAATTCAATGCGCTGAATAAATACGCCAAGAATCTGAATGAACTGGCCCGGCAGGGAAAGCTCGACCCCGTTATTGGCCGTGATGAAGAGATAAGAAGGACACTGCATATACTTTCCAGAAGGACAAAGAACAACCCGATACTCGTTGGTGAACCCGGCGTTGGTAAAACTGCCATTGCCGAAGGCATTGCACACCGGATTGTAAATGGTGATGTGCCGGAGAACCTGAAATCAAAAATTATTTATGCACTGGACATGGGCCTGCTGATCGCCGGAGCAAAATATAAAGGTGAGTTTGAAGAACGTTTGAAAGCCGTGGTAAAAGAAGTAAGCGGCAGCGACGGAGAAATAATTCTTTTCATTGATGAGATACACACATTGGTGGGCGCAGGCGGCGGCGAAGGGGCAATGGATGCCGCCAATATTTTAAAACCTGCATTGGCCAAAGGCGACCTGCGTGCTGTTGGCGCTACTACACTCAACGAATACCAGAAATTTTTTTAAAAAGACAAAGCGCTTGAACGCCGTTTCCAAAAAATAATAATTGATGAACCCAATATAGAAGATGCCATC
>CAYHPA010000178.1:0-6480 GCA_964358155.1 uncultured Chitinophaga sp.
AAAATACAGCCGCTATATGGCAACCTGTTTCCAATAATAACTCATACTGCTTTGTAACATGGAGAGATACACTGAATAGCGAGGTATATGTTTTTCATAATGGCATTCATAGCGATGTGAGAACCTATATGGGATTTTTTCCTGCTTCAAAAACCGGCGTGGTGCTGATGATTAACGGAGACGATTACGTTAGTGAAGCAAGACTGGCAAAAAAAATACAGGCGGTAATTGGCAAGGATTGGGGGCTTAGTGATCTGCCAGTCAACTACTGCGGCAAAACACTCAAATGCGGGGACAACATGACCGGAGTCTGGAGAAAAACCGGTAAAGGTGATGAGACAGTAATACGCAGAGGTTATTCCACAGATGAATTCAATGCTGAATGGGACTGGCTGCTTGATAAAGGTTACTATTGCTCCGATTTTTCAACCTATGAAAAAAGCGGAGCAAGAAAATGGGATGGCATTTTCAAGAAGACAAATAAGAAGTCGGCTATGATCAGAAATTACAGTCATGACGATTTCAATATCAAGTGGAAAGAACTCAGCAATGCCGGTTACCGCTTGACTGATATTGAAACCTATATGGATGGCAATACACGGAAGTGGGCCGGCTTGTTTATTCAGATGGCGGGTGGCTATCTGCTGCACAGGGAGATGAGTCACCAGGAAATGCATGATAAATGGGTGGAATACGGGGAAAAAGGATTAAAGCTCGTTGATATTGAAAAGTATGGCGACCAATGGGCCGGGGTTTGGATTGCAGGCGAAGATGTAGTGATGGTAAGAAATTATGAAACAACAGAGTTCAGGGACAAAAGAAGAGAACTCAATGACAAAGACTGGCGTTTAATAGATGTTGATACTTATATGGATGGTAATACGAGAAAATGGTCGGGCTTGTGGGAAAAATCATCTGTTGCTGAACACTATATCTACGGTTATGATTATTGTGAATGGCTAACTACTTATCACAATGCATACGACGATGATGGATATGAGCTGATAGATATAGAACGCTATTAAATCTATTTAATTTCTTTTATCGTCTTCCACATCGCATCAGCCAGAAACTGGTTGCCGGCATCATTCATGTGTACCCCATCATAAGTGAGTATCCCCCTGTCTTTATTATCGGGGTTGTTCTTGTCCAGGTAATCATGATATTTTTTACGAAGATCAATCAACGGAAGGCTGTTCTTTTTTGCGATGTCGCGGATGATATTACTGTAAAGATTCAGGTCGCCATCCAAAGGATTAGAGTAGTCTGTCTTCTCTCCCACCACAGCCGGTGTGCAAAGAATGGCATTGATATTCCGGTCTTTTAATTTTTTTAAAATGGCAAGGTAAAATTTTTCAAACTTGTCAGCATCCGTTCCTGTTCCCCGAAGCGTTTTATGCCATACATCATTCACTCCCACATATACCACTACCACATCGGGGTTTTTTGTCAGTACATCATCTTCCACCCTCAGATAAAGGTCATATACCTTATTGCCGCTGATGCCAGTGCCGTGCAGTTCATACTGGTCGTCCTTCTTCTGCACTTTCAGCATACTGTCCATTTTCAGGATATAACCAACATACCTGTCCCTTTTTACCCCCAATTCTGTTATAGAATCACCAAAGAAAATGACCTTCGTTTTCTTTTGCTGTGTAAAGGCACAGGAAAGAAATACTATCGCCGAAATGAATAAAAGCTTCTTCATATGATTTGTTATTATATAAAAATACAAAAGCACCCGGACTACCAGATGCCTATTTGCTATAAGAACGTTGCCTTGTTAACGAACTTTAGACTTTAAACCTCAAACTTTCAACCCACTACTCCACATCCACCTGCTTCTTTATCACCGCCCCATCACTGGCTTCCGGCAGGTATTTTCTCTCTTTGATCAGGTAGCCGTTTCCTTTCTCGCAAAAATGCACTTTCAGGTTTTCAATACTTACCGGGTTGCCATCCGGAATATCGGCAATATTGGAATGAAGAACGTCATGCCCGTCAATAATGACCACCAACCCGCTGCCAATCGCTTCCATCTTATTACCATCTGTGATCAACATGCCTGTATCCTCACCCAAACCTATACCAATGGCGGAAGGATTGGTAGCGACCGCTTGAACTAATCTTCCAAACCGTCCTCTCTTTTCGAAATGTGAATCAATAATAATGGAGCTGATAAACCCAAGCCCGGTCGTCATTTTTACTTCGCCTTTCAAGTGGGCCCTTGCGGCATTGCCTTCATAGATCATTACCTGGCCCATGGACATGGCCCCGGCAGATGTACCTGCTATCAGAAAATTATCCTCCTTGTATCTTTTTTTAAGAATGGACAAAAACTCCGTCCCTCCATCTGTCACACTCAGCCTCAGCTGGTTTCCGCCTGTAAACATCACCGCATCGCAGTGGCGGATGCGTTCAATGTATTCATCATCCATAGCATCCTGGCGGTTGCGGATATGCATCACACCCACATTGGTGCAGCCGATCTTTCCAAAAGCGTTGAGATAATTCTCCCCTACTTCATATGGAATAGTGGATGCGGTGGTTATTACTTCTATCCTTGCGGAAGCGCCTCCCGCCTCTTCTACCACCCGGCGAAGAATGCCTAATTCAAAAAAATTGAGATTATTGCGGTGAATTTCCCCGGTTTCCAGGTCGGTGCCTTTATCTTCTGCACCGCCTATTGCAATCAGCTTTCCTTTGGGATGACTCATTCAAAAGGGTTTGATTACCGACAAATGTAATAGAAAAACAATTTAATGATAACGGGAAATGATAAGATTGTGGAAATCCCGCCTTTTGCGGGCCAAGTTGTGGAAATTTAACCGCAGAGGCGGGGAGAACGCAGAGAGGATAAATACAGTAATGCAAAAAAAACTCAGCGCCTCTGCGCCTCTGCGGTTACCTTATTTTTCAGCAGGTAAACAATAACTCCTGCCACAGCTATCAGGCTCCCCCACAACGCAAACCACCCGGTAGAAATAAACAGGAATATCCAGATGGCAATGGAAAGAATGACAGGCAAAGGAAAGAGCCACATTTTATACGGCAGATCCTTTGTTCCAGATTTTTTGCGGAGCAATACCACTCCCACCGCTTGTGCAATGAACTGTACAATGATGCGCATCGCAAGAATCGAACTTATTACCTGTGACAACTTAAACAGCAGGCTGAACACAAATCCGAGAGCACACAGGAAGATCAGTGATACATAGGGAAAATTTTTTTGGGGATGCAGCTTTGCAAACGCTTTAAAATAATTTCCGTCCACTGCCGCTGCATACGGCACCCTTGAATAACCCAGTACCAGGGCGAATAAAGACGAAAACGCAACGCAGAGTATAAGCACTGTTATGATCGTGCCGGCAGTTGGCCCATATAGTTGTTCCATGAATGAGCTGACAAGATATTTATCAGCTTTATTGACCGAGTCCCAGCTTATCACTCCCATTACACTGATATTCATCAGCAGGTATAAGGTGGCAATACCAAAAATGGAAATGAAAATGCTGCGGGGAATATTCTTCCCGGGATTCTTTATCTCGCCACCCAAATGGCAAACATTATAATAGCCCAGGTAGGCATACACCGTTTTTACCGAAGCATGACTGATGGCCGCCCAGAAAGCATAAGAAAAAAATGATTCCTCCCCTGATGGAATGAATTTGACTGAATGTTCCTGGTTGGATAGCCCGCTGATAATAATCCAGGCGATGGTTAGCATCACGATGACCCCCATCACTACAGATATCTTCCCGATGGATTCAATCTTGCGATAAAGCAATAAGAAAACCAGTATCACCAATCCGCCCGAGACCATTTTCTGCTGCCACTCATACATTGGAACTATATAAGTGAGATACTCTGCAAACCCTATCGCAGCAGAAGCCATCACCAGCGGCGCCTGTATGGATGTTTGCCAGACGTATAAAAAACTCATCAGCCTGCCACCCTTTTCTCCAAAAGCAATACGGTTAAAATTGTATGTGCCGCCGGCCAATGGAAATTTTGCGCCGAGTTCGCTCCAAATCATGGCATCAACAAAAGCGGTGACAGCGCCGAATATCCATGCCCAGATAAAGAGGCCATCTTTGAACTGTGCCACTACAAAAGGCATTACCACAAATGGCCCGATGCCCACCATATCTATCATATTGATAGAAGTGGCCTGGAGCAGATTTATTTTGCGGTTGGTGAGTGGTGTGGACATTTAAACAGAGTTAACGCTGTAATTTAAACTCCTTTTTAATGGAGATATAATAAGGCAAAAGAGAATTTTCAAAATTAGGATCCATTATCTATACCCAGGTATATAATCCCACCCATTAGGAGGTGCTGTCAAAATACTGTCTTGCACTGGATAGTCTAACAAAAGTTCACTGTTTTTTGGGTTTTTAAAAGAAAACTCAACATAGTAGCGGCCGCCGTTTGAGATTAAATTATTTTCATTACTTGCACCAACATGATGTGTTCCGCTGTATTGATCTCTATAATATTTATAATAATAGTCAACTGTTGGCTTTGAGCTCTTGAAATTTTTATGCACCTTGCCTGTAATTCCAATTGTGTATCGCAGACTCTCTTTGCGTTCCCTGCTTTTTTGTGCCAAGTCTTTTTCTTTGAATACCGCAAAAGCAATCAAACCTAAAAACAGTATCAAACACATAATCACTTTAATAGGTTGGATCCTTTTTGTCCCCTTTCTATAAAAATTACTCTTGAATTCCTCTAATACAGACATGTATTTCTAGTATGAGTTAATGCTTAGCAATTAGCTTTTCGCAAATGCCTTTATTCCCTCCACCAGCACATCCAGGTTCTTCAATGTAGTGTACACATTCGGCGTCACCCGCACGCCATGAATATTTTCCCACTCAATGCCGACGGTATGCACCCTGTATTTATCCAGCAGAAAACTATCCAGTTCCCCCACTTTTCTTCCTTCCACAGCTACATTCCCGATGGCGCAGCCCCATTTAGGATCAAAGGATGTATTCAGTTTTACTTTCGGAATATTTTTCACTTTATCAAACCAGTAGTTTTTTAAATAGTGCAGCCGCTTCTCTTTTCTTTCGCTGCCGATCATATCATGAAACTCCAGAGCCTTTGTGATGGCCTGCTCAATAAACATGGGCCGGGTGCCGAGGTTTTCAAATTTCCTTATATCATCCTTTAACGGGTTCTCATTGGTGGCAAATAAAGGATACAATGTTCTTATCTTATTCTTTCTCACATATAACATACCGCTGCCGATGGGAGCATACAACCACTTGTGCAAACTGGCAGCAAAATAATCTGCATCAAGTTCAGGGATTTTAAAATTCGTATGAGCAAAACTATGTGCCCCGTCTACTACTACTTCAATTCCCCGTTTGTGTGCTTCAGCAGCAATTTTCTTTACCGGCAATATCTGCCCGTTCCAGTTAATGATATGGGTGATATGAACCGCCTTCGTTTTGGAAGTAAATGCATTCACATACTGTCTCACCATATACTCCTCATCATCACTTGGCAGCTCAAGGTTTATCCAGACCATTTTTATTCCATCCCGCATTTCCCGTTGCTTATAGGCATTGATCATATTGGGATAATCCTGTTTGGCTGCAACAATTTCATCCCCTGCCTTTAATTGCATCCCGAAGATGACCGTTTCCAAACCTTCCGATGAATTTCTGTTGATGGCAATTTCTTCCGTATCGCAGCCTGCCAGCTTTGCCAGGTTTTGCCGAAGTGGCTCACGGCCCTGATCCAGTATGCGCCACATATAATAACTCGGCGCTTCGTTGCAGTAATCATAATACCGCTTCATGGCATCCTGTACCGTTTTAGGCGCAGGCGAAACTCCGCCATTGTTCAAATTGATGAGCGAAGGCGAAACAGTGAATGATTGCTGGATATAATACCAAAAATCCTCTTCGGTGGCAAGATCGGTAGCAGATACCCCTTCAGCATCTCTCAATGCAGCATCCAGGTTTCTTGACCATGCCGGTTTGGCTAATGATGTAAAGAAAGCAGTAGCTGAAAATATGCCTGCCCTTTTTAGAAAACGGCGGCGATTGGTTTCGGGCATAAAGATAATTTATAGATAAATATAAGAAAATAAACCGCAGAGGCGGGGAGGCGCAGGGTCTTTATACCGGATAGTTATGAGTTTCGCTTAGACTCGCTCTCTGCGTCTTTGCGTCTCTGCGGTTAAAATTGTTCAGTAGAATTACCGAACGACGATAGTAGCACAGATGTTGGCTACAAAATCAAAATCACTTAACTTCCAACTTCAACAACTGAATCATGAAGATACTGGAGATAAAAGTGCTGAAAGGCCCCAACTACTGGAGTGTGCGCCGCAATAAACTCATCCAGATGAAGCTGGACCTGGAAGAACTCGAACAATTACCTACCAATAAAATCCCCGGTTTCCGGGAAAGATTAGAAAAACTTTTTCCTACGATGATTGAACACCGCTGTAGCGAAGCAAAA
>CAYHPA010000179.1:0-6466 GCA_964358155.1 uncultured Chitinophaga sp.
TTTGATGCCATCAGCTGCCGCATGGGTTTTATGTTCTTTCCCGATATGCAGATGGCCGCCAATGAAATGGCCCGTGTGTTAAAACCCGGTGGCCGCATTGCCACTTCAGTGTGGGATGGACCTGAAAAAAATTTGTGGGTAACGATTACCATGGGAACGGTGAACCGCATTATGCAGTTGCCGGCACCTGCCCCCGGGGCGCCCGGTATGTTCCGCTGTTCAAAGCCCGGGCTTATCAATGAAATATTTGAAAAAGCGGGATTAAGGAATGTGACCGAAACACCTGTTACGGGACAGTTCAGGGCCGGCGATGTGGATACTTACTGGAATATGACTTGCGAAGTGGCAGCGCCGTTTGCAGCAGCCATGTCAAAGGCCGATGATGCCAGCAGGCAGCAGATAAAAAATGAAGTGTATGCACAAATCGGTCAGCACTTCCCGGATGGAAAAGTGAATATCAATAACGCAGCTATTGTGATTGCAGGAGAGAAATAGATGTTGCCCATCAGTATGACGGACAACAGCAAACCGGTTATCATTAAACTCATTCATACCTACGCCCCGTTGCGTGTCGCCACGCAACGGAGTTATAAACCAAATGTGATGCGTGAGACACGCATCACGGCTTCGGAAATCAATCAGTATGACCGACAACAGCAAACTGGTTATCATTAAGCTCATTCATACACTGATTTGGGTATTCTTCAACGTGGTGATATTTTACCTGCTGTATGCTGTGCTGACGGATACAATAGATAAATGGGTGTGGATTTGCCTCGGGCTTATCTTACTGGAAACAATTACCCTTATTATCTTCAAACGGGTTTGCCCTGTTACGCTGGTTGCCCGGCGCTATTCCGGTTCCGCCCGTCACAACTTTGACATCTATCTCCCCGAATGGCTGGCTAAGTACAACAAGCAGATCTATACTATCATTGTCTTTATTATTCTGCTGCTGCTTGCCTGGCGTCTTGCTACTTAGTATGGCTGTTCAAACTATACATATCAAACAGTAACAGCTATTTTCCCTTTTCCGCCATTACCTGTTTCAGCATTTCCCTTGCATTGCGACCGGTGTCACCATCCGGATCCAGTTCAATAGCCTTGTTGTAATACTCAATGGCTTTATCAATCTTCCCGGTTTTCCAATGTGCCTCTGCGTAGCTGTCCCATGCATTGGCAGATTTTGGATACAGCCTTGTGTTCAGCCCGAAAATATAAAGAGCGCCTTCGGTTTGTTTATCATTCAGCAGTTTGTAACCTGCATCATTGAACCTTGTTTCAAAATTAATATAGCGATAGCTTGGATCAGCCACCATCTTTTTGGCCTCCGCCTCCAGTTCATCTATTTTACGGGCCATGAACAATTCCTGCAGCTTCGCCACAGGATCCGTCACTGCATTATTGTCGTTAAAGTTCAGGCAGGCATCAAGCACCGGATCCTTATTGGTTTTGTATTCTTCAAAGCTCATGTCCACTGCCAGCTGCGGCGCCAGCCAGTCGGCATTCTCCCATTGCGGCTTATCCTGCCACCAGGCAAACGAAAGAAATACAGGTATGCCTGTTTTGGGCAAATCAACCCGGCGGGTGTCGCCATAAAAATTTACATTCTCAGCAGTGGGCTCTCCCACAAATATGGCATTGGTATAATTGCTGAATTCATTCACCAGGTTCTGGCAGGCGGAAAAAGTGCGCCGCCCGATGATCACAAAAAGTTTTCCCGGCCGGTTGATCTTTTTGCTTTCCACAATCCCGGTGATCACCGGTTTGTTCTTGTAATTATTTCCCCCGCCGTTCAGTCTTACATCAATCACCAGTTTGTCCACCTCGTTCTTATCTATGAATTCAAAAACTTTTTTGTAAAAAGCGGCGATGGTTTCTGTCTTGTCATCCAGCACCTGGCTTTGGCGCACATACACGGTTTTGCTTGCAGGCAAGTACTCATAATAATAATTCTTGTCAAGGTTCTTCAGGTAAGAAGGCGTAGCCTCCTGGTTTCGTGCACTTATCCACTCGGCTTCCTGTTTGGCAAAACCATAATTTCTTAGCAGGTGAAAACCCTCAACACCTTCTATCACCTGTTCAAAAATTTTTCCGTCTTTTTCAAAACTGTAGCTGATGTTTCGTTTCAGTTCTTTAGTGATGCCCTGTGCATGCAGGGCTTCAGGTATGGCCAGCATATCCAGCCCGTATGCTTTGAAGAACTGTTCATTTTCTGCCGGCACCAGTGGTTTTATTTTCTCCAGCGCCTGCTGCACAGGCATCCCTTCCACTTTCAGCAGTTTTGCGCCCACGATAGCAGCATATTTTTTATCGGCCCCTTCCGCATACAACCCGTCACTGAACCAATAAAAGTTTACCGGCGCCACATGGTACTTAAACGGGCTGAGCCGCCAGCCCAATGAAGTATGTCCGTATTTGAACATGGCCACGATGCGGCCGATACCCGCCTGCCGCTCATGTGCCTGCATACCGGGCATAGCTTTATACAACTCCTCAACAGCCGCATCAAATGCTGCTGCCGTTATTTTTTTAAAAAGAAAAGAATAATCCTGATGCGCTGTTTGCTGCAAAAAGCGCAGGTCGGCCTGCCAGTCTGCAGCAGTAAGTTTGCTGATATCTGCGGCAGTGGAAGACTGTAATCCCCCATGCCCTTCCTGGGCTTTGCTAATGGTAAAAAGAGTGACAGCAGCAATAAGCAGTAATGTCTTTTTCATGGCTTTCGTTTTATGAAAGTTATACAATTGGAAAGGCCACTGCGGCAAGACTTTGATAAAAGGCTTAAAACAATGGCGGATATGCTGTACCCGACGCACCGGAGAGATTAAATGTTACACTGGCTCCTGCCGTTCATGTAAAATTCTTCAACCAAACCCCGAAGGGGTGATATTAGATATATCACCCCTTTGGGGTTCAAAACAATCGCATGTTACGTTCTATAATAATTACACACCCCTTCAGGGTTTATGCTCTATAAACCCTCCCAAAACTAATCCCCCCGCTCCCGCTTAAAAAGCCTATCTTCATTGAAATCAGTATTTCAACATTCAGTCAGGACAAGTGTAATTATTGCTACCTACCGGTAAAAGTTAATCTCCTCTTTTCTTTTTGTTGCCTTGCTTTTGCCATATCGCCCTGGGCGCTATGGCTTTATTCATCTTTAAATAAGCAAATATGCATTTTTTGAAAGAAGACCTGACCGGCACCCATTACCAGCCTGCTGATAATAAACAATTATTTACGGGGCAGCCTACCCGCCGCCTGTTCAACCGTTTTAACAGCAGCCAGGTGCTTTTCCTTATCAACTTCTATGGATCATTATCGGAACGTTTTACACTGGAAGAAGGCCGGACAATAGAAATGCAAATAGCTACCCGTTTGCCCTATGAGGTGAAAAGCGAACTATCTGTTTTTAACTGGATACGTAATTCTGCAAAGAGTTCCATACCCGGCATATTTTAAATTCAACAACATAAACATTCATATATGACAATCGAAAAAGTAGGCGAATTTGTAAACAGGAAAAACAATATAAACAGCATGGCAAAGATTGACTTCAAACTCCGCAGTTCAGTAACAGGCATGTTCATCAAAGCCCCCGATTTTGAAGAACTGGGCAAGAAGAATCTGTGGAGGATTGTAATAGAGACACATGCTGATAAATTCAGGGAAACAAATGACATGAACCTCTGCCGCATCTTCAACGGCGTGGAGTTTAAGAAACTGGGGCTGCTGTAAGGACAATCTGTATAGATCTTTGCCGATGAGACTTCACAATCTTTTTATCATATCAATATTCAGCTTCGTGCGGGTGCGGAACCCGATAGATTCGTAAAGTGCAATAGCGCTGGCATTACTGGTAAGCACATGCAAAAAAGGAATAAAGGAATTATCCAGTATCAGCTTCATCACATGCAGCATGCAGGCTTTGGCATAGCCTTTACCTCTGAAATCCGAATGTGTGCATACGGCGCTTACTTCCATATAGGGCAATGGGTGCATACGCTGCCCCGTCATGGCGGCAAGGCGGCCGTCAATAAAAATGCCGAAGTAATTACCAAATTCAATAGTACGTTGCAAGAACGGGCCGGGCTTTGTAAGCCGGGTCAGCTCCAGCATTTGCGGAACATGCTCCGCTGTGAGCGGAACTATCAAATGAGATTTCGCAGTAGTGAAAGTATTCATCGGGTATTCATAAACCATCTGGCAGCATTCCATTTGCCGTATTACTTCCCACCCGATAGCTATCGGGTTATTTTTATCTAAAGAAATTTTATTGAAGTATGCAATAGCCACCCGCCTGTCAGCGGAAATAAAATCATGCAGCTTCTTCAAACTCTCATCATTTAATTCTTTTAATCCGACAAATGGAGCGATATCGGGTTGATAGCAACCCACATCACCATCTAGCAGTGCAATATCTCTGTTACCGGTGCTGATGGCGTTCCAGATCATATTGTCGAGGATATGGGGCATTTTCTGATTGATTGAAATGCAACTTAGCTATAAATCCATTTTGGTTTATGATACAGATCGGGTTTATCATACCATATCAGTTAATGCCGGATAGTTCGGTGTTTCTGTGGCTGTATTATCCACCTCAGAAACACCGAATAATCACAGTTATGTTATATCAATTAAAATTCAAACCCGATGATTATCGGATGACCGAAACCGGTTTTACAAAGCTATCCCCCTGCTTATTTGCAGGGGCGGGGAAGAAATTCAGGTAGTGTCCTGATTTGAAATTTTCTTGTCCCGTAGGGACATCTGATAGGTAGCTGCAAATTTTAACCGCATTGTGTCGTTCCATAGGAACGATTGGTGTAGTACGAGATGTCCCTACGGGACATTGCGTTTGGCTTTATGTCATCATTCTACCCATGAAACGTCCCGATGGGACGGGTAATTTCAAACCCGATAGTTATCGGGTGGGACACTACTGAAATTCAGCAACCAATCAGCCCTGCTTTCTCAGGTACTTTGTCAGTATCACAATCTGCTGGCCTTCTATTCGTCCTTCTATTTGTTCTTTATTATCCGGCACCAGGCGGATATTGCGCACCACCGTTCCCACTCTGGCATTTACGGTGGAACCTTTTACATCCAATGATTTTGTGAGTACTACATTATCGCCGCTCTGCAGGATGGCGCCGTAGCAATCCCTGTGCAGGTCAACCGAACCATCACTTTCATGATCGCCGCTGGCCTTGGCCCAGGCCAGTTTTTCATCATCCAGGTACATCAGATCAAGCTGTTCGGCTGCCCAGCTTTCATTGCGCAGCCGGTTCAGCATGCGCCATGCCATCACCTGCACTGCGGGCACCTCGCTCCACATGCTGGTGGTTAAGCATTGCCAGTGTGCGCTGTCAGGTTCTTCTTTCTTTTCAATTTGGGCAAGGCATTTGGGGCATACCAGCACTGCATCCTCCATATTGCCGGTGGCGGGTGGCACTTCATACACTTTCAGGTTAGCTGTTGCTTCACATAGTTCGCATTTGTTGCCACTCCGTTTTGCCAGTAATTCATCCTGTCTCATAATATTTTTTTGTGGCGGCGAATGTAGGGAAATTAACGGGCATGCCTGTGATGAATTTATTTAATGAAGCAACCCTATTAATGTTTCATCAGCCGGCAGATGATTGTAACCTGTCATCCTGTATATGGCATTCTTCCAAAAGTAAAAGGCTGCCGGTTGGCAGCCTTTTCAATTTATTTAAAGACTATTCATTTTTAAGGATACGTACCTGTAAATGTACCGGAAGTAATAGTAATTGTTTGCCCTGCTGAATTCTTGGCAGTCCCGGAAAAAGTACCTGTAATAGTTTTTGCTGCGACATTATGCGATGTTACTGTAAATGTCATTGATGTAAGTGTTATAGTTGGGCCTGCTTCATAAGGAATAGTGCCACAATCCGTATCATATTGGAAAAGGGCAGCATTGGCTGCGGGGAATGTAACGGTAGTACTGTATGTTTCACCGGCAGCTATTGTTCCATTAATATCGCCAAGTGCAAATTGAAAACGATCCGAGCCTATAGAATTAGAGCCATCAAAATTAAACGCCACCCCGGTACCTACCGGGGTTAATTGTGAAGCATCATCCTGTCCGCGGTATGCGGCTGAAGGTGTAAGATTAGTAATAGTAAAATTCCAATCGTAGGGTGGTGATTCAGCATCAATAGTAACACTAAAGCTGCAACTTGACGGAGCCGGGAGGCTAAAAGTTTTTGGTCCGGATGATGTTGGTCTGCCTGTCGCCTGCAATGTAATATTCGAAACTCCTGTGGCTGCAAATGTTCCGGATTTTGCAAAAGTAACTCCGGCTTGTGTAGTTGTTATTGTATAGGTTCCAACTGTTGTAACATTCACATCTATGCTAACTGTATTACAAGGATTCATATCTGAATTCATTTCATAAAACCCATTTACGACAGCAGTAGCACAGAGTACGGTATATACTGCC
>CAYHPA010000180.1:0-6456 GCA_964358155.1 uncultured Chitinophaga sp.
TAATATGGGCGCTGAGATCGGAGCCACCTGTTCGGTGTTTGCTTATGATAGTAAGATGAGTGCTTATCTGAAAGCTACAGGCCGTGAAGAAGTAGCGGCATCAGCTGATGGCATCAGGGAGCATCTTCGTCCCGATGCAGAAGTATATGCTGACCCGGCAAAATATTATGACCAGTTATTGGAATTAGATCTGAATACACTGGAGCCTTATCTCAACGGCCCATTTACTCCCGACCTGGCAACGCCGATTTCCAAATTAAAAGAGGTAGCGGAAAAAAATGGATGGCCTTCTAAAATAGAAGTGGCCTTAATAGGTTCCTGCACCAATTCTTCTTATGAGGATATCAGCCGCAGTGCCTCCGTTGTAAAAGATGCAATGAGTAAAGGATTGAGATCAGTTTCTGAATTTACCATCACCCCGGGTAGTGAAACAGTTCGTTATACCATCGAAAGAGATGGCTTCATTAAAGAATTTGAAGATGTAGGCGGTATGGTATTGGCTAATGCCTGTGGTCCCTGCATCGGGCAGTGGGCAAGACATATTGATGATCCCAACCGCAAGAACACCATCGTTACTTCTTACAACAGAAATTTTGCAAAAAGAAATGACGGGCTTTCCAGCACACATGCTTTTGTCGGTTCACCGGAATTGGTGACCGCATTGGCAATGGCCGGAACACTTGCATTTAATCCGCTGACAGATAAATTAAAAAATGCAAAAGGGGAAGAAGTGATGCTCAACGAGCCAACTGGTTTTGAGTTACCGCCTAAAGGTTTTGCTGTAGAAGATGCCGGTTACCAGGCTCCTGCTGCCAATGGCAGTGCTGTGCAGGTAAAAGTAGCTGCTGATTCAAAACGTTTGCAATTACTGGAACCATTTGCAGCATGGGAAGGTGTTGACCTGAAAGGATTAAAACTGCTGATAAAAGCAAAAGGTAAATGCACTACTGATCATATCAGTATGGCAGGACCCTGGTTAAAATTCAGAGGCCACCTCGATAATATATCCAACAACATGCTGATCGGCGCTATGAATTATTTCAATGACAAAACCGATAACGTTAAAAATCAATTGACCGGAGAATACGGAGCAGTACCTGCAACAGCAAGAGCTTACAAAGCAGCCAGTATCGGAAGTATTGTGGTGGGTGATGAAAATTATGGAGAAGGCTCATCAAGAGAACATGCAGCCATGGAGCCAAGGCATCTTGGTGTAAGGGCAATACTTGTAAGAAGCTTTGCAAGGATACATGAGACCAACCTGAAAAAACAGGGTATGCTGGCATTGACTTTTGCCAATAAAGAAGATTACGATAAAGTGCAGGAAGATGACAGCATTGATATTGACGGGCTAACTTCTTTTGCTCCGGGTCAGCCGCTTACGGTTGTATTGAATCACAAGGATGGTTCGTCAGATAGCATTGCAGTTAATCATACCTACAACCAGCCACAGATTGAATGGTTTAAGGCAGGAGGTGCATTGAATGTGATACGGGCTCAATTTCAAAAGCAATGATCTGATGTCATCCTGCCTGCCCCGACGAATGTCGTGGGAGCGAAGCGAAGGAAGGGCAGAGTTTGCATAATATAGGTTTCAGTATTATTCTGGAATAAGCCGGAGAGATGCCTTAACGGGAGTTTGTCATGTGTCATATAGATTAAAATCATAAGATTTTATAGTTGGAACTCCTACCTTCTCGGAAATTTTCAGCTATGAAACATTACCACATTATCTCCCGGGTATCTATTTACCTGCTGGCGTTAGTTCTTATTGGTTTTGGATTTTTTTCTTTTAATTATCCCCGTGAACTGCTGATTTATGTACCGGTTGAACTGCCCGGTGGAATTAAACTGGCTTATATAGTCGGGGGCGGTTTTATTTTAGTGGGTCTGTCTTTTATGTTTAATCAATATGTAAAATTAGTTGGTTACGTATTTGCGGCCTTGTTGCTTGTATTTATCATAACAGTTCATATACCCAATTATCTCAATGCAGGAGTTATTGAAATGAAACGCCAGGCATTGATCAATCTTCTGAAGGATACAGCGATCATGAGTTTCTCTCTTCATATTGCGGCAGGGGCGCATCACCAGCATTTTCATTTGGAGGAAAGTGATTGATTATTCATCTCTTCAGGAATTTCATTACCGAAACTTGTAGTTTTTTTTAATCCAAGACTGAATTCAAGCAAAACAAGGACGGTGGATTTATTAAATCCTGTTAATAAAACTGATTTTAAGCAGTCTCAGTTTTTTTATCATATTTATTTTATACATTGGTAAATTATTCAGGACGGGGCAAGCCGTTCTGTACAACGATTGCTTAACGAAAAATACTTGCTGTATGATTGCAACAGAACACTCTGCCATTGACAAATTCATGCAATTGGTGAAAAAAAGAAATGCGGATCAACCAGAATTTCACCAGGCCGTTTATGAGGTGGCGCAGGCCGTCATTCCTTTTATGGAAGATCATCCCGAATACCAAAAAGCCAACATACTGGAACGTATGGTGGAAGCTGAACGCATCATCATCTTCCGGGTGCCGTGGATGGATGATGAGGGAATTTACCGGGTGAACCGGGGCTACCGTGTTCAAATGAACAATTCCATCGGCCCCTATAAAGGCGGATTGCGGTTTCATCCGGATGTTAATCTTGGGATTCTAAAATTTCTTGCATTTGAACAGGTGTTTAAAAATTCGCTTACTACCCTGCCAATGGGTGGGGGTAAGGGAGGTTCCAATTTTGATCCCAAAGGGAAATCAGATAATGAAGTGATGCGGTTCTGCCAGAGCTTTATGACCGAACTGTTCAGGCATATTGGTAAAGACACGGATGTACCGGCGGGAGATATTGGAGTTGGCTCAAGGGAAATTGGATTTTTGTTCGGACAATATAAAAGGCTCTCCAATCAGTTCAACGGGGTATTAACCGGCAAGGGAGCCGCTTACGGCGGCAGCCTTATCCGCCCGGAAGCCACGGGCTATGGACTGTTATATTTTGTGAATGAAATGCTGAAGACGAAAGGCGATTCCATCAAAAACAAAAAAGTAGTGATATCCGGCAGCGGTAATGTGGCGCAATATGCTATTGAGAAAACGATTGCTTTCGGCGGTATTCCTTTGACGGCATCGGACAGTGATGGATTTATTTACGACCCCGATGGTATCAGTACCGAAAAACTTGCCTACTTATTTGAATTAAAAAATAAACGGCGTGGACGCATTGCTGAATATGCAGAAGCATTTGGTTGTCCTTACTATGAAGGGGAAAAACCATGGAAAATTCCCTGCGATGTTGCATTGCCCTGTGCTGTTCAGAACGAACTGAACGAAGAAGATGCAAAAAAACTGGTTTCTAACGGATGCAAACTTGTGGCGGAAGGAGCTAATATGCCAACTACTCCTGAAGCAATTTCTTATTTGCAGGCAAAAGGAATCCTGTATGCCCCGGGCAAAGCAACCAATGCAGGTGGTGTGGCTGTTTCCGGGTTGGAGATGTCTCAAAATTCAGCCCGCCTGTATTGGACAAGAGAGGAGGTGGAGAACAGGCTAAAAGGAATCATGGAAAAAATACATGACCAGTGCAGTCAATATGGAAAAGACGCCATTGGCAATATTGATTATCTGAAAGGAGCCAATATAGGCGGTTTTGTCCGTGTGGCCGATGCTATGCTGGCCGAAGGACATGTGTAACCCGGAAATTCAAAAAACAAATCTCAAAATACAAAAGCCCGTGTCACCTTAGACGACACGGGCTTTTTTATTTACAACTTTGCGGTTACAGCGGCTGATGTATTGATAGAAGTCAACATCCTTCCATTGGGCAATTCTGCGGAAGAGTAGTACAACCTCAAAGCAGTGTTTTCTTTCTTAAGGCTCAGAATGTCCTTTACAGGAACAGATATGGCCAGTACAGGTTTGGCTGCGTCTGTATAGCGGAATACTTTCAGCACGTTGTTCTGCTCATCTTTGATTGTCACCACCCTGTTCTTACCTACCTGCCCGCAGTGATGGTATTTAATGATCAATTGGTCATTGGCAGTGGCCGATGTCAGTTGCATGGAGCCGGTGTTGTTCATTTCATTACCGTAGCGCTCTACCAGCAATTTGTCGTTCAGGTAAATCTGGAAGCCTTCGCCTCCTGGTTTTGGGGCAAAAGAGAATAGCGTTGTACAAATGGCAACCAATGCCAGTGTTTTACTGATGATCTTTTTCATAACATATACTTTTTTGTTTAATGAATAAAATGATTCGTGTCAGCACAAATAAACACTGCGGAGCAGCCGGATAAAAATCCCTTTGACCAAATGAAGGCTATGCTTGATGTAGTGCAAATAGCAGCAGAGTAAAAATTGCTTATTTTCATTCAATCATGCAAAGGCTGAAACCAGACGTGGATATTGTACTTGATGTTTTGCAGGCCGTGTTGCAGGCGCAGCCGGAGTCATCGTTTGTGCAAAGCCTGTTGTATCAATATCAGGAAAGGGGAGGGCTTAGTAAAAAACAATTGCAGGGATTATACGGCAAGGCCCAAAGAGTACAAACGATACCTGTAAACAAACTGGCCACACTGGAGGCCATCATCCTGCGAAAGCACACAAAGGAAAGATCTGTTTTACCTGCCGCCACTCCATTATATAATAAAGATGAGGGAACGGGAAAGATGATAACGGCTGTTCTGGATAAATATCCGCAACATCGGCGTGTGTTGTTCCTGAAATCAAAGTATGATAATAATGAAGTGCTTTCCACGGCTGAGATAGCAGAACTGGAAAAGTTTACCAGGATGTTGAAGTAGGGGCAGTGCTTTTGACTTACTTTAGAAGGAGACAAAACATTTACTATATGTACATCTGCCAATGGTCGCTGGAAATTGTTTTTGGCAAGCAAAAGCAAGCCCTTGATATTATGAAGGAATGGGGAGCTGAGAAATTCCGTTCTTCCCGTTTTGCCAAATCAAAAAGCAAGGTATATGTAGGGCATATCGGCGAATCGCCCTCTCTCATTATTGATGAGTATGAGTTTGAAAACCTGGAGGATTTTGTAGTGGCGCTTTCAGAAATGGGACAGCCGCAGTTCAAACAATATTCGGAGGCTATTGCCCCATTGATCATTCCCGGTACGCAGAAATGGAAAGTGTTCAGGGTGGTAAGCTGATGTAAACTTTGAACAATGAAGGGTTTATCAGCTATTATCGCCGGCTGCCCGAAAAGAAAATATTTTATGTGCTGCTTTGCAACATTCCCAAACCTGTCAAAGAGACCAGGGCAAAATTGTTTACTGAGTTACAACACAATAGCTGGCTTGATGAATAAGTAAAGCAGCTGCCGGAAAGTGTGACGCAAAATAAATTGTACCTTGGTTCACCTGTAAAGGCTCAGGGGCAACCTTTTATCCCCGTTGCCCGATATGGCAATGAAACACTACTCAGACTTGCTTTCTGCCGACGAATTGACCTTTCATGTTGAGGGCTGTGCCCGCAATAACAGGGAGAGCCAGAAAATAATTTATGGCTCTTTCTACGGATATGCTATGGCCATTTGCGACCGCTATACCAGTAAACAGGAAGACGCCGTGGAGATATTGAATGACGGGTTCCTGAAAATATTCAAAGAAATACACCACTACCAACCAGCTTATGCAGATGTCATCAGCTCTTTTAAAGGCTGGCTTCGGAAGATTATGGTATATACAGCAATCGATCATTTCCGAAAAAACCAGAAACACCAGATAGTAACCCAGCTGGACAGTGTTGTTTATCATGTACCTACGCTTAGCGAAGATGCAGTGGATAAATTGTCGTACGAAGAGATCATCCGGGCCATACAGGAATTATCACCGGGTTACAGAACTGTTTTTAATCTTTTTGTCATAGAAGGGCTGAGCCATGAAGAGATATCGGGGCAATTGGGCATTTCCACCGGCACATCCAAGTCCAACCTTTCCAAAGCAAGAAGACAATTGCAAAAGATCCTGTTTAAAAAAAATGATATTAAAATAGCAAGAAATGCCGTTTGAAGAATTTGACGATAAAGTAAAGCAGGCAGCCGACCACCACCATCCGGCTTATGATGAACAGGCATGGACAAAGATGGAAAAGCTGCTGGACAAACATCTTCCGCAAGAGGAGAAGAGGAAAAGAAGACTCATCTTTTTCTTATTATTCTTCCTTTTATTGGGGGGCGGTGCCTGGTTGCTTGTCAGCAAACCCTGGCAGGGTAATAGGAAAATTGCAGATGCCAAACCTGAGTCTGTTCAAAACTCAACTGCTGAAACAAGTAAAACGAGTCCTGTTGGAAATATTCAGAAAAACCCGGTTGAGGCTTTGCCAAATAATCCTGTTGAATCCGATAAAGAAAATATCACAGAAGCAGAAGAGAATAAACTTCCACAAACAAATCGCACCGCTGCATATAATAAAGCGGACAAAAATCCCCCGGTAAATTTAAAGA
>CAYHPA010000181.1:0-6455 GCA_964358155.1 uncultured Chitinophaga sp.
AGGTATTATTTCTGGCAAAGAAAAAACATCAGCTCTCTCCAGAACAGATGATGTAACCCCGAAAACTGAAGCCGTTACGGTGACTACAAACCCGGGCTCCGGTGCCATTCCAATTACAACAGGCGGAGCAGAAGATAAATTCAAAGCAGCGGAGAAATCAAATCAAAACAAAGAGGGCCTGAAGGAAGAAACAAAAGCCCTTGCAAAAAATGAAAAAAGGAACGACGCTGATAAAGATGGGGTGAAAGATCAATTTGATATTAAAACCCCGGCGCCCCAAAAGAAAACCAATGCCCCGATTACTCCAAACAGAAATGTCAGTGATGAACAGAGGGCAAATGCCGGTCTTTTCAATCAGTCCAACATATTCCGCGGGCGGGTAACGGACTCCAATAATGTGGGTGTGCCCTTTGCCAATGTAACCAATGCACAAGATAATAATGCCGGAACCTATACGGATGCAAAAGGCTACTTTACCCTTACCTATCCTGACTCAGTAGTGGATGTGCAGGTAAGATCAATTGGTTTTGAGAACAGGAGTTTTCAATTAAATAATACAGCACCTAATAACCAGGTGGTATTGCAGGATGACCGGAGGAGTTTGTCGGAAGTTGTAATCAACAATCAAAAACCAAATGCAGCAGCCCGCAGCCGTGAAGCGAATAATACTATGAAACTGGAAGAACCCGAACCGGCAGATGGCTGGGATAATTATGACGCTTACCTTGCCAACAACCTGAATGAACCCGAAGAAATAAAAACAAAGCAGAATAATGGTGGCCAGGTGCAGGTTTCTTTTGAAGTAAACAAAGACGGAGAGCCTGTTAATATTAAAGTAGAAAAATCACTTTGCGCCAAATGCGACAAAGAAGCCATCCGCCTCATCAAAGAAGGCCCCAAATGGAGGCGCAATGCCAATAAAAAAGGCAGGACGACTGTTACCATCAACTTCTGATCTGAGGCTGAACTCCTGACTCAGGACTCCCGGCTCTTCCCTACCTTTGCCCTCTAAAAAAACTTGTCATGAGAAAACTATTTTTTACAGCTATTGCTGCCTTTGCCTTTTTTATGGGAGATGCTCAAACTCTGACCACTCCTCAGCCAAGTCCTACACAAACCATTAAACAGAATTTTGGGGTTTCCAATATTGAACTTTCTTATTCCCGTCCGGGAATGAAAGGAAGAAAGATATTTGGCGACCTGGTACCTTTTGGAAAAGTATGGCGCACCGGGGCCAACAACGCCACTACCCTCACATTCGCTGATGACGTTACTATCAGTGGTACGAAAGTGAAAGCGGGTAAATATGGCCTGGTAACGATTCCTGAAAAGAAAAGCTGGACTATCATTATCACTAAACAATTAGATGTAACAAGCCCTGCCGGTTACAAGCAGGACCAGGATGTTGTGAGGGTGGAAGCCAATACTATGAATATGGGAGAAAGCATGGAAACCTTCACCATGCAGTTTGCCAATGTAAAACCCAACAGCTGCGAGCTACATATCATGTGGGATAAAACAGCTGTGTCGCTCCCCATCAGCACAGATGTGGAGACGAAAGTAATGGCGCAGATTGACCAGCTGATGAATAAAGACAATCGTCCTTATTTCAATGCGGCTATGTACTATATGGATAATGGTAAAGACCTGAACCAGGCGCTTGCATGGTTTGACAAAGGCGTTGAGTTGCAGCCTAATGCTTTCTGGATCCATCACCAAAGAGCTAACTGCCTGGCAAAACTTGGCAAAAAAGATGAAGCAAAAGCGGCGGCTGAAAAATCAATGGCCCTGGCTACTGAACAAAAGAATGACGACTACGTAAAACTGAATGAAAAATTATTGGCAGAATTGGCTAAGTAATAACTTTCCTGAACTTTATTAAGAACCCCGTCACTCATCGGCGGGGTTCTTTTTTTGTGGCAGGAACAGGTGCAGCAATAAACTGAAAAGAACCACCAATGCAGCTCCAATGGCATTGAGCCATAAAAATCCCAGTCCGATCTTTCCTTTTTGGGATAAGATGAATAACCCGATGATGATAGCTTCTGTGATGATGGCAGCGATGAAGACAGCATTACCTTTTACTTTCTTGCAATAGAAGGCTACAAGAAAAATTCCAAGGATTGTTCCGTAGAACAATGAGCCGAGTATATTCACCGCCTCAATCAGGCTATTACCGATATTATAGGCAAACATGGCAACGATGATGGAAAAAACTCCCCAACCAAATGTGTACCATTTAGCTACCTTGTAATCTGTTTCTGATGTTTCATTTTTATTGATGAACCGTTTGTGAAAATCAACCACCGTGCAGGAGGCCAGCGAATTCAATGCTGCCGCAATGCTGCCCCAGGATGCAAGAAAGATAATGGCAATGAGCAGGCCTACCAATCCCACCGGCAGGTAATCAACTACGAAGCGGAGAAAAATATAATTGGTGTCGTTATTATCTCCACCGTTCTTTTTGATCAGCTTCTTCACTTCTGTTCGCACACTATCTGTTGATGCCTGCAGCGATTTCAGCTGCAGCAAACTATTTGATGATTTTGTTGTTGCATAATCGGAAAGCAGCACATCCTTTTCCGATTGCACCTGTACGGCCCGTTGTTGAAGCCCCGCAAGCGACTCCTTGTATTGCGATGATTCAAGGCGCACCAGTTCTTTTTGATTGAAAAAAACCGGCGCTTTATTGAACTGGTAAAAAGTAAATACCAGCACACCTATCAGCAGGATGAAAAATTGCATCGGCACTTTTACCAATCCATTCATCAGCAGGCCAAGACGGCTTTCTTTTGTCGACTTCGCTGTAAGATACCTGCCCACCTGGCTCTGGTCTGTTCCAAAATAAGATAGCGCAAGAAAAAATCCGCCGATGATGCCGCTAATGATATTGTACCGGTCGCTCCAGTCAAAGGAACCGCCTTTCATACCGGTTGTGATCACATTCAGCTTGCCAAGTTTTCCACTTACTTCCAATGCATCGGTAAAGCCTACATTGGAAGGGAGATTTTGCACTACATAATAACCAGCGATGAACATACCGCCAAAAATGATGATGAGCTGCAACTGCTGCGTATAAGCTACTGCTTTGGCACCACCGGTTACTGTGTAAATAATCAGCAGCCCACCCATAAAAATATTGGTGAGATAAATATCCCAACCCAGCAAAGACGAAAGAATGATGGAGGGGGCGAATATGCTGATACCGGTTGACAAACCTCTCTGCAACAGGAAAAGAGAAGAGGTAAGTGTTCTTGTTTTTATATCAAACCGCTTCTCCAAAAATTCATAGGCGGTATATATCTTCAGCCGATTGAACAAGGGAACAAAAGTGATACAGATGACCACCATAGCAATGGGCAGGCCAAAATAATATTGCACAAACCGCATCCCATCCGTGTAGGCCTGCCCCGGTGCCGATAAAAAAGTAATAGCGCTGGCCTGTGTGCCCATAATGCTCAGCAGCACCAGCCACCAGGGCATACTGCGGTTAGAAAGAAAATAGCCATCCAGGTTGTGCGTAGTACGGCTTTTATACAAGCCATAAGCAATGATGGCAAGCAGGGTAGCAATCAGTACTATCCAATCGAGTTGGCTCATGCAAACCGTTTGGTGAGTGTGTAAAATAAAAAGATGAGGACTGCCAGGAAGATAATGACCAGCAGGTACCAGTAATTCCAGTTCTTAAACAAAGGGGCATTATCGTTATTATTGTCTTGCATACAATTACTTTTTTGAAATGCGCACCCAACCAGTAAAAAGAATGAGTATGCCCAGCACCAGGCCTATCAATATTCCGATCCTGATATTCTTGACCATCAAACCCAGGCCCAGCCCGAGTATGATTGCAAAAATAAAAGCCATGCTCCCTCTTCCTGCATCTGGTTTTCTTTCTTCGGACATATATTTTTTTAAAATTATCAGACTCCTTACAAACCCCTCCCACATGGAGAGGGGTTGGGGTGAGGTCTAAAATCCTTTCTTTTTATTCAATGCAATGATATTGGCCAATAAGCGATAAGCCCCGGGCACACCTGCAGGTAATTCTCTGAAGAATACAAGCCCGGTGTAAGTGAACCAGCCTTTGCCATACTTTGCAACTAATAAACTCCCGTCGTCTGATTTTTCTCCAGGGTCGCTCATACCAATCAGCTTCTCAAACTTACCCGCTGTATCGCTGCCATGATAAATGCTCCGCTCCTGCACCCATCCTTTAAAATCTTCGTCGGTTATTTTGTTGGGGAAATTAAATACCGGGTGCTCTGGTTTCAATAAAGTCACTTTTGCATTTTCATCCGTCACCCTTGTTCTTGTGATATTGAAATTATAGGGAGCGATCTTTGATCTTACAGGCCCGATATTATTACTGGTATTGTATTGCACAATTAAATTACCGCCATCATTCACATATTTCATCAGCTTATCATAATTATTATTCAGCCATTCGTTGGTATTATAAGCCCTTACTCCTGTAATGATAGCATCAAATTTGCTGAGGTCATTCTTTGAAAGCTCTTTCTGGCTCAGCATATTCACTTCATAACCCATTTGCTCCAGCGCTTCGGGTACTTTATCGCCGGCCCCAACTATATAGCCTATCTTTTTGTTATAAGTCTTCAGATCAAGTTTTTTATTTACAACTACAGCGGCAGTATAATAATTAATATAAGGGATGTGATCGTATTTTACTTCCTTCATCCCGAGGTGAAATACATCTTTTCTTCCATTACCGGCATCCACCCCGAAGTAATACTCGTTATCCTTATTTGCTTTAATGGAATAATTAACGGGAATAGTTTTATTCCGGTCGGTAAAAACTACTTTATCGGGTGTATAAATGATCTTTATCTCATCCGGTTCAAGCCGGCCAACATCAGTAAGTGTTGCTGTAAACTCCTTTTTCTTTGAAGTCAAATTCATCACTCCTTCAAACTCATTATTATCTTTTGATATTTTTATTTTATCATCCATGGAGAGCACCACCGGGGGAATGACAACCAAAGGTTCATACAACTCTCCCCTGACAGGATCCGTGAATTTATACTTCATATGTTTCCAGGAATCAAATAACTGCCCTTCTATATTCAGGTTGGCAAGCATCCAATAAGTAGGCTCCACATCGGGTTTTCCTATGTCCTGCTGATCCTTAACATTAAAGTATCCTTCTTCCATATTATTGGCCAGCCAATAAGGCTGAGTTAGAGCTGATCCCGGATGAACATAAAGTGTCTTTGAGAAATTAATGTTCCTGTTTTTTGACAATACTTGGTTTAGGCTTGTATCAAACCGGTCAGCGGCTATGGCCGATACTTTTATTAATGTGGCATTTACTCCAAGCCGATTATTAAATGAAAAATTAAGTCTGATTGAATCACTCTGCACCGCAAATTGCTGTGCGGTAGTTGCATCAATAAACAAACCGCTGCACTGCTCAATCAATTGCTGTGTTTCCGTTAGTTTTTTATTCCTCCAATAACTATCCGGCAATGATTGCAGTTTCTGATATAAAATAACCAGGCCTTTCACCGATTTTTCCGGATGCAGAAAATCAAATGATGCTGATAAACTATCAACCATCTTCTGAATAATTTCTCCGCCAGCTACCCGTCCCCAGCTCGCATCCACTCCATCCATCAGATCATTCACAGGCTGACCGCCTTTCGTTGCTTTGAAATATTCTAATGCCTCACCCCTTGTTGCCGGCACACCAAAACCCTGGCTCTTATGCTGGCTGCGGCTGGCTGCGGCTATCTCGCCATAGCTTTTTCCAAGTAACGGATTATATCCACCGACATCTATTTTAAACTGATCGTCTCTTGTAGTATTGTTCCCGCCAAAGTTGAATGTATTCCACAATACTCTTTTCGCTTTCCATACAGAGACGTATTGCAACTGCTCAGGAAAACGGTTGGGATCAGCGGCGGCTTCAAATGCTTCGTTCGCCAAAATACCGGAAGCAGTATGATGTCCATGCCCTCCCTCTCCGGTAGTTGGGAACCTGGTAATGATCACATCCGGTTGAAAGTTCCTTATCACCCACACAACATCACTCAATATTTTCTCTTTGTCCCATTTGGTAAATGTTTCTTCGGGAGTTTTGGAATAACCAAAATCATATGCCCGTGTAAAAAACTGCTCGCCCCCATCCACCCTTCTTGCCGCCAGCAGTTCCTGTGTCCGTATCAAACCCAATTCAATGCCCTGCTCATCACCAATCAGGTTTTGGCCTCCATCGCCCCTTGTCATGGAAAGATAACCGGTGCGATAAAGCTTATCCTTGGATAAATAAGTGATGAGTCTTGTATTCTCATCGTCAGGATGTGCCGCCACATATAAGACAGTACCCAGCACATTCAGCTTGCGCAATGCCTGGTACATTTCGGCAGAGGTCCAGCTGGGTGGAGATTGAGCTAAGAGTACAAAGGAGAAAAAGAGGGAAAGCGTTAATACAAATA
>CAYHPA010000182.1:0-6426 GCA_964358155.1 uncultured Chitinophaga sp.
GTGCAAGATTCAATGATTTTGTTACCAACGATAAGTCCCTTGATTCGTTGATGATTGCCTATTATGTTATTTATTATCTTAACTACAGCATGGAAAATAAGAATCAAGAGTTATTAGCCAGGTATGAATTTCCACAACGGTTCGGTTTTCCGGTATTTCTAATTTTGAACGGAAAGGGGGATTTGATTCACACCCAAACCTCATGGTACCTGGAAGCAAACAAGAGTTATGATAAAGAAAAAGTAACTGCTTTTTTTACTGACTGGGGCAAGAAGTCATTGGACCCCGCACAATACAAAGAAGAATAAATGAACCCCAATACTGCTGCTTTCATCAGGCAAATGAAGAATCCTGTTAAGTTCAGGCTGTTTCTTTTTACCAAATTACCTGCTGCTTACTTTGCCGGGGTAAGGGTGAGGGAGATGGATGAAAAGAGATGCCTCGTCACTGTTCCGTATAAATGGTTATCGCAAAACCCTTTTCGTTCCACTTACTTCGCCTGTCTGAGTATGGCAGCAGAGATGAGTACCGGCTCTTTGGCGATGGCACATCTGTATAAAATTAACCCGCCGGTTTCTATGCTGGTGGTAAAAGTGGAATCGGAGTATTTCAAAAAAGCGGTGGGAAGAACCAGCTTTGTTTGTGAGGATGGAGAATTGTTTCAGAAAGCTATTGAAGAAACTATTGCTACTGGTGAAGCCAGAACAGTAAAAGCAAGATCTGTTGGCAGGAATAAAGAAGGAGAGGTGGTAGCGGAGTTTAATATTACCTGGTCGTTTAAAGTAAAAAGTAAGAAATGAAGATAGCATTTCATGGCGCAGCCAGAACTGTTACAGGCTCCAAACACCTGCTTACATTAAGCAATGGGAAAAAAGTATTGCTTGACTGCGGTATGTTTCAGGGATTGGGAAAAGAAACTGATATTTTGAACCGGGATTTTGGTTTTGATGCACAGGAAGTAGATGTAATGATCCTGTCGCATGCACATATAGACCACTCCGGACTGATACCAAAACTCGTCAAAGATGGTTTTGCCGGAACAATTTTCTGCACACCGGCTACCAAGGATCTGACTACTGTTCTGTTGAGGGATTCAGCTGAGATACAGGAAGACGAAGTAAAATACATGAACAAACGCCGTGCGGCTGAAGGGTTGCCCTACCTGAAACCTCTTTATACAGCAGAGGATGCACAGAAAGCGAATGAGCATTTATCAGAACAGGGATATAATCAATGGTTTGATGTAATAGACGGGGTGCAGGCCATGTACACCGATGCAGGCCACATCATCGGCAGCGCCTGTGTGCATGTCAAAGTAAAAGAGAACGGTAAAGAAACAAGAATAACCTTTAGTGGCGATGTGGGACGGTATCGGGACGCTATTTTAAAATCACCGGAAACTTTCCCACAGGCTGATTATATCATCCTCGAATCAACGTATGGTAACAGTCTTCATGATAGCAATATGACCACACCTGATATGTTGCTCCGCTGGATTGAAAAAGCCTGCATCCAAAAGAAGGGAAAACTGATTATGCCTGCATTCAGTGTAGGCCGCACACAGGAATTATTGTATTCACTCAATCAGTTGGAATTGGAAAACCGTTTACCTGACCTGGATTATTATGTGGACAGTCCATTAAGCATAGAGGCAACGGAGATTGTAAAGCGTTATCCGCAGTATTTCAACAAAACAATCCAGAAGATCATGCATACGGATAAGGACCCGTTTGCTTTTAAAGGTCTGCGTTATGTGCAGACAGTGGATCAATCCAAGGGGCTCAATTTTCAGAATGGCCCTATGGTTATTATTTCAGCCAGTGGCATGGCAGACGCCGGCAGGGTAAAGCACCATATCAGCAATAATATTGAGAACAGCCGCAATACTATTTTGCTTACAGGGTATTGCGAACCCCGTTCACTCGGCGGAAGGTTAATAGCTGGCAACAAAGAAGTAAATATCTTCGGAGTGGAACATGAAGTGCATGCAGAGATAGGTGCCATCCGCAGCATGAGTGCCCACGGCGACTATGAGGACCTTTCCCAATGGCTGGCATCCCAGGATAAGCAACAGGTGAGAAAAATATTTTTGGTGCATGGCGAGTATGATGTGCAGAAAGACTTCAAGCAGCGGCTTATCAAAAAAGGATTTGCCGATGTGGAGATACCCGAGCAGCATTACGAGATTGGTCTTACCTGAGCCTGATCGTACTCCCCTTTATCTATTCTTTCACAACTCTTTAGTAATCGATGCATGGTTTTTGCCGTTTATAAGTGAGTAATTATTGATTCACTTATAAAATACATTGTATGAAGAAGACACTGAATTCCGATGGCTATCGGAAGTGGATAGGATTTGTAGCGGTCATCTTCCTGCTGGCAGGTTGCGCTTCCACAGCGCATATTGAAAAAGATGACAATGCTGATTTTAGCCGATACAACACTTTTGCATGGCTTGACAAGGATGGAGAGGGCAGCCATGACAGGAACAAAAAAAACGATCTCACCGAATTAAAAATCCGGGAAGCCGTTAGTGCTGAATTGCAAAAAACAGCCGGATGGAAGGAAGTAAAGAACCGGCCCGACGTATTGCTTAGTTATGATGTGTTGGTAGAAAAAGGAATAAAGGGAAGCAACAATCCTGTTTATTCAAGGCCTTACAGCAGGTTGATCTATAACCCTTACACCCGTCGTTATGCCACCGTCTATTATCCATCTCAGTTGCTGGGTTATGAAAGGGATGAACGGGAGATAAGGGAAGGAACAGTTACCATTACAATGATTGACGCCAGAACAGACAAAACAGTCTGGCAGGGATGGACCACAGATGAGGTGAACAGCAGGAATCTTACAAGCCGTGAAATTCAGAGTGCTGTGCGCTCCATTTTTAAAAAATTTGATATAGCAAAAAACTGATTATCCTACGGGACGGTTACGGACAAAGCTCCTCTGTATTCGGAGGGGCTTTTATTTATGGCGATAACTTAAATATTACAATTGAAGTTTAAATATTGATTAAGATATATCAGATGGTTTTTGAAAATATGGGAAAGCAATGTTTCATTTTGCCAACCCTTTACCAATAATGCCACCGCTAATCTCCAAAGTAGTACCATGCACGGCATCATTCTCAACAATAAATTTTATGGTTGCCACTATCTCATCTGTTTTCACCAGCCGTCCAAGGGGTATTTCGTTGATAATACCCTGTAATATCTCCGTCTTTATAGAAGTAAGTATCGGCGTTTCTACATACCCGGGTGCAATCGCCGCCACACGGATGTTTTTCATAGCTCTTGCATGAAATTCTCCTGCAAGGAGCTTTGGCCATAGAGCGATAGATGCTTTGGTAGAAGCATAATTCAATTGCCCCAATTCACCTGATTTATTGATAGAAGATATCGGGATCAGCACAGCTTCCCATTTATTATCAACTATCCTGATAAGCGCTTCACGAAGCGTCAGAAAAACACCGGTCAGGTTCACGTCAATTACCTGCTTCCATTGCTCCAGGGTCATAAACTTTTTTACTTTGCCTGTGTCCCTGTCAGGTGTTACCAGGTAACTGTCCCGGATAATACCCGCACAAGCCAATACCACATTGATGCATCCGAAATGCTGCACCGCAAAATCCATAAATGATTGCACTGATAACTCATCGGTAACATTTACTACTGATGAAACGGCATTGCCGCCACGATCTGCAATTGTTTGCCTTACTGTATTTAATTGCTCCTCATTCATGTCGCCCAGCACTACTTTAGCTCCTTCGGCAGCTAATGCTATCGCCGATGCCTCGCCTATGCCGCTGGCAGCACCTGTAATGACAATGACGCAATTTTTTACCTTCATATTTATCTGTTGAGAAAGTGTTTAATGATTGATACTATTTCCTTTGCTCCCTCGCCATACAGCATGGTCTGATGATTGCCCTGCACTTTTGCATAGATACAATTTTTCATCATCTCTACAGTTTCCATGGCGTTTCCTTCCGGAAGCAGTGCGGCTTCCATAGTATAGACTCCCGGAGCGTTTATCAAAATAGCAGCTTGTTCCACATCCGCCAGGTATTCCATCCATGGCTCGCCTAAACTTCCTTTTATTACTGCTTCTGTCATATGAGCCGGCTGCGGAATACAACTTACTGTTCCATCCATATTTTGCTTTATATCTGCCCGGTAGTAGCTCTCCATTTCCTTATCCCAGAATGTCAAATAAGGAGCAGATTTTACTTTTTTAAGATAGGCATCAAAAGAATCAAATTTTTGACCCAATCTTCCCAGTGCAGGGCCGAGCATTTCTTTTGTGTCGGGATGCATATTGGCAGCAGCATCCATCAATATCATTTTATCAACCCTGGAAGGAAAAAATTTGGCCAGATACAAGGCAAGAAAGCCACCGAAAGAATGACCGGCCAAAATTACTTTTTCCATATTTAATGCATCCATCAATCCGATGATGTCGGCTGCATGTTCCTTCATCGTATAACCAGTCTCGGGGGCATCACTTTGTCCCCTTCCTCTCAGGTCAACCGATATTATTTTAAACGCAGGACTTAATCCTGCCGCTATCAACCCGTGAAATGCATGCGCATTCGCTGTTAATCCATGCATAAATAAAATGGTTGGTTGCTCTCCTTTAAACTCCAGGTAACGCAGCCGGATATTATTTGTATTGACAAACTGACTCTTCATTTTTTGTTCTTAATGTGAATTAATCATTCCTGAATTTTCTGCTTTATTCACTGTATTTGTCTCTTAATTCTCTTTTCAGGACCTTTCCGGCAACATTCCGGGGTAATTCATCCAGGAGAATCACTTGATATACTTTCTGAAACCGGGCCTCTAAATTTTGATTAGCCCAGCATTTTATTTCGATGGGAGTTGACACTGCACCTTCATTTAATACAACAGCTGCTACAGGCGTTTCTCCCCACTCTTTATGCGGCACCCCAAAAACCGCCACATCTTTTACCGAAGGATGACGGATAAGCACTTCTTCAATATCCTTTGGATATACATTCACACCACCGGAAATGATCAGGTCTTTTTTCCTGCCAGTCAGAAATAAAAAACCATCGGCATCGGTATAACCCATGTCGCCGGTAAACAACCAGCCATCTCTTATTGCTTCATTTGTTTGTTCAGCATTTTTGTAATACGCCGTCATCAGCAAAGGGCCTTTCCCGATTATCTCCCCGATTTCCCCGGTTGGTAATTCTTTACCTTCATCATTTACAATTTTCAGCATCATAAACTGGGGGGGGCATCCAACACTGCCCGGTTTCTTAATGGCATCATTCTTATCCAGTATCGTCATGAATCCTTCTGTCAACCCGTACAATTCATAAAATACACCGGGAATACGTTTATTCAATTCTTCTTTTTGTTCGAGTAGTAAAGGAGCTCCTACAGAAAGAATATACTCCAATGATGGCAAATGTTTCCTGGTAAACTCCTGTCGCTGCAGGCAACCGATGATCTGTGATGGAACAAGAATGGTGTGTGTCACTTTTTCTTTCCGGATGATATCAACTGCTTCTTTGGCATCGTAGTGACTCATTAATACATAGGTGCAGCCGAGCAACATAGCTGGCATCAATGTCAAAAATGAGCCATTGAAAATGATGGAACCTGAATGCATCACTACACTTTCAGGCGTCATCCGGTAGGCATTGGCAAATAAGGAGCCGTACAATGCCCGTACAGCATGGCTGATGACTATTCCTTTTGGCAATCCTGTCGTTCCGCTGCTGTATATAATATTGTAGGGGTCTTCTCCGGTTACATCCCTCACCTCAGCTGGTGCTGCCAGTTGCTTTTGTTTTTGTGTATGGTAATTCTGATAGCTATCTTCGTTCGTATCAATCACCCAAAAGTTTTTAGGAGGGATATTCTTCAGTCTTTTTCTTACCACATCTATATGTTCGGTAAGATTCTGGCTGGTGATAACCAGTTTTGTATCTGAATTATCCAGTAAGTTGAACAATCCCTGGCCACGCAGCAACGGGCTCAATGGCACTGCTACAGCCCCAATGGCAGCACATGCCCAATAGGTTTCCCACAATTCCAGTGAATTGGGGAGCAGTGTTGCCACTTTGTCTCCCTTGCCGATACCCGCCGTTATAAATGCATTTGACAACCGGTTTACTTCTTCATAAAGCTGTTTGTAGCTAAGCCTTTTATCTTCAAATATGATTGCCGGATGGTTGGACCGGCAGGTGGCATGCTTTTTCAACCAGTGTTGTATGGTGAGTAACTGCAATGACATTATCATAAATATGGCGGTATCTGCCGGAGCAGACACCACCATTAAAATTAAGTGAAACTATTTCTTCGTTTTTCCGGTATTAGGGATGTGTGCCTTTAACTCAACAGAAAATAAACGACCGATTACGGGAGAACCCACAAATTCTCTCTGTTCGGC
>CAYHPA010000183.1:0-6358 GCA_964358155.1 uncultured Chitinophaga sp.
TCCTGAGCAATTGCCGAAACACTGAACAAATCCCCTGTTGGACTTTTCCTTGTCCATGTAGCCCCGTCATCAATAGATTTATAAACGGCCCCGCTTACACCCCCGGCCATAATCACTCCATTTGATGTGCCGTTCCTGACATCATAAACAAGTGCCCGTGTGCGGCCACCAAGATTATTCGGCCCCTGAAAGATATATGCGTTTGTTGCTTCAATCCTGCTCGTCAGTTGCTGTTTTGCCAGGATGTCCCGTGCCTGAGCCAGTTCAGCATCTCTGATTCCCTCCGGAATTTTTCCTGTTATGGGATTTTTCAGCATATTAAACTCGTACTCCATCGCTCCCTGAATATCGGTCATTCGCTGATTAGCCGATCTATCCTTGTTTATTTTATAGTCACTGCTGATATTCTTCGTTTGTACCTGACCGCATGATAAGAACAGTACAGAAGAAAGGACGGTGCAAAAAATTAAAATGGAGGTAAATTTTTTACTCATAGCGAAGGTTTTTAGTTTTTATAATTTCAGCCCTTGTAAGTTAAGAAATTTCAGTACGCAGTTATCCGGTTTTTCTCCACCGGGTTTTTTTATTTGATGGCTAAACTTTTATGCCCGTTGAAACAAAGACCCCGCCCACCCATGTCTAAGTCTGGACAACACTTATCTGTTTGTGTTCTAAGGCGTTTTCTTTTTTTACTATACATTTGCCCTTTCAAACAGCTCTTGACAATGATCAGCAGAAGAAATATCCGGGTGAAAGTGATGCAGACGATTTATACCGTATCCACTTTGGAAAAAGAAGCATCCCCCGGCGAACCCCAGAAGATACTACAACAGCATTTTGACCAGACCCGCTCCCTGCTCGTTTATCTTATTTATTTTTTGTCAGAAGTGGCCCTCTATGCGGAAAAAGATGCCCATCAAAAAGCATCCAAGCACCTGCCCACCGAACAGGATCTGCATGTCAACACCAAAATATCCGGCAATGAAGTGCTGCTGAAAATGATAACTGACCCGGCGCTCAAAGAACAGTTTACCAAACTAAAACCTGAACTGAATGCCGACAAGGAACTGCTCCGCAAAATTTATTACAGCCTTGCGGAAACAGCAGAATACAGGAGCTATATCAACCAGTCTGCCAGAGATAAGGCAGACGAAAAAAAGATCATTGAATTTATACTGAATGACCTGTTGCTGGCCAATGAAGCATTTGTGGCTCATATAGAGGAAACTTTTACCAACTGGGACGATGATGGTGAAATGCTGGTGCAATTGCTTACAGGTTATATGCAGAAACCGGGCAGTATCAATTTTAAGCAAATGATGAGCGCCGACAAGGAGCAGTTTGCCAAAAATCTTTTACAGACCGTGCTGGAAAAAGGTGAACACCTGCAAAGCCTTATCATTCCAAAACTAAAAAACTGGGACCCCGAACGCATCGCCCTGGTGGATATGATCATGATGAAAATGGGAGTGGCCGAGTTCCTGTATTTTGAAACCATTCCGCCCAAAGTAACCATCAACGAGTATATTGACCTGGCCAAAGATTACAGCACCCCGCAAAGCGGGCATTTTGTGAACGGCATACTGGATAATATTCACAAAGAAATGCTCCAACAGGGCAAAATGCAGAAAGTGGAGTACCGGAAAAGCCTTTAGCTAAAGGCTACCAGCTTTTTTTCCTTTACATTTGCATCCCGATAATTATCGGAATTAAATTTCAGAGGATGAAAAAAATTACCGGCTTTGTAATAGCAGTTGCTTTGCTGGCGGCATGCAATAATTCAGAAAATAAAACTCCTGAACAGAAGGCAACCGATGACAGTCTTGCTGCCATAGAAAAGCAAAAAGCGATGGAAGACACTCTTAATTATACTTCCATACAATGGCTGGATTCCACTTTTATATTTGCAGGAAAGGTAAAGGAAGGAAAACAGGTGGAAGTGGCTTTCCGGTTTAAGAACACAGGCGACAAACCGCTGATCTTTTCCAAAGTGGAAGCCCGCTGCGGTTGCACAGTGGCAGATAAACCCGAAGAACCTGTTGCCCCAGGCGCCGAAGGAGTAATAAAAGGGATGTTTGACAGTAAAGGGCGCAAAGGTGATAACCGCAAATATATTGCTGTAGAAGCCAACACAAAACCTTCCCGTTCACATGGACTGGAATTTGAAGTTGTTGTAGAATAACATCACAATTATTTATAAATAAAAAACAATACATGAAATGAGCAATAAAAATTAACGGGCAATTTATACAAACCGGCGATGTTAATTTTTATGGCGAATAACATGTGACAAATTTCTAAAACAAAAAATAAGCACATGAAATCATTTTCAAAATACCTGACTGCTGCGCTTTTAGTTGCTGTATCCCTTTCTTCCTGTATGCCACCCGGCGCCGAAGGGGGAAAAGACGGGAAAGGCGGTGGTGGCTTTGGCGGGTTCCAGTTTGTATTCTTAGGGTTGATGATCCTGGTGTTCTGGATGTTCTTCATCCGCCCGCAGGCTAAAAGGGCGAAGAACCAGAAAAAATTCATTGAAGAACTGGGCAAAGGCGACAAGATAGTAACCATTGCAGGTATTCACGGCACCATCAATAAAGTAAACGAAGACGGAACGCTGAACATAGAAGTTAGCCCGGGCAGCTATCTCAAAATTGAAAAAAGCGCTATCAGTATGGACTGGACAGCGGCACTGCACAAAGCGGCCACTGGGGATAAAAAATAGAACTACGATTTATAGGATTTTAACGGATTAACAGGAAAGGCTGGAGTCTTTCCTGTTTTTTAATGCCTAAAAAATTAAGAAAGAGTTTACTAACTTTCCTCATAATCAACAATAATCCAATTAATCGTGGTTCTTCGTATTGGTTTAACAGGCGGAATTGGCAGCGGCAAAACCACTGTGGCAAAAATATTCCAGGTACTTGGCATACCTGTTTACTATGCAGATGATGTTGCCAAAAAGCTGATGAATACGGACGCATCATTAAAAGAAGCAATCATCAAACATTTTGGAGCACAAGCCTACCACAGCGGAGGAGAACTGGACAGGAAATACATTGCTTCAGTCGTCTTCAACGATACGGCAAAACTGAAACTGCTGAACTCCCTCACCCACCCCGCTACCATCCGTGATGCAGAGGAGTGGATGAAAAAACTCGCAGAGTCTGGTGGACAAAAAGCTCCTTATATTATTAAAGAAGCAGCCCTGTTATTTGAAAGCGGGGCAAACAAATCGGTGGACAAGGTAATAGGCGTTTATGCCCCGCTGCCCCTTCGCATCAGGCGGGTGATGAAAAGGGATGGGCTGACAGAAGAAGAAGTGACCAAACGCATCAGCCGCCAGATGGACGAAGAAGAAAAAATGAAACGATGCGATTTTGTGATCACCAACAATGAAGAGCAGCTGCTGCTGCCGCAGGTGCTGGAGTTACACAACAAGTTTTCCACCGGAACAGCCCGGCGCTGATTTTTTCCAGGGTAAATGAGTACATTTAGTTCCTAAAACTTCCACCATGAAAAAGATTCTCTTTCTCATTGCCCCGTTGTTCATCGTTTTGTTTGCCTGCAACGATAACAAGGATAAAGGCAACGGCTATGATGATTATAAAAACAACAAGGAAAGGGATGATAACAAGAACAATAACCGGGACCGGGATGAGGAAGACGCTGATAGCCGCACTTCCCTACTTGGCAAATGGCGGATAATTGATTTTGAAGGTCTTGAAGGAGAAGAAATGTCTGAAGAAGAAAAAGAAAGAATGCGGTCTTCCACTATTGAATTTAAACGTGACGGGAGTTACACTGCCACTACCCGTGATGGTGACGGAGAACCCAAAAAAGAGTATGGCACTTATGAGTACGATGCAAAGGAAAAAAAATTGGTGACTGTTGAAGAAGACGGCAAGCGGGAAGAGCTCGAGGTTCGGTTTAGCGGAAGAAGCAGAATGACACTGACCTTTGATGAAGGTAAGGTTACAATGGAAAAAGATTAAGCATCAGGAAAGGCGGGCAAGAGTTTCTTTAATCCTCCTCCACCCCTCCTCTATCTTTTCCATGCTATTGGCAAATGAAAAACGGACGCATGCCGGTTCGCCGAAAGCATCGCCCATAACCGAACTTACATGGGCGTTGTGCAAAAGGTACATGCAAAAGTCACCGGCATTGGTAATTGCCATTTCTCCGTATGATTTTCCGAAATAAGAACTTACATCAGGAAATACATAAAATGCCCCATCAGGTTCACTGCAGGAAAGACCGGGTATGTCTTTTATTAATTCCAGCACCCTTGCCCTTCTTCTTGTAAATTCCTTTACCATTTCCATAGACGGGCGCAGATCGGTGGTAAGCGCCGTCACGGCTGCTTTTTGCGTAATGGAGTTGGCGCCACTGGTAAACTGTCCCTGCACTTTTTCACATGCCTTCGCAATTTCTGCGTTCCCAGCAATGTATCCTAGGCGCCATCCCGTCATGGCGAATCCTTTGCTCAAGCCGTTTACAACTATCACCCGCTCTTTTATCTCAGCAAATTGGGCGATGCTTTGATGCTTGCCGGTATAATTGATGTATTCATAAATTTCATCAGACAAAATAAAAATACCCGGATGTTTTTTGAACACAGCAGCCAGCGCTTCCAGTTCATCTTTGCTGTACACAGCGCCGCTGGGGTTGCAGGGAGATGAAAAAAGAAACAGTTTTGTTTTGGCTGTGATAGCTGCCTCTAACTGCTGTGCATTTATTTTGAAACCCTGTTCTGTCGTTGTTTTGATCTCCACTACTTTCCCCCTTGCTATTTTTACCAGTTCGCTGTATGTAACCCAATAAGGTGTGGGAATGATCACTTCGTCACCTTCATCCACCAGCGCAAGTATGGCATTGGCAAGGCTTTGTTTGGCTCCTGTTGACACAACAATGTTTTCCGGTTTATAGTCAAGGCCATTATCTCTTTTTAGTTTTCCGCAAACCGCTTCTCTCAGATCCAGAAAGCCAGATACGGGTGTGTAATGGCTCCAGTTGTCATGGATAGCTTTTATAGCCGCCTCTTTGATATGCTGTGGTGTGTCAAAATCCGGTTCACCCAGGCTCAGGTCAATCACATCAATACCCTTTGCCCGGAGTTCACGGCCCAATTTGGCCATCTTCAGTGTTTCGGGCTCATTGAAGCGGTTCAAAAAAGAAGACAACTGCATATCATGTTGGTTTGCGGGTAAAGATAACGAGGGATGTTTAATGAATATACTGATACTGAAAAGAGGCAAGCTCTGGTTTCATTTTTCTTTGTCGCTTCAGTTCATACTCATACATTATCCTGCCCAGGTTTTTCAAAAATGGCAACCCAACCGTTTTATACTCATATTTATCATCATTCAGTATGCCATCACTGTTACAATAAATAACTGCACTGAGCATGAATTCAATATTATTCCTGAAATCAGCAATATAAGCGGCATCAATCATGAAGCCATAGGCATCTCCTACTTTATTAAAAATCCGAATGCCCGGTTCTGCTTTCCCTTTTTCTGCGCCATAGAAAAGAAATTTTACATAAGTGTCCCAGTAATCCGGTGAAGTATAAACAGGGCTACCCGACTCCTGCGGCATCATGGACATATACCTCCTGAGGAAATCATAATCTTCCTTCCTAAGATTGAAACGTTGTCTTTCTGGAACAGATTCAGGAAATAAAACACTTCTTATAATGTTGTGAAGGTCTTGCAATGAAAGGCGGTTCTTTTTAGAAAAATCAAATGGCTCATTCACCAATTGACCGCTCCGGTAAAAGCCTTTTCCGATTCTGGTGTTTCTGCCCGCATAATTCAATTGACTTTTTTCAGCAGGTTTTTGGTAAATAAGTATTCCGGCACTGTCAAAAAACGAAACCGGGTTGGTCAGGCGATTCTGTTCTTCACACAGGCTAATCTCAAGCCGGTGGATGATCTGGGTGGATGAATAGCCCATATTGTGCAGGCTGTTATTGATATACTCCTGCCCAAGAAACTCGTATAACCTGTTGAAGGCATCATTATCACTCACCAGTAATATCTTTTTAATGTAGTGGGCGATCGTAGGCCTGCCATCGGCAGAACTGGGATCATTATTAACGCCGGTCAGCCAGTCATTTACAGGCTCAGTAATCATCGTGCTGTTCTTATCCAGCCCCGCAATCTTTAACTCATGCAGTCTTTGCAAAGCCAGAATGGCCACCGGTAATTTTACGGTGGAAGCGGGATAGAAATAATTGCCGCTATCCAGTTGAAAAGAATGGCCAGTGAACTTTATTTTATTCTTTTTGTCCCGGTCAATGCTTGTATAGATAATCTGTATTTTCAAATCATCCTTTTTTCTAAAGACTGCATCAAAA
>CAYHPA010000184.1:0-6335 GCA_964358155.1 uncultured Chitinophaga sp.
CAGCACCCTGTGTGGACACTGCTGGCAATGATGACGCTGTTACAGGCTGCTGAACAGTAGCCGTTTTGGCAGGCTCATTTTTTGCTATCAGGTTCGCCGGAGCATTTACCGGAGCAGGTTTATCGCTTGCAGGAGTGACAGTGGCAGGAACGATCTTTGCATCAGCATTTCTCTTTTGCATCAGGTCGGTCATTTGCTGGGCTGTTAAAGCAGGTTTATTGCTGCTTACCGAAACTGCATTGGTGGTTGCTGCCGATTTAGCATCCGCATTTCTTTTTTGCATGATATCGGTCATTTGCTGAGCGGTCAGTGCCGGCTTATCACTTGACAGTTGTGCATGTAAAGCGCCTGCAAAAAAACAAGCTCCCAAAAACAACGCCGATGATTTAATTATTTTTTTCATTGTGTGCTATTTTATTGTTTGATAAATCAGATTATTTAACGCTTACCAGTACATTTATCTTTCCAATTTCGTTTGCATTGAAATCCTGTAAAGCTTTACCAAGCACCTGTCCTACTTTTACTTTTTCAGGATCGGCTTTCATGGCAACACCGGGAATAGAAGAAGTTACCAGCAGGTCACCTCTTTTAATAGCGCCGCCTTCCAGGCAAACTTTGGTAGGGATGACACCTATAACACCCATTGGCACCATATCATCAAAAGTTCCTTCAGTGGCGTTGCGCTCTGTGAGTGTCATACCAGGCTTAGTGGCATATACACCAGATACCAATGTGGAATAAGGTGCAGATGATTTTTCAATTTTTCTGTCAGAGGTTTGAGAAATCACCAATACATCACCAGGTTCGTAACTACTTCGTAAACCCTCCGCTTCAAAGTATTCAGCCACATCTGCCCCCCCTACTGTAAAGCCGCCATTTGCAAATATCTGACCGTTGTCAGCTATACGGGCAACATTGCCTACACCGCCCTTGCTGAAGATTGCAAGATTGGTGGCACCTCCATTTGCATTGTTTACAACCAGGCTGGTGCCTGTACCGTTGCCTGTTATTGTCACCACAGTTGTTGGGTTAGCAGCATTTACATTTTCAAAACGACCACCCTGTCCTGTGCCACCGCTTATACCCGCTTGTCCCAAAACACCAATACCATCTTTTGTATTGAAGCCACGAACGCCATAGCCTGAACTATCATTTCTTCCTACAACCGCACCTACACCATTGCCACCACGGTTACGACCTACAACGGCTTCACCAAATGTATTATCGCCTAAAATACCCGCCGCACTGATGGAGGATGTTATACCCCACCAGCCCATACCGCCTGCTGAAACAGCAAAACCTGCTGGGCCAACACCAGCTTGGTTAACATCGATACCTCTTCCACCGTTTGCCGGATTGGTCAAATCCACTTTAAGACCACCACCAATACCATTTGTAGTGACATCAACTGTTGTATTTGCATTTGCTGCATTTACGTTTTGGAAAGTACCGGCTTTACCAGTACCACCGCTGATACCAGACTGGCCTAATACTCCAATACCATCTTTTGTATTGAAACCACGAACACCATAACCAGCGCTATCGTTACGTCCCACTACGGCACCCACACCAAGACCGCCACGGTTACGACCAACCACTGCTTCACCAAATGTATTATCGCCAAGTACGCCGGCAGCGCTGATAGAAGAAGTGATACCCCATACAGCAGTACCACCTGCAGAAGTAGCAAATACACCGGGCCCTACACCCGCCTGCAGTACATCCACACCTCTAGCTCCATTAGCTGCATTAGTCAATTGGACTGTTACTCCGCTACCAATTCCATTAGTTGTAACGTTTGTAACACTGCTGGTACTTGCAGGGTTACTTATCTGGAAGAAACCGGCATTACCGTTTCCGGTGGCCTGACCAAAAATACCATAGCCGCCTCCGTTTGTTTCTCCACGAACTGCCGCCACAATATTGGACGTATTGTTGATTAAAGCATATACAGCACGGCCAAGCCCATTCTGTGTTGCACGGACGGCATCACCTGTACTGGCAGCGTTTGTGATATCAAACTGGCTGGCATGCCCTGTCTGGCTGGTACCATATACTCCGATACCGCCTCCAAAACTCTGGCCCCAAACACCATAGCCGTTTGCCACATCATTACGACCCAGCACGCCAGCAGTAGATGCATTTACAGCAACACCCCATACACCATGTGTATTTGCACTTGTACCGTAAACACCTACCGCAGTATTTGCAGTTCCTGCAACACCCGGGCCATCTGTATTATCACCCCTTATTGCTTCTGTTTGGCCCAAGGCAATACCACTACCTGCTCCACGACGGCCAAGAACTGCACGGCCAGTACCAACAGTTGTTGCAGTAAGGGTATTATTTGCATTTGCGGCATTTGTAATTTCAAACAATCCTGATTGACCATTCGTACTTAGACCATACATGGCAATACCACTTGAACTTAATCCATACATACCAAAACCATTGGCGCTGTTGCCATGTACACCAATACCATTTGGTGTGGTACCATATACACCCCAGCCGCTGCCGGCCTGCGAACCATACACACCGATTCCCAAACCTCCGGTTCCATTATTGGTGCCTCTTACTGCAGCTGAAAAACCCCCAGGTGTAGTAGATGTGATCACACCATGCATGGCCGCTGCATTAGCATCCTGGCTATTGCTTTCTCCACGCACCCCTGCATTGGTGCCGGTTGTTGCTGTATGTTGGCCCAATATACCATTGCCAGAACCATTGGTTGTTCCTGTTAAGGCGTTATTGCTATTTGCATTATTAGTGATTTCAAATCTTCCGGATTCTGCATTGGTACTTAATCCATATACACCAATTCCATTTGTGCTTAATCCATACATACCAAAACCATTGGCGCTGTTACCATGTACGCCAATTCCGTTTGGAGTAGTGCCATATACACCCCACCCGCTTCCATTCTGACTGCCATATACGCCAATTCCTAATCCACCGGTGCCGTTATTAACACCCCGTACACCGGCTGAAAAGCCTCCGGGGCTTGTAGAAGTGATTTCCCCACGAGATGCAGCAATATTGCCGCTTGTACCATTATTGCTCGCAACTAATGTTGGTGCAGTATTAGCAGCATTCAGATTTACAAAGCTGCCTGCACTATTGGTACCACGGGTCACTGATTGAAGTACTTCTGATCCATTCGCAACGTTTGTATTTTCAAAATAACCCGCCTTACCTCCTGTACCTGTCTTTAATGATTGCATTCCATCTCCGGTATTATTTGAGTTAGATGCCAACACAACAGCAGTGCTGGCCGCATTTGATACCTCAAAACGACCTGCATTGCCGGTGTTACTTATACCGTATACACCCGTACCTGAAGTAGATAATCCGTATACTCCAAAACCAGATGCCGAACTACCATGAACGCCGATACCACTTGGTGTAGTGCCATACACACCCCAGCCACTACCGTTTTGTGAACCATATACACCTATTCCTAATCCACCAGTACCATTATTAACACCTCTCAGACCGGCTGAAAATCCTCCCGGTGCTGTGGATGATATCGTACCTGTCATCGCAAAAGCATTCGCATCTGTGCTGGCACTTGTTCCTGTAATGGCTCCCAACGTACCTGTTGTTGCAGAATTAGTAATGCCAATCAAAGTTGTTCCGGTAGCCGCCTGTGTCTTGATAAATGGCAGCACCAGATCATTGGACAAAGAAGAATAGAGAGAATAGGGAACAGATGCAATCTGTGCTGTTCCGATATTAATAAAACTTGAACCGCCATTGGGGTCTATCTCCACCTGGATGTATTTTGCACCTACTCCCCAGTTTACGCCGGCGATTGTTCCGGTTACACTCGTAGCGCCTGCGCTACCTACCTGTGCATTGAACAATCCAAATGGATTGGTCGTAACTCCGCGGGATTCCTGATACACAGTAGGCCCGGCGGGGGCTCCATCATGAATTGTCAATCGCAGAGTGATAGCTTTATTGATAAGCACATTACCCACACTGTTGCGGGCTACACCCTGGTAATTAAATATACCCGGAGAAGGCGACTGCGCTATAGCACCAATTGCTGCCAGCAGCATGATCGCCAATAAGTTTAAAAGCTTTTTCATGTGATTCTTATTTTTTGGTTTCGTATTTTATTTGTCGCTCAGTTTGACCACCTTTAATCCGCTGTGGCGGATCACTTCAAGATTATCACCCGGACGATTGATATCTGGCTTCAGGTCTGCTACCACAAGGTATAACCCGTCGGGATACCTTGAGATATCAAACAATTCAATACGGCAACAGCCATCATAGTGATAGCTTTTCTTAGAAAGTATCTGCCCCATTGAATTGATCAACTGAAGACTCATGGTGCCCGGCGTTCGTACAAAGAAGTCCACCTCAAATTTTCCACTGGTGGGATTGGGAAATAATTTGTAGTCGCCTTCGTCAAACAATAAGGTGAAAGGTGAGTACCCGAGTTGATCGGTACAGGGTTGCAATACACCCTGGGTTACAAGTACCGAACTGTCTGGTGGCGCAAAGGCCTGGATCAGCAGCAACTCCCCAAAACTCCATTCATAACGGTAATACGACGACGGGTTGTCGTAACTGCCTCCGGCGGCATTCAGAATTGCCGGAACAACACCGTTAATAGGATTTAATGAGGGAACCTGGGCCTTGCTGAACCCGATGGCCAAAAACACCGCTAAACATGAGAGTGTAATTTTCCTTCTCATAAGCGCTTTTTAATGGTTAAGTAATATAAAAATCATACAGAGCAGGAAAAACCGGCTGTTGTTTAGGATAATGGCGGCCACGAAAGAAGAGAGTTAACCAGACAGGTCTTTGAAAGGATATTGCTGCTAAATTAGACAGAAGATATATACCTGCCAATATTATATTAAAATTATTTTTCCACGGCTATGAATAATTGTTATGTATCTAAAACACTGCATAAGCACACGGAGTTGTATTACGAAATCATAGTTCTTGCCTCCTGATTTCTTCTGTACTCCTATGCTGAAAAAAATCCCGGCAATGCCTGTCAGTAGTATTTTGAGTTGGCGGCAGCTCAAGGCCTGTAATTTTTCGGGCAATCCTGACCGATAAGACAATCTATCCGGGAAAAAGCATTTTATAATCCACCTTCACTTTGCCTTTGGAAATATCATTCAGCCTGCCTTTCATCAGCTTTCGCTTCAACTGGGAAATATGATCAATGAAGAGTTTGCCTTCTATATGATCGTACTCATGCTGTATGACCCTTGCAGTAAGACCGGTGAAAGTGCGGGTATGTGTCTGAAAGTTTTCATCAGAGTAGGTAAGCTTTATTGACTCCTGCCTGTAGATATCTTCTCTTATTTTAGGAATACTCAGGCATCCTTCATTATATGGCCATTCATCACCATCCATATCTACCAGATGGGCATTGATGAAAACGGATTTCAGTCCGGGGCCATCGTTGTATTCAGCTTTTTCTTCTTCATCCATATTATTAAATATCTGCACCGTGTCAATTATAAACAGGCGGATATCTTTATTTACCTGCGGGGCAGCCAGCCCGACACCACTGCTGGCATACATGGTTTCCCACATATCTTCAATCAGTTTGCCCAGATTCGGATAATGGGCAGATATATCTGTTGCTACTTTCCGGAGAACAGGATGACCATATGCAACAATGGGTAAAATCATCCTGCAAATTTACCTCCGCATCTCTAATTAACCAATAAACCAACTAACTATTCACTCTCAAATACTCCTGCAACATAATGGTAGCGGCTATTTCATCTACCAGCGCCTTGTTCCTTCTTTCTTTTTTCTTCAGACCCATCTCCAGCATAGCATCTTTAGCCATTTTGGAGGTGTATCGCTCATCCACCGTTATAACAGGTATGACGGGAAAGTTTTTCTTCAGGTCTTTAATACATCTTGCTACCAACAGCGTGGCGTGGGTGTCTGTATCATCCCAGTTCTTCGGTTCGCCGATGATGATGAGCTCTACCGGCTCTTTGGAGAAATAATCTTTCAGAAATGAGATTAATTCTTTTGAATGGACAGTAGTGAGACCTGTTGCAATGATCTGGAACGGATCGGTAACGGCGATGCCGGTTCTTTTCAATCCATAGTCAATGCAGATAATTCTTGCCATGATACCCCCAACCCCTAAAGGGGAGTTTTGAACCAGTTAAATGAATAAATCAGCTATTACAAATATCGCAAACACAACCGACGCAATGCCGTTTGCTGTCATAAATGCCAAATTCACCTTTCTTAAATCATTTGGCTTGACAATTAAATGCTGATACAGCAACATTCCAAGAAATACAGTTGTTCCAACCCAGTACAACCAGCCAAACCCTCCA
>CAYHPA010000185.1:0-1153 GCA_964358155.1 uncultured Chitinophaga sp.
AAAAGATAAGCGTCTTGCTGCGATGGCATTGGTTCGTATCGGCCGTTTATCCTGTCAGCCTGTTTCAGATGCTGAATGGAAAGTCGTACTGGAATTAGCCGGGGAGGAATAATGAAACATCTATTAACCACATATTGGATAGAGTTCGGCGACATGCTTAACTGTCAATATGGTGTTACTGCATTCACATTGGAAGATGCTCTCACTCTAATAAAAGAAAAAGCTTATCCAAGAGAAACGTTGCCCCCGGTTCTTCGCTATAAAGAGAACATAAAATACAGCGACCTGGATCCAAATCATGTTGCATGCAATATGGGACCGATGACAGAAAGATGTATCTGGTTCCCAGACGTCTATACCAACTATTAATTTCTCTTTTAACAAGTACGGAAGGTTACTTTTTTATGTATTGAAGAATCAATACCCGCACTGAGCTCTGAGCTCGCCGAAGAGTCGAAGTGCTCATTTAACCATTTAAAAAGTATAGCCATGAACAAACTATTCATCGGGCTGCTCATTGTTGTAGCCGGAGCGGGAGTTTTCTTTGTACTCCGTAAGAAAAAGAACAACAGCACAACCACTAAAATCAACAAAGAATGGATCATCGGCAAATGGAAAGCCGATGCCGGAAAAGATTCTGCCTTCATCCTGTACAGTTATGATTTTCTGAAAGACGGAAACATTGTAAGGTCTCTCAACGACTCTGTCAAAGCAGACACATCACAGTATGAATGGAGCAAGAGGAATGAATTGGTATGGAAAGAAACTGCTGGTGATTCAACAGGAAAAATATTTTCTGTACTGAAGCTGACGCAGGATAGCCTGCAGGTGCAGTCGGGGGATAGTTCCATGATCTTGTTCGTCAAATTGAAACAATAAAATTCTATACGATGTGGGGTTTTTGTATGAAAAATCAGAGTACCCCGCATCATATCAGTCATAACCAATAAAATTTATTGTCATGAAAATCAAGACCACTGTTCTGGCAGTAGTGCTGTCATGTATTTTAATCGCCTGTTCCAACAAGTCAAAGAATGCTGATTTCAGTAAATCAGAGATAAGTATGGAAAAATCGCCTGCTGATTATGAAATGAACAGCGGGATTGATAAAGGTTTCAATGCGGATACAACTACCCGGCAAATCCAGACAGGA
>CAYHPA010000185.1:1163-6305 GCA_964358155.1 uncultured Chitinophaga sp.
CAAAAAAAGCCGGAACAAACACAGCAGGTCACAAACCCGGATTGGGACAAAAAAATAATTAAAACTGCCACGCTGAATCTTGAAGTAAAAGACTACAATACCTTTTATTCAGCTATGCGGGAAAAAGTAAGAAGCCTGGGTGGTTATGTAGCGCAGGAGGAACAAAGTCAATCGGATTATAAAATTGAAAACAGTTTAATCATCAAAGTACCGGTCGACCAATTTGATAATGCCTTAATTCAGCTTGGCGCAAATGTTCAGAAAGTCAATGAAAAAAAGGTATCATCCCAGGATGTTACTTCGGAATATGTGGATGTTAAATCCAGGATGGAAGCGAAAAAGCAGGTCAGGCAACGATACATGGACCTGTTGAAGCAGGCAAAGAACATGGAAGAGATTCTTAGCGTACAATCAGAAATAAATGGCATACAGGAAGAGATTGAATCTGCAGCAGGGCGTATTGAATACCTTGGTCATTCATCGGCGCTTAGTACAATCAATCTTACATACTATCAGGTATTAAATTCATCAGCCGGGAATAATGATGCCACTCCGTCGGTAGGAACAAAAATCGCAAATGCCTTTAAAACAGGCTGGAGTTGGATAGTTGATCTGTTCGTCGGATTGATATCAATCTGGCCTGTATGCCTGCTTGTATTTATTCTGGTTATTATTTACAAAAGAACAAGGCCTGTAAAACCTAAGCCAGTCTGATCAACAATTCTGTTTTACATTTGACGTATGTCAAAAAAGAAATTGGTCGTCCTCACCGGAGCAGGCATCAGCGCCGAAAGCGGGTTAAGAACATTTCGCGACAGCGATGGGTTATGGGAAGGATATAATGTGATCGATGTAGCCACACCCAGGGCATGGAGAAAAGACCCGCAATTAGTTCTTGATTTTTACAATGAAAGAAGAAAGAATGTTGCCGAGGCTCAGCCGAACGCTGCACACTATGGCCTGGCCGAACTGGAGAATGATTTTGATGTCACTATCATCACGCAAAATATAGACGACCTGCATGAAAGGGGAGGTTCTACCAATGTGCTCCACTTACATGGCGAGATATTTAAAATGCGAAGTGAACGGGATGAAACAATCATCCGTGACATCAGGAGAGATATAAAGTTGGGCGACCTGGCGGAAGATGGGGCACAATTCCGTCCGTATATTGTCTGGTTTGAAGAACCCGTCCCTAAAATGGAAGAAGCAGTTCCTGTTGTTTATGGCGCTGATATTTTTGTGGTAGTGGGAACATCGCTGGTTGTTTATCCCGCTGCCGGCCTCATCAACTATGTAGAACTGGAAACACCGAAGTTCATTATTGATAAAAAGATCCCCTACACATCACCCATGAAGAACCTGACATTGATTGAAAAACCTGCCACAGAAGGAGTGAAGGAACTGATTGAATTACTCAGAGGTTAGTAACTACTTCATTAAATTTTACATCATACTGTTCCAGTTCTTTCAGCACCGGTTGATAAATATCCTTATGTGTGGGAATATGCAGGCCAGTGAGCTTTATTTTTCCATTTAGAATAAGCTTCGCAGCAATACCTAATGGCAGGCCCACCGTTTTTGCCATTGCTGTTCTTAAATTATTTTCGCCTTTCACTATTAGTGAACTCCTGACTCCCGACTCCCGGCTCCCGACTCTGTACTCTATTTCGTGCAACATCACAATCATATCCTTATCATAAGGCCGGAGGGTCAATTTTTTTTCCACAGCAAACTGCAGGATATCCGCCGGACTGCAGAATCCTTTATTCACCAAACTTTCCTTGTCATCCAGTCCCAGGAAAAAAAGTTGCTTTAATGTCAGGTTGGCCTGGTGCATTTTGTGGGCCACATAAGCGGCCGCCTTATTCTTCACATCGTCAATCTCCACTTCCTGTATATTGCCTTTATCATCGGCAGCCATAAATGATCCGGGCATTTCCTCACCTTCCTCCGTTGCTTCATTTTGCGCCTCCACCAGTTTCATCAGGTTTTCCAGCATGCCTTTTGTCTCTTCAAACCGCTCAGAAAGCTTTTGATTCAACCATTCTCCAAAGCCGTTCTTATCCATATGCTCCTTAAAAGCCTCGTAAAGTGTCTTACCGTCTGAATCGTATTGTTTTGTTTCATCCGTCAGTTTCAGATCAATAATATTTTTCCAGCCGTACATAAAATCAGGGTGGCGCAATGTTGTTCGGATAAATGTTTTTGCATCCTGCATTCCATAAAGTGAGGTATAACTAAGAGAATCCCTGTTTGGGTACCAACTCAAAAAACCAAGACCCGGAATTTCAACCATTCTCTCCGGATTAAAAAGGCTTTCATATTCTAATCGTTGTTCCTTTCCGTCCTCCCTGAAATGGGCGCCCGATTTACCCGCCATAATGATATTGCGGGGGTTCCAGCTTATTTTGTAATGCCAGGGGTTATCATCGCTTTCCGGGGCCACCAGTCCGCCACAATGTGATTTAAAGGAAGTGATATTTCCTCCCTTTGCATGAATTTCATCAATGAGCTTCATGGCGCTCATATGGTCAATACCCGGATCAAGCCCCATTTCACAGAGAAAAAAGAGTTTGCTTTTATCTATATCCGGCTGAAGTTTTTTTATATCATCATCCACATAAGAAGCTGTAAGCAGGTTTTTTCCCTGGCGAACACAGTCACGGGCCACCTCAATATGCAATGAAGGAGGCAGGAGTGAAATAACAATGTCTGCTTCCCTGATATGCCTCGTTCTTTCGTTCAGGTCTTTAGAAATGTCAAATGATATAGCTGTTGCACGGGATGAATTTCCGATTTTGGTCCGGGCTGTTTCAAGATCGGCATCAACAACGGTAATCTTCCAGTTTTCGGGTATTGCATTTTCAATCAAATAATCAATCAAAACCGTTGCTGATTTGCCTGCGCCAAAAAGGAGTATTGTCTTCATAAAAATCGGGTGATATGGGGCGGTAAATTAGTATGAAAAACCCAGAAATTTCAGCTAAATGCCCGTCTTGGAAAAAAACTGTTTTTCAAGCCCTTAAATAATTAACAGTGGTGGAAAAAATAGCCTAAAAAACAGCCTTTTTTGTCAGGTTTTCAGGGGTTAAAAAAGTAAATTTGCAGACTCTGAAAATGAGGCTTTTCGGCACTATTTTCAACAGCAAAAAAATCACTTAAAGAAGAAGGAAAAAGAAGCAATGGAAGAGAACTTTGGTCCACTGGAAACCAGTGATAGCAACCGGATAATCCCCGTCAATATTGAAGAGCAGATGAAGACCGCTTACATTGATTATTCAATGTCGGTTATCGTCGGCAGGGCATTGCCTGATGTAAGAGATGGTTTGAAACCTGTTCATCGCCGCATTCTATATGCGATGAATGAACTGGGTATCCATTACAACAAGCCGTTCAAAAAATCGGCCCGTATAGTGGGAGAGGTGCTGGGTAAATATCACCCGCATGGTGATACTGCTGTATATGATGCGATGGTGCGGATGGCACAGGAATGGAATATGCGCTATCCCCTGATTGACCACCAGGGAAATTTTGGTAACCAGGATGGCGATGGCCCGGCGGCCATGCGATATACGGAGGCAAGACTTGAGCGATTAGCCGAACATATGCTGGATGATCTGAATAAAGATACAGTTGATTTTCAGCCCAACTTTGACGATTCCGAAAAAGAGCCCACCATACTACCTACAAGGATCCCTCAACTATTGATCAACGGTTCCAGTGGTATTGCCGTAGGTATGGCCACCAATATGATGCCGCACAACCTTACTGAAGTGATTGATGGCTGCATTGCCTTTATTGATAAAAGAGATATCAGTATTGAAGAATTGATGCAATATGTAAAAGCTCCCGATTTTCCAACCGGCGGTATTATTTATGGTATGGAAGGAGTGAAAGCCGGGATGCATTTTGGCCGGGGCAAAGTTGTGGTAAGGGGTAAACTCACCGTTGAAACAAAAGCAAACGGAAAAGACCAGATCATCATCACCGAAGTGCCTTACCAGGTAAACAGGGATGCGCTGACCAACCGCATTGGTGAACTGGTGAATGAAAAAGTGATTGAGGGGGTTGCCCATGTCAATAACGAATCGAATAACAAAGAAGGTACAAGGGTAGTGGTTGACCTGAAAAAAGATGCCATTGCCAATGTTATCGTCAATCAATTGTATAAACTTACCGACCTGCAAACCTCCTATGGCATCAACAATGTTGCTATCGTAAAAGGAAGGCCACGGACACTCAATCTTAAAGACCTCATCAGCGAATTCGTGGAGTTTCGGCATGAGGTGGTGGTAAGAAGAACACAGTATGAATTAAGAGAAGCAGAAAAAAGGGCCCATATCTTAAAAGGTTACCTGATCGCATTAGACCATTTGGATGAAGTGATTGCTCTTATCCGCAGTTCTGCCACACCTGATATTGCGAAAGACGCTTTGATCAACGCAGGCTGGGGGTTGGATGAAATACAGGCAAAAGCCATTCTGGAAATGCGCTTACAGCGGTTGACAGGTATGGAAAGGGAAAAGATAAAAGAGGAGTATGATGAACTGATGAAATTGATTACCCACTTGAATGAATTGCTCAGCAATGAGGTAATGCGGTTTGACCTGATCAAAAAGGAATTACTGGAGATCAAAGAAAAGTTTGGTGACGAAAGAAAAACTGAGATCACTTATCTCGACGATGAAGTAAAGATCAAAGACCTGATAAAAGAAGAAGATGTGGTAATTACCATCTCACATCTTGGTTATATCAAACGTACTCCGGCTGAAGAATATCGTTCGCAACGGCGCGGCGGCAGGGGAGTAATTGGTGGAAAAACAAGGGACGAGGATTATATTGAACATCTCTTTGTCGCCTCAACGCATCATACCATGCTTTTCTTTACAGAAAAAGGAAGAGTGTACTGGCTTAATATCTGGGAAATTCCGGAAGGAGAGAAGACGGGTAAGGGAAGAGCAATTCAAAACCTGATACAGCTGCCCCCGGATGATAAAGTAAGGGCCATTATTGATGTAAAGGATTTGAAAGACGAAGAGTTTGTAAAGTCACATAATATTGTTCTCTGCACAAGAAAAGGAATAATCAAGAAAACAGAGTTAGAGGATTTTAGCCGCCCAAGGCTTACAGGTGTGAATG
>CAYHPA010000186.1:0-6293 GCA_964358155.1 uncultured Chitinophaga sp.
AAGCAAACATAAAAGAGCCATTCAGGATGGCGATAAACAAAGGTTTTTTTCCTGCATAGTCTGTATTGATGGCCATTGCCAGTTCCTTTACCCGTTTCTGAATAACCGTATCAGAAAGATAAGTTTCAAATGATTTGTCGTGCACCTGGATGACTGCCATACAATTTATTATTTTGGTTGGTTGCCCTGCGTCAACGAATAGTTTTCCTTCATCACCAGCCTGGGTATGGTGGAAGATTTAGTTTTCAAGCTGAGTTTTTCTCCTGCTGCTGCCGCCTGTCCTGCCTTCAGCCAGTTCAGCTCCAACAAGCTTTGCAGCCGGATGGCCTCAGCCTGGGCAATATCATACATGGTTTCCCCCGGCTGCACAATATGAAAATCATTGTTTCCTGTTTTGCGTTTCCGGGCCAGGTAAACAAGCTGATCCTTCTCCGTCATTTCCGTCTGTTTCATTTCATTGAACTCAAAAATCTTTGAAAGATCAATATCATATTTTTTGGCAATACTTAAGAAAGATGTCCCCTTTCTGGCATAAATGACTTTTGTTTCATTGATGGTGAAAACAGCTTCCGGATAATTACTTGTCTTTGGAGGATCGGGTAAAAAAGCGGTTTCCATTATTTCCACCACCATTGCCGTTGTATCCTTGCCGTTGTTCATTTTTCCCAATGCCAGCAACGTGTAATCCTGCAATTGATAATCCTCCACCAGCTTGATCAATACCTGAGGGTACTTTGGATTGGTGGCATACCCGGCATTTTTTAACCCATTGGCCCAGCCTGCATAATCTGCAGGATCAAGAGTGAACAAAGAAGCATACCGGGCACTGTTCTTCAAAAAATCTGAATGATCTATGTATGAATCTTCCGGCGACGGGTACTTGCGGAAACATTCTCCTTTAGCGTCGTCGTTATGTTTTACCGATTCGCCTGTCCAGTTGGATTTGCATTTGATACCAAAATGATTATTGGAGGAAAGGGCTAGCTTGCTGTTTCCCGCACCTGATTCATGTATGCCTTGTGCCAGTGTGATGGAGGCAGGCACACCTGTGCGAAGCATTTCCCGGATGGCAAGGTCCTTATAAGTGTCAATATATTTTTTTACAACCTCGGAGTTCTGGCCATAAGAAACAGCAGAAGCCAGTAATAAAAAAAGAAGAATATTGTTTTTCATTTTTTGCATAGGACGATCACAATTTTCTGATCACCCTTCGCCAAGCTCAGGGTGACAAATACTTAGATTTTGCGAATTAAATACAAGCCGTCACGGACGGTTAATACTACTTTTTCAATATCTGTTCTTTCCTTAATGAATTTATTGAATGCCGCAATGCCTTTGGCATTCTTTCCCGACACATTTTCTTCCAGCGCCTGGCCATGAAAGAAGATATTATCTGCTAAAATAAAACCGTTTTTCCGCAACCGGGGCAAAACGAGGTTAAAATATTCAATATAAGCGGGTTTATCGGCATCAATAAATACCAAATCCCATGTTTCATCCAATTGGGGGATGATTTCAACAGCATTTCCTGTGTGAGAAATAATCTTAGCCGCATACTGCGAACGGCTGAAATAAGACTTTGCCAGCTGAACATCCTCTTCTCTTATATCAATGGTATGCAGCTGGCCTTCGTCGGTCAATCCTTTGGCAAGACATATTGCACTGTAGCCGGTAAAGGTTCCAATCTCCAAAATCCTTCGGGGTTGTATCATGCAGCTTATCATTTCCAGCAGTTTTCCCTGCAGGTGACCGCTCAGCATTTGCGGGTCTGCATGTTTGCTGTATGTATAGTCGGCAATTTCTTTCAGCAAGGCATTTTCTGCTGAAGTATGGGCTTCTGCATATTCTTGTACTATGGGGTTTATTAGTTCCAGATTATTTGTTTTTGCAAAAGTACTTCGTGTTTGTAAATAAAAAGCCGGAAGTATGGTCTTCCGGCATAAATTCTACAACAATAAATATCTTACTCCATACCCTTATCCTCAACAGAAGTAATTTTTCCGCCTTCCCAGCAGAGGTTGTATTTTCTTTTGGTCATGCCAGACTTACATTGCAGCAAATAGCAGTTTCCGTTTGCTTCCAGCACTTTTGGACTGGCAAGGTCATACATATCCATATCCTTGTCATCCAGTCCTGCCACACCGAACTGCTGTAATGCTACTGTTACAGATGCAGACCTTCCATTCAGGTTATTCATAAAATCCTGCATCTCGGTGCTCACCTTTACAGATGATTCTTTTTTCCCTCCACCGCCGCAAGAGGTTATAATCAATAAGCAGGTAAACAGTGCTGATGCCAAAAATGTTTTTTTCATAATGCTTCGTTTTAGTTTTTATTAATAAGATTTAAACAGCTTTCAGTTGAACAGTATCCGCAGGTTTTGATATAGCCCACAGACCAAGGAAAGTAAAAATACCGTTGATCAGTATCAGCTCATTCCCGATCTTATACCCATTAAAGATGTTTTTAGACAGAGAATTCAAACCCAGGCTTTCTATATGCAGCTTGGCTTCATACCAGGCCGGACTACTGAGCATATCCAATCCCAATGCCAGCATCGGGGCAATGATACAGACCATCCAGATCAGTTTTTCATTCAGCTTTCTTTTCGTCAAAATGCCAAACGCAAATAAGCCCAGCAATGGCCCATAAGTAATGCCCGCAAATTTCAGGATGAAATCAATGATAAGCTTGTCGTTAATGGCCTTAAAAAGCAATACCATCAGGAAAAAAATAATTGCAAAGGTGAAATGCACCATTAATCTTTTTCTTTTCTTTTCTTTCTCTGTCCCCTCCTTTTTATTAATACCGAGTATATCGATACAGAAACAGGAAGTAAGTGAAGTAATAGCCCCATCTACACTCGGGAATAAGGCAGAAATAATGGCAATGACGAAAATGATCCCTATCACCCCGCTAAAGGCATCGCTCAATGCAATGGTAGGAAACAGATCGTCCGGTTTGGCAGTAATTCCATTGGCGTTTGCATACAGATAGAGAACACCGCCTAGTACAAGAAAAAGAAAATTCACCACCATTAGTATGCTGGTGAATGTCATCATGTTTTTTTGTGAATCCTTCAGTGTCTTCACACTAATATTCTTCTGCATCATCTCCTGGTCGAGCCCCGTCATAGCTATGGCGATGAACATGCCCCCAATGATATGCTTCAGGGCAAAAGAACCTTCATTTACATTCCAGTTGAAAACCTGAGTGTATCCTTTATCTGCCATCATCGACCAGGCTCCCCCAAAATCAGTACCCAATGCTTTTACAATTACAATGATGCAGACCACCAATCCCACCAACATACCTGTTGTTTGCAATGTATCCGTATAAATAATTGTTTTTACCCCTCCCTCAAAAGTGTACAAGAGAATCAAAAGAAGAATAACAAGAGCTGTTACCTCAAATGGGATACTTAGTTTATTGAAAATAAATGTCTGCAACACACTTATTACAAGATATAGCCTTGCCGTTGCGCCGACAGTACGGGAAAGGATAAAAAAGAAAGCCCCTGCCTTATGTGCATTAATGCCAAATCTTTTTTCCAGATAAGTGTAAATGCTGGTAAGGTTCATCTTATAATACAAGGGCAACAAAACAAAAGCGATGACCAGGTATCCTAGCAAATAGCCCAGAACTATCTGAAAATAATAAAAATTGCCCGTGCCCACACCACCCGGCACACTTACAAACGTAACGCCGGACAAAGAAGTGCCGATCATTCCAAAAGCCACCAGCATCCAGTTGCTGTTGCGGTTGCCGATAAAAAAAGACTCGTTGTTGGAATTCCGGGAAGTGTACCAGGCTACTCCCAGCAGTAATGCGAAATAACCGATTACAAATATGAAAAGGATCGTTGGCGACATGTGATTGTTAAATTATTGTATTACAAGTTTTGAAGATAAAGAAATTTAGTTTCCTTTGTTACAATTTATACCAAATATGGCGATACAATCCCTTGCTGTTTTCTGCGGCTCAAAAAAAGGAACCAATCCTGTATATAGCGAACATGCCATCCGGTTGGGACAATTGCTGGCTGAAAATAATATCCGGCTTATTTACGGAGGCGGCAGTGCGGGAATCATGGGCTCTATTGCCGACAGTGTAATGCAGCATGGAGGCAGGGTGACCGGCATAATCCCCAAAATATTACTGGAATGGGAAGTGCAGCATCTTGGCATCAGCGAACTCATCATCAGCGATGATATGCATGAACGGAAAAGAAAACTCTACAGCCTTTGTGATGCAGCGCTCATATTGCCCGGCGGCTTTGGCACATTGGATGAATTGTTTGAAATAATAACCTGGAATCAGCTGACCATTCATGACAAACAGATATTCATCCTCAATTCTGCCGGTTTTTACAATCATCTTATCGAACATATCCGGTTGATGAAGCAGGAACAATTTCTTTATGAAGAAGCAGAAAAAAGGATCACCGTTATTGATGACCCTGCCGAGCTGGTAGCTTATTTAAGATAGAATTACCTGTTATTTCCCCCACCCTGAAATAAGGGTATTTGAATTCCGCCCCTGATGATAGGTATAGTTCTTCCGTACGCATCTGTGTAAGGAGAGTTTTTATTTCCTGATACATCAAATAAAACGGCGAGATAATAAAAGGGACCGCCGCCACGGCCGTATCGCCCTGTAGTGTACCCGCCCCCCACTAAAAAACTACTTGCATTGTCTTTTGTTGTTGAACCAATCCCTCCGTTCGGCGGAATGTATTTCTGGCGAATGGTATTATGCTCATATTGGGCTTGTGCAAACAGGAAACGGACAGGATATAATTTTACAAATCCTCCGCCCCCATACACGGTTTGGCGAAGCCGGTCATCAAACACAGTCACATCACGATAAGAAGTGTATGTGTAATTGACCACAATGCCCGCATCGGCCCAGTTGGTCAGGCTATATCCAAACACAGGGTTGCCGCCGATCAGAAAAGTATTGCTGTAAAAAGCCAGTGATACACTGCCTCCGGTAAAGAGGTTTTCTTTAAAAGTTCTTTCTTCTTTCTCTTTGTCATCTTTCTCTTTCTTTTGGGCAGACAGAAAAGAAGCAGCAAAAAGCATGAAGCAAAAAGACAGGATTATTTTTTTATTGTTCATTGGGTTGATTTTAAGCATTTGGATTAAAAAATCTTACCTGCGTTTAAAATATTATTGGGATCAAAAATCTTTTTTATTTCCTTCATCAGCCGGATCTGTGTTTCATCAAATACAATAGGCATATACTCTTTTTGCACCAGCCCAATACCATGCTCACCGCTTAAAGTGCCTCCTAATTCTTTTACAAGCAAAAATATTTCCTTTATTCCGTCCTTCAGCGAACCGTTCCATTGCTCATCTGTTAAATCACCCTTAATAATATTTACATGCAAATTACCATCGCCCGCATGGCCATAACAGACTGAGTGAAACCCGTACTTCTTTCCAATATCTTTCACGCCTTTTAATAATACAGGCAGCTCGGCCCTCGGAACCACCGTGTCCTCTTCTTTATAAATGGAATGAGATTTAACCGCTTCTCCTACTCTCCTGCGCATCTTCCACAGTTCGGCTTTTTGCTGTGCATCATCGGCAAACAAAATTTCACCGCATTCAAAGTCCTGCACAATGGTAGAAATGCCTTCCATATCCTGCATCAGCACATCCATATTATTACCATCCACTTCTATCAGCAGGTGAGCCTTCACATCATCCGGTATTTGCACTGAACTGCTGTCTAAAAATTTACTTACCCAGTCCAGTGCATCCCTTTCCATGAATTCCATAGCACTGGGTGTGTAGCCGGCACGGAAGATGGCGCTTACGGCCGCACAGGCATTTTCAGACGAGTTAAAAGGCACCAGCATCAGCAGGTCATATTTAGGCAGTGGAATCAGGCGTAATACAATTTTTGTAACAATGCCCAGTGTGCCCTCACTACCCACCACTAATTGAGTAAGATTATATCCTGTGGCATTTTTTAAAACGTTCGCCCCGGTCCAGATTATTTCGCCGGTTGGCAAAACCATTTCAAGATTGAGTACATAATCTTTCACCACACCATATTTTACTGCCTTGGGGCCACCGCTATTCTCTGCGATATTGCCGCCAATAAAGCAGGAGCCCCGGCTGCTGGGATCAGGCGGATAGAACAATTTTTTTTCTTTCACCGCATTTTGCAGCACTTCTGTTATCACTCCCGGCTCAGTAGTTACCTGCAGGTTTCTTTCATCAATAAGCAAAATGGAATTCATTCTTTCGGTGGAAAGCAATACGCCGCCGAGATGTGGCAAG
>CAYHPA010000187.1:0-6286 GCA_964358155.1 uncultured Chitinophaga sp.
TTTAGAACTGGCCTGCACCAATGGAACGATTAAAGTCGTCACCAAGTAAGACATCAAAACTTAATTAAAGAAAAAGAAAGCAATTGACAAACTGGTCTATCACCTTGAACTGTGCACTATGTGTAATTTATGCATTGAAGCCTGCCCGTCTGATGCCATTAAAATGGCACAGACTTTTGAGCACAGTGTGTTTGACAGAAATGAACTGATAAAAATTTTAAACAATCCCGGTTCCAAAATAATGGAGGGAGTAGAATAATGAACGGCTCGGATATTATATTTTATTTACTGGCAGCGATGACGCTGGGCTGCGGGGTGTTGTCTGTCTCCACAAGGCAGATATTTCGTGCTGCCATTTATCTTTTGTTCTCATTAATTGGTGTGGGGGGTATTTATTTCTGGCTCAACTACCAGTTTATTGCTGCCGTGCAGATCGTTGTGTATGTTGGTGGAATCGTTGTGCTCATCATTTTTTCCATCTTCCTTACACAGCAGGCAGGAGAAAAGCTGGCGAAGCAAAAATTGGGACGAAAAATATTTTCAGCACTGGCGGTATTCTGTGCTTTTGGATTAACGATGCTGCAGATATACGAACATACTTTTATTGAAACACCTGACGAACCGGTAAATACTACAGTAAAGGCTATTGGCCAGCGAATGCTGGATACCGGCAATGGGGGATATGCGTTGCCCTTTGAAGTGGTGAGTATGTTATTGCTGGCAGCAATGATCGGCTGTATTGTCATTGCATTGAGAAGTAAACCTGAAACGAAATGAACCTGGAACCAGGACTATATCATTTATTATTCATCAGCGGCACACTGTTCTTTATTGGTGTGTATGGTTTCCTTACCAGACGGAACCTCATTACCATGCTGATGAGTATTGAACTGATATTGAACAGCGTGAACCTGAATTTTATTGCGTTCAATAAATATTTATGGCCGCATAAAATGGATGGATTGTTCTTTACAGTTTTCATCATCGCCATCGCCGCTGCTGAAGCCGCTGTGGCAATAGCAATCATTATTAATTTATACCGCAGCCATAATTCCATTGACGTAGAAAATGCTGAAGAATTAAAATACTAGGCCTCCCCAAACCCCTCCGAAGGAGGGGCTTATGGCCTCCGATTATTTGAAAGAGAAAAAATGAATACTGGTTTTTATATAGCACTGATACCATTACTACCGCTGGCAGGCTTCCTGCTGTTGGGCTTGTTTGGAAGAAAATATTTTAAGAAGAGTTCGGGACTTATCGGAACAGTTCTTTTAATGGCATCCACTGTACTTGCTATTTATACTGCTTATGAATATTTCTTCGTTTATGGGAAAGTAGCCGGCAGTTACCAGAAACTGGTTCCGCTTAGTTACACCTGGCTGGAATTTTCCAATGGCGTTTCCATTGATATGGGGATTCTTCTTGATCCCATATCTGTAATGATGCTGGTGGTCGTCACATTTGTTTCTTTGATGGTGCATATTTACAGCCTTGGCTATATGAAAGGCGAAGAGAGAATTTCCACTTATTATTCTTTCCTTTCCTTGTTCACTTTTTCCATGCTGGGTCTGGTGGTTTCTTCCAATCTTTTCCAGATATACATTTTCTGGGAGCTGGTGGGAGTATCCTCATTCCTGCTCATTGGGTATTATTACAACAAACCATCTGCAGTTGCTGCTTGTAAAAAAGCATTTATCGTTACCCGTTTCGCTGATCTTGGCTTCCTGATTGGCATTTTAATCCTGTCTTTCAGTTCAGGTACGCTTGATTTCAATACACTCATCTCCACATTGACATCCTCCGGGTCAGGACAGACCAAAGCAATAGCTTCTACCTTTCTTGGCGCCTCTGCTGTTACATGGGGAGCAGCATTAGTGTTTATCGGTGGTGCAGGAAAAAGCGCCATGTTCCCGTTGCATATCTGGTTGCCCGATGCCATGGAAGGCCCCACTCCTGTTTCGGCATTGATACATGCTGCTACGATGGTGGTGGCCGGAGTTTTTCTGGTCGCAAGATTATTCCCGGTATTTTCCATCAGCACCCCGGGAGTGTTAGAAATTGTTGGATGGGTGGGCGCAGTATCTGCTATCATTGCTGCCATCATTGCGTGTACACAAACAGATATTAAACGGGTCCTTGCCTATTCCACCATGTCGCAGATTGGTTTTATGATGTTTGCTTTAGGTGTTTCAGGATATGGCGGCGAAGCTGGACTGGGTTACACCGCTTCCATGTTCCATCTCTTTACACATGCTATGTTCAAAGCATTGCTCTTCCTCGGGGCAGGCGCAGTGATACATTATATACATAGCAATGAAATGAAAGATATGGGTGGGCTGAGAAAGTTTTTGCCCATCACACATATTACTTTTTTAATTGCATGCCTTGCAATTGCCGGGGTGCCACCCTTTGCCGGCTTCTTCAGTAAAGAAGAAATTTTGCTGGCAGCCTATCATCACAATACAATTATCTATTACATCGCATTGCTGACCTCGGGGTTAACTGCATTTTATATGTTCCGCTTATACTTTTCAATATTTTGGAACAAACCGGCACTGGTGCGTGTCGACACGCACCAGGACGGCGGCAATGCCTTCGCTAAAGCTCCGGTGCACAAGGAAGGCGGCTTCAGCATGATGATGCCACTTGTCTTATTAGCTATTGGTGCAGCAGCAGCTGGTTTTATTCCTTTTGGGAAATATGTAAGTACAGATGGTAATCCGCTGGAAAGTCATTTCGATCTGCAGTTTTCTATCCTGCCGGTTGTGCTGGGATTGCTTGGCATTTTTGCAGCAATGTGGTTGTATAAAAAACAAAATACAAGGCCCGGCAAGTTTGCGGCGGCGCTTGGAGGTATTTACCGGTCGGCCTATAACAAGTTTTACATTGATGAAGTTTATACATTCATCACCAAAAAAATACTGTTCAATTTAATTGGGCGGCCGGCCGCATGGTTTGACAAGCATGTGGTGGACGGAATGATAAATCTTACCGGTAATACAACGGCAAAGATTTCTGAAGGAATTAAAAAAATACAATCAGGCAAGGTGCAGCAATATGCTATTTATTTCCTGGCCGGGGTGATTGGTCTGGCATTGTTGTTTATTTATGTGTTGAAATAAAACTGAATGAATCTCTTATTACTCATACTTGTTCCATTAGTTACAGCTGTTGCAGCTTTGCTGTGCCGCAATAAGCAGCAGGTAAGATGGATCTCTTTTGCGGGTTCTGTGGTGCAACTGATATTGGCTTTTATACTCCTGCTGGCTTTCAGAAATGAAAGAGCTGCCGGCAATACAGATCAGATGTTATTCGAACAGAATTACTCCCTCTTCCCGGCATGGCATATCAATTTTCATTTAGGTGTTGACGGCATTTCCGTTGCCATGATCCTGCTTACTGCTTTTGTGGTGGTAGCCGGTGTATTGGTGTCATGGAATATTGAGAAGATGACAAAAGAATTTTTCTTTTTACTTGTCTTGCTTGCTTTAGGTGCATATGGATTTTTCATTTCGCTTGACTTATTTATCCTTTTCTTCTTTTTGGAAATTGCCGTCATACCGAAATATTTACTCATCGGGATCTGGGGTAGCGGCAAAAAAGAATACAGCGCCAATAAACTGGCATTGATGCTGATGGGTGGTTCTGCTTTGGTGCTGGTTGGAATTTTGGGATTGTATTTCTCATCCGGCCACAGTTTTGACCTGATGAGTTTATCCAAACTGAATATCCCTGCAGATACGCAACGGATCATTTTTCCATTGTTGTTTGTTGGCTTCGGCGTATTCACCGCATTATTCCCGTTGCATACATGGGTGCCCGATGGTCACTCCTCCGCCCCTACTGCCGGATCCATGTTCCTTGCGGGCATCTCCATGAAGCTGGGCGGTTATGGATGTCTTCGTGTTGCCACTTACCTGCTGCCGGAAGGAGCGAAGGAATATTCTACCATTATCATTGTACTTGCTTCCATTGCTATTTTATATGGCGCCTTCGCTACCATGATGCAGAAGGACCTGAAATATATCAACGCCTATTCTTCCGTAAGCCATTGCGGTTTTGTTTTATTGGGCATTGGTATGTTAACTACCACGGCCGTTACCGGGGCGGTGATGCAGATGGTCAGTCATGGTTTAATGACAGCACTTTTCTTCGCTGTTATCGGAATGATCTATGACCGTACTCATACAAGGCAGACATCTGAAATGGGAGGCTTGATGAAAGTGATGCCATTTATCACTACCGTTTTTTTTATTGTGGGCCTATGTTCGTTGGGACTTCCCGGTTTAAGCGGCTTTGTGGCGGAGATGACCATATTTATGGGTTCCTGGGAAAATGCGGATGCCTTCCACCGCATAGCTACCATTATTGCCTGCATGTCTATTGTGGTAACGGCTGTATATATTTTACGGGCTATCGGGCAAGTGGCGATGGGACCGATCAAAGAAAATTTTTCAAAGCTGCCGGATGCAACATGGAATGAAAAATTGGCTGCAGGCATATTGGTTCTTGCCATTGTAGCCATCGGTGTGGTACCAGGCTGGCTGAATGACCTGGTAAGACCCGCTGCAGAAATCATCATGCAAAAAATATCACCCTAATATAAATGACAACGGATGAACGAAATGCTGACATTGATGAAATCTGAACTGGTGATCACCCTCATCATCTTCCTGCTGCTCTTTATCAAGATCGGCAAAGGGATGAAGAATGAAACACTGTTGCCGGTGCTGCAGGTTTTATTATTGCTGAATTTCATTGCCGGGTTTTTCTTCAACAAAAGCGGCCAGCTCTTTGGCGATATGTTTTATACCAATTCTTTGATTGTATTGGAGAAAAATATATTGAACCTTGGGGTATATCTTATTTCATTGCTTTGCGCCGACTGGTTGAAGAAAACCCCGCACCTGCCGGAGTTCTTTATGCTGATGTTGTCCGCATTACTGGGAATGTTCTTTATGATCTCCAGCGGCAACCTGCTAATGTTCTACTTATCATTAGAGCTTGCCAGCATTCCTGTGGCTGCCATGGCCAATTTTGATCTGGAGAAAAAACGTTCTTCCGAAGGAGCCATGAAGATGATTTTGTCTTCTGCTTTCTCATCAGGCATTTTATTATTCGGCATTTCATTGGTATATGGAGCCACCGGCACCATCAGTTTTGCAGAATTGCCAGCCCAACTGGATGGCAGCGCTTTCCAGATATTGGCTTTTACGATGCTGATCGGCGCTTTTGCATTCAAGCTTTCTATTGTCCCATTCCATTTGTGGACAGCCGATGTGTATGAAGGCTCCCCGATTGCCACCACTTCTTTCCTGTCGGTTATTTCAAAAGGGGCGATTGCATTTGTTTTCATTACTGCATTACACAGAGTGTTTAAGCCGATGTTTGAAACATGGTACATGATGCTGGTGATCCTGGCCATTCTGACGATGGTAGTCGGCAACCTGTTTGCATTGCGGCAGCAGAATATAAAACGTTTTCTTGCTTTTTCTTCCATTGCACAGGTTGGTTTTATTTTAGTAGCCATCAGCGGCAATAGCGTTGATGCGATAACTTCTGTGGTTTATTTTATCCTTATCTACACTTTCTCCAACCTTGCAGCATTTGGTGTGGCTACAGTTATTGCTGAAAAAACAGGTAAAGAAAATATTGATGATTACAAAGGGCTTTACAAGACCAATCCATTCCTGAGCTGGATATTGACACTGGCTTTGTTCTCATTGGCCGGCATTCCCCCCACAGCGGGTTTCTTTGGTAAATTATTTATGATTAGCGCAGGTGCTGCCAAGGGGGCTTATTGGTTCATTACCATTGCTGCACTGAACATGATCATTTCGCTGTATTATTATTTACGGGTGGTGAGAGCAATGTTTATGGACAAGAATGACCAGCCTGTTGAACCAATAAAAACAAATTCAACTGTTAAGTTTGCATTGATAGTTTGTGCAGCAGGCATTGTGCTGGTTGGTTTATTGAGCTGGATATATGATTACATTCAATCTCTGGTATAATGGCTTTAAATAAAAATCATGAATTTGAAGAACTGGATGGCGTTAAATGCGGCATCGTGGAAAAGAATGTAAAGCCTGAACGAATGGCTTTCTTAAAGGAGCTGCTTGAGTTCAATGGATATTCTGTTGTTACAGTTCCCACAGCACCACCAAAAGTTGCTGCGCCGCCTCCGCTTAAGGAGGGAGAGCCTGTTGTAGAAGCACCGCTGCCCCCGCCTCCGCCCGACACATTCACTGTTGGCGTAACAGATTATACCTTTAATCCCATCAAT
>CAYHPA010000188.1:0-6229 GCA_964358155.1 uncultured Chitinophaga sp.
CCATCAAGCTGGAGAAAAATTTTACCAAAGAAGAGATCATTACACTTTATCTCAATGCAGTTCCCTTTGGCGACAATATCTATGGCATACGCAATGCATCCCGCACTTTTTTTCAAAAAGAACCCGACCGGTTGAGTGTGGATGAAGCCGCTGTTCTCGTAGGAATGCTGAAAGCCAATTATACCTACAATCCACGTCGCAATCCCATTGCAGCCAGGGACAGGAGAAATGTAGTAATAAATCAAATGGTCATCAACGGTAAACTGTCAGCCACAGAGGCCAACCGGCTGAAAGCCCTTCCCATTGATATGACCCGCTATAGAAAACTGGATGAAAACACCGGCTATGCCCCTTACTTCAGGGAGGTATTGAAATCAGAAATAAAAACAGCCCTGAAAGATGTAAAAAAATCCAATGGAAAGTCTTACAACATTTACGACGATGGGTTGAAGATATACACCACCATCAATCCGCAAATGCAGGAATATGCTGAGGAAGGAATGGCGCTTCAAATGTCCATGTTGCAACGGGGCATCAGCGCAAGGGCTGATATGAAGAGTGGCGCCATCTGGAAAAATCATGAAAAGATCATTGAAAAAGCCATGAAGGAATCCGACCGCTGGAAAAACATGGCAGAAGATGGCTTCACCGACAAAGAAATAAGGGCAAGCTTTGATGTAAAAACAAAGATGAAGGTGTTTGCATGGAATGTAAAAAAGGAAAAAGATACAACAATGACACCGATGGATTCCATCAAATATCATCTGCAGATGGAGCAGGCCGCCTTCATGGCCATGGATCCCGTTACCGGCGAAGTAAGGGCATGGGTAGGCGGCATCAATTTCAAAACATATAAGAACGACCATGTCAACCTGAATACCAAAAGACAGGTCGGCTCCACCATCAAACCCTTTTTGTACACACAGGCCATGGAAGAAAGAGGTTTTACACCCGAAACCGAGTGTGAGAATGTGGCACAAAATTTTGGTAACGGTGCATGGGTGCCGGCAGGAAAAAGATGTGGTGGTGGTGTCTTAAAAATGGCAGATGCACTGGCTTATTCCAAAAACTGTGCAACGGCATATATCATGAAGCAGGTTGGCCCGGCCCAGTTTGCGGATTTTCTCAGCCGGTTAAACATACCTACTAAAGTAAAACCATTCCCTTCCATTGCCCTCGGCACCTGCGATCTTTCGTTATATGAAATGCTCTGGGGCTACACCATTTTTGCTGGCCGTGGTTTTTCCACCCGTCCTTATTGCATCAGCCGCATCGAAGACAGAAACGGCAATGTGATCAAACGTTTTGACTACAGTGTAAACCGCAAAGAAGTGGTAAGCGAAGTAACGGCCTATACCATGTCGCACATGATGCAGGGCACGGTTGACAAAGGCACGGCAAAATACATGAGATCAAATGTGGGCGCAGCAGAAATGGGGGGAAAAACAGGAACTACTGATGACAATGCCGATGCATGGTTTATTGGCTACACACCACAACTGCTGGCAGGCTCATGGGTCGGGTTTGAATATAATTTTATGCGCAATCAGGGAGATGGTAATAGGATTGCCCGCCCTATTGCTGAATACTTTTTCAAAAAAGTGTTGGCTAATAAAAAACTGGGGATAGAACGGGATGCAAAATTTGTACGGCCCGCCGAATTAGAAAATGAAATCAACAGCGCCGATATTGAAATAAGCGATACAGACCCGATACCCGGCGCCGAAGGTGACGATATAGGCGTAGGTAATGAAAATGATTACAACAATTACAGCAGTAATGACTCCATCGGCCCGGAATCAAAACCCGTAGAGGAAGACAACAACAAACCCCCTAAAAAAGATACCGTAGCAAAAACACCGGTAAAAAAAGAGGATGATAACAGCAAACCTATCGGTTCACCTGTTGAAGAACCAAAGAAAAAAAAAGGCATCCTGAAAAAAATATTTGGCAATAAAAATAATTGAACCCAGGTCCCGTCTTTGGCTGCACAGTTTCGGATAGTTGATTATTTTACCGGGAAGACGATAAGAAAAACAATTTATAGACCACCCCTTTCCGCCTTACCGTCTTACCGGCTATTTACAAACTGAACCAATACATCTTTTCCTATACAGCCCGCACCAATTCTCATTATTCCTTATCTTAGACTACTAAAGCCACTGTATGGAATACATCGCCCTTGCCGTTGCACCCGGCATTGCCATCTGTCTGTTCATTTTCTACAAGGACATCTATAACCGGGAACCGAAACTGAATCTTATCGTAAGTTTCATTCTCGGTTGTTTTGCTATTCTTCCGGCCATGTTCTTTGAAAAAGAATTTGCCTATACAAGTGATGGCACCGTAGCAGGAGTAGCTGTTTTCTCCTATGCCATCGTGGCTTTCAGTGAAGAATTCAGCAAGTTCCTGGGCTTGCGATTGTATTCGTACAATCAAAAAAGTTTTGATGAGCCGCTGGATGGTATTGTTTACGGCGTGATGGTAAGCATGGGCTTTGCCACATTGGAAAATGTAATGTATGTGCTGAAGTATGCTGAGATCGGGTTGGGGTATGAAGTAGGCATCAAACGGATGTTCCTGAGTGTGCCTGCACATGCCAGCTTTGGGGTGGTGATGGGATATTTTGTGGGCAGGGCAAAGTTTGATTCGAAGAACAGCTTTATGCTGATGATAGCTGGCTTGCTTGCCGCTATTTTCTTTCACGGCACTTACGATTTTTTCCTTTTTGTATATGAAACAACTATCTGGGGCCGTCAAACCGGCGAAACATTGCTGGTCGGCGGCGCTATTACTTCCTTCATTGTCGCTTTGGTGCTTAGCCGTAAACTGATAAAATGGCACAAAAAGATTTCGCAACAAATGTTTAAAGACAAAAAAGACAATCCAGTTGTTTAGTATCCGAAATGCCTCACAGGAAGATATACCGCTTATCCGTGAACTGACATTTAAAGTCTGGCCGCAAACCTATGCAGGTTTGCTTACACCCGAACAGATCGACTACATGCTGGGATTGATGTATAGTGAAAGTTCATTAACAGACCAGATGCAATGTGGTATCCTGTTCCTTATCGTATATGATGGGCAGGAGCCGGTTGGTTTCGCTGCCTGCGAAGAGACCGGTCTCCGTCTTTGGAAGTTACATAAACTGTATATTCTGCAATCACAACAAGGAAAAGGGACTGGCCGTTTTGTGATCGATCATATAATTGATAAAATCAAAAAAGACGGCGCCGAAGCCTTGCATTTACAGGTAAAACGGGATAACCCTGCACAAAATTTTTATAAGAAAATAGGATTTGAGATCATTGAAGAGAAGGATTTTGATATTGGGAACGGGTATTTTATGAAAGACTATATAATGGAGAAGAAGATATAGAGTGTAATGCTCATTTATGTTGAAATCGGAGTTTCTTAGCCATATCAGCATTCATCGTATCTGCAGAAATTCCATACCCGTTCACCAGCACTCCTTTCAAACCGGTTTTAGATTCAATAGCATACACAATAGCCTCATCAGAAGGATCGGTGTTGCCCTCAAACCGGTGTGTTTCCACAATCTCGAAATCGGCAGGGTTGAACTTATCTGCATGACATACAATGCAGTTCTCTTCCAGGTTAAAATCAAGATCAAACCCTCTTTTCTTCAGGCCATTTACAGCCTCAGATACAGTATCATAGGTTATCATATCCTTTATTTAGACTGTAAAAGTATTCTTATTCCTAAGATCATGCAGCACCGGGTCAAAGACTAACGACTAATGACTGAAGACTCGTTACTCTTCCTTACCTTTGCCGCCTGAAATCAAATAAATAATTTATGTCCACAACAACAAAAACAATTGACTTTAGCTTACCCTATAAAGTAGCTGATATTTCACTGGCCGGATGGGGCCGCAAAGAGATCCGCCTTGCCGAAGCCGAAATGCCCGGCCTCATGAGCATCCGTAAAGAATATGGCCCATCTCAACCATTAAAAGGTGCAAGAGTGGCCGGATGCCTGCACATGACCATTCAGACTGCTGTATTGATTGAAACATTAACAGCACTCGGAGCCGAAGTAAAATGGAGTTCCTGCAATATCTTCTCTACTCAGGATCATGCTGCTGCTGCTATCGCCGCTGCGGGTATCGGTGTATTTGCCTGGAAAGGACAAACACAGGAAGAAGCCGACTGGTGCATCGAACAAACATTGTTCTTTGGCAGCAAAGACAAACCGTTGAACATGATATTAGATGACGGTGGCGACCTTACCAATATGGTACTGGATACTTATCCTGAATTAGTACAGCATGTAAAAGGTATTTCCGAAGAAACCACCACTGGTGTTCATCGCTTATATGAAAGAGTGGCAAAAGGCACTTTGCCCATGCCTGCCATCAATGTGAACGATTCTGTTACCAAATCCAAGTTTGATAATAAATATGGCTGCAAAGAATCATTAGTTGATTCTATCCGCCGTGCCACTGATGTGATGCTGGCCGGTAAAATAGCTGTAGTAGGTGGATATGGCGATGTAGGTAAAGGTTCTGCTGCTTCGTTGGCCGGAGCAGGCTGCCGTGTTATCGTTACAGAAATTGATCCTATCTGCGCATTGCAAGCTGCTATGGATGGTTTTGAAGTAAAGAAAATGATTGATGCAGTAAAAGAGGCTGACATTGTAGTCACCGCTTCCGGTTGCCGCGACCTGATCCGTGGCGATCACTTCAAACTGATGAAGGATAAAGTGATTGTTTGTAATATTGGCCACTTTGATATTGAAATTGATATCGCCTGGCTGAATACAAACTATGGTGATACAAAAGACACCATCAAGCCGCAGGTTGATATTTACAATATTGATGGTAAAGACATCATCATCCTTGCCGAAGGCCGTTTGGTGAACCTTGGCTGTGCCACCGGTCACCCATCATTTGTAATGAGCAACTCTTTCAGCAATCAGACACTTGCACAGATAGAACTTTGGACAAACCATAAGAACTACGAGAACAAAGTGTATGTACTGCCCAAACATCTTGACGAAAAAGTGGCCCGCTTACATTTAGCCAAGATTGGTGTTGAACTGGATGAACTGACAGACGCACAAGCTTCTTACCTCGGCATCACCAAAAATGGCCCATTCAAAGCTGAGCATTACAGGTATTAAATAAAGACACAAGAAACAAGGTTCAACCAAATATAAAAAGAAGACCCGCTTTAATAAGGCGGGTTTTTTAATGCCCTCCCTCTTCTCCTGCCGCAGAATAAGACCGGCTTGCCGCAAACTAACCAGTCTTTGGAAGCAAGATGCCAGTAGCGATAATTTGGCTGTATAAATAAAATGCAATGAAAAAGTTATTTGTACTGCTGATCTTGTCCATACCAGTTCTTGCTTCGGCACAAAGTGTCGGGATAAATACTGATAACTCCACGCCGGATGCAACAGCTATGCTTGATATTAAAAGCAATAACAAAGGCCTGCTGATCCCCCGGATAACTACTGCAGCAAGAACGGGTATCTTATCTCCTGCCATTGGGCTTACTGTTTTTGACAGCGATACCTACAGCTTCTGGACATTTCGCGGAGATATTATGGGCGGATGGGTGGAAACGCTGCATACTCTCGACAAACACTGGGACAGAACTGGTTCAAATATTTTTACCACTAACGGCTCAGGTAATGTTGGTATTGGCACAAGTACCCCAACAGAAAAACTGACCATCAATGCAACAGACCCCTCGATCAGCCTGTTGAATGCAGGAACAGCTAAAGGATTCCTCCAGTCAACCGGAAACCATATCAAACTGGGAACGTACAACGCCAACACAACCGGCAGCCTGGTTTTTAATACCCGTGATATAGACAGGATGTTTATCACTCCTGCAGGAGATATAGGGATAGGAATTTCGAACCCGGTTGGCAGGTTTCAAATCGGAACGGGTGATGATGCCAGCGCAACAACACATGGGTACCTGATGATGGGCCCTGCAAATGGAGAGAACCTGGTGCTGGATAATAATGAGATACTGGCACGCAATAATGGGGTTGTTTCCACCTTGTTTCTTGCCAGGGATGGAAGTAAAGTGCAGTTGGGGAATGGCGCAGAAGGCACCGGCACCAAATTGCATATAGCCAGTGGCAATGATGTGGGCCTTCCCAATAACCTGAGCGGTTATATAATGATGGGTTCTAAAACTGGAGTCAACATGGTGTTGGACAATAATGAGATCAAGGTTCGAAATAATGGCG
>CAYHPA010000189.1:0-6194 GCA_964358155.1 uncultured Chitinophaga sp.
AGCTGCCCGGGAAATGGAGGGACCGGCCAGTATGGCCCCGGTAGCAAAGGCCCCTTGCTGTATGAACTTTTTTCTACTGAGCATTGGTAACACGGTTTTCAATTGTAGCGCTGATATTCTTACCCTGGCTTTTCAGCTTTTTGATATAGTCAAATATGGCATCCCGCATCAGGTAGCCATTGGTTATTTGCGGTATGGCACGAAGCATATCTGCATTATCACCTCCATTAGCAACAAAATCTGAGTTAACAGTAGTATAAGTTGCATTCGGGTCTAATGGCTTGCCTCCTATCATCACATTCACTGCCTTCTTTTCTTTTATCTGCATCGTGATACCTGCTACCGGCCAGCCCCCTTTGGCAGCTGTCAGATCTAAAAATTGCTGCAACACATCGCCTTTTAATTTTTGAAGTATTAATAAATTATCAAACGGCATCAGTTCAAAAATCTTTCCGTTGGTAACATTGCCGGCAGGTAATTGTGTCAACCGCATACCACCATAATTTAAAAAAGCCACGTCAATTTTTGTATCATATTTTTCAGCCGCCATCGTAAAAAAAGCATTTGCCAAAAAATTACCCAATGTACATTCGGGTGATTTTTTTTCCAGGCTGATATCAGCGATGCCGACAATATCATTCATTGTTTTATTTACATTCTCACTGTAAGGTTTAAGAAGATCCAGCAAACCTGCGTCCTTTTGAACCGTATCAGTGACCCTGTATGTCCTGTACTGTAATGACTGGCTTTGATAAGGAGTGTGACAGGATAAAACAATGGAAATAATCGCTGATAATACCAGCAGGTGAAAGTGGTTCTTTTTCATAAACGGGGGCTCTGCTTTGAAGGTAAACAGATTTCATGTTTGCAGCAAAGCATTTGCCATTTATTATTGAAAAAATCATTGCTAAAGGAACAAGGCACACGGTACAAGGCACAAGAGTGATCTATTATTTACTAGTTGGTGCAATTGGCGTTGAACTTGTACCTTGTGCCCTGAAACCTGTACCTTCTTTTTACCATTTCAGGATAAAAACCTGACTGTATGCAAAAGAATATCATCCTAAAGCTGCTGCCATCCGAGGCAGCCAGCGACGAACTTATCAAAGATCATATTGCCAGGGCCGAAGCAGTAAAGCTATCCGCAATAAGTGGTTTTACTATTCAAAAGCAATCTATAGATGCAAGGAGCAGGCAGCCCTGGGTCAATCTTGCTGTTACTGCATTTATTCATGAACCCTTCCGGCAACGGGAGTTGATGCGATTTGATTTCAAAGAAGTGAAAAATGTCGGAAAGCAAGTCATAATAGTTGGTGCAGGGCCAGCAGGATTATTCGCTGCACTTCTTTTAATAGAAAAAGGTATAAAACCCGTCATTTTGGAGCGGGGCAAAGATGTAAAAGCACGAAGAAGAGACCTCGCTGTTCTAAATAAAGAAGGGGAAGTGAACCCCGAAAGCAATTACTGCTTCGGAGAAGGCGGTGCCGGCACCTATAGCGATGGCAAGCTTTATACCCGCAGCAGCAAACGGGGCGATGTGAACCGCATCGTGAACCTGTTTGTCCATTTTGGGGCTGAAGAAAAGATCTTATACGAGTCTCATCCGCATATCGGCACTAATAAGCTGCCGCAGATCATTACTGCCATGCGAAAAAAGATACTGGATTGCGGCGGTGAATTCATCTTTGAGAAAAAAGTTATTGATTTCACCATAAAGAACGGCGAGATAGCATCTGTAACTACAGCTGATGGTAACAGATTTAGCGCTGATGCTTTTATTCTTGCCACCGGCCATTCGGCCAGGGATATTTTTCAATTGCTGCACTCTAAAAAGATACAGATCGAATCAAAAGCATTTGCCCTGGGTGTGCGGGTAGAGCATCCCCAATCACTAATTGACAGCGCCCAATATCATTGCACCGTAAGAAATGAGTTCTTGCCCCCCGCTTCTTATAGTTGGGTACAGCAGGTAGATGGCAAGGGTGTATTTTCCTTTTGTATGTGCCCGGGTGGTATAATAGCACCCGCAGCAACTTCGCCGGGAGAACTGGTGGTAAACGGTTGGAGCCCTTCCAAACGAAATAATCCCTTTGCCAACAGTGGCATCGTAGCATCGGTAGAAGAAAAAGATATACAGGCATTCAAAAAATATGGCCCGCTGGCTGGAATGTATTTTCAGCAATCGGTGGAGCAAAAAGCGTTTGAAACAGGGGGCGGAAAAATGGTGGCTCCGGCACAAAGACTGGTTGATTTTACCAATAACAAACTGTCATCTTCACTTCCAGACTGCTCCTACCTGCCAGGTATTCATTCTTCCTTGTTGAAAAATGTGCTTCCGGATTTTATTTATGCAAGCCTGCAACAGGCTTTTAAAGAATATGGCAAGAAAATGAAAGGATACCTCAGCAATGATGCCGTAGTAGTGGCAACCGAGTCAAGAACCTCCTCTCCTGTCCGTATTCCCAGAAATGCTGATGACCTGCATCATCCGCAGATCAAAAATCTTTATCCCTGTGGCGAGGGGGCGGGCTATGCCGGCGGTATTGTTAGCGCTGCCATGGATGGAGAAAGAGTTGGAAAGCAGATTGCAGTAAGTTTTGCTGCCAGATAGTTGTTTCAGTAATATTGAAGAATGAAAAGAATAGCGAGCCTGCTGGTTTTAGTGCATATTGTTTTTACCTGTTCCGGGCAAACCAGGGCAGCAGAGTTTGAGGCGGTAATCCGTTCAGGCAACAGCGCAAGGGCCTTTGAATTTGTAAGAAATATGTTCCGGGTTCCTTCTGCAAAAGATCCCTTTCTTCACTTTAAAGAGAGGGGAATAAAACAACTGATAAGCTTTTATGAACACAGTGAACGGAGGATAGAGGCCACCTCCCTGATTAAGTTCAGCCAGACCAGGGAGTTTTGGAAAAACTATTCTGAACAGTTTACAGCCGGAAAATGGAATTACAAAAGTCTCTATAAAAATGATTCTATTGCCTGGGTGGCTGCCAATTACTCCATCACACTCATGTATGTCCATGAAATGGGACATTATATGAGCCTTAATACTTTCCATGATTTCAGCGATGATTACACCTGCGAAGAAGTAGTGGCCAATGAGTGCCTTGCGGCTTTCGCCACTCACTTTAAAAACAATAAAAACTTATCGTTTCACAAACAGTTATTTCTCTCCCTGGCGAGGCAAACCTATACCCGGATACCCGATTCCAATAAAACCGATTTTTATACCCCTCTTGATAAATGGTGTGCCCCTAATCCAATGAATGATTTCTTTAAATACTATGGATCGGATGAGTTAAGGTTTTTGAGGCTCTATGGGTACAGCCAGTTCCGGATGATGGAACAGACACTGATGCATTACAAAGGCGAAACTTGGTCAGGTTTTCTCAACAATACATTCTTCCGTTTTTATAACACTTACACAGGAGCTGAAAATTTTAAACCCCTTCGATACAAAATATCAGAAAAAAAGGACTTCAGGGACGCCAGTGGTGTTAAAGCATATACCGGTCTTGCCAAAAAACAAACAGGCAATTTTTTTTATACTTATATCCTGACAGGTATCCGGTATTTATTAGGTGCTGATGGCGGGGTTCTTCAAACGGGAATCAGTGAAGAAAAGAAGAATGTTGGCGATACTTCAGCCAGCAATAATTTTTCCCGTTACTACCTCCAGAACAAAGAAATAACCGACAGCTCCTCCACCCTTCTTCATCAATTCGTCTTTACCGATTCTGTACCCAATTCACTCAGCCCGGGTAAGTCATTCAATTCTGATTTAGAAATAAATTCTTCTTTTCAAAATGACAGTAACCATTATTATCTGGTGAGGGGGAATTATTCGGTTATCACAGATGAATCACTATCTGTGGACAGCTCTTATTCCCGGTATGAGTTTGTAAACCTGGCAAGAGAAAATAACAGGTTTTATTATCGCCGGTTTTTTCTCCCCGATTCGTTACACAATAATGACCGGATGGAAAAACAAGAAATACTTCTCGCCGGCATCAACAACGGTAACACTGTTCTTATCAGCAACGAACTGACCCCGGAACACAGGCAAATCATCAGCATTTACCCTGTCAATATTGATTCCCTCCGAATCGAACCGGCTATATGGCAGGGAAGAGCAGATAAGAAAGGATTTTTTAATATGATGTACCCTTCCGTTTATCTTGATGAGAAGGCCGGCGCTATATATCTCTGTTTTTGGAACCCGATAACTTCAAAAATCTACCTGCTTAAGATTACAGAAAAGGAAACAACCGGCTTCGAACTTTATCATGATAGTTATATGGGTGAATACGGCCCTCAAATGAGGGTAACCGCACTCCGGCTTGTTGACAGCAACAAGCTTTTTGTATTTGCCAAAACCAGAAGCCCCGGAAATAGCAGTGAGCCACGTATGCAAAGACTTCTTTTAAAATGGTAGCGCCAGGTGGAGAATACTGCTGCCTGGAGCCTGTAAAAGCATTTCACTCCCTGTATTATGCAGTTAGCCGATTTAAATAAATTATTTCGCCAAGTGAGGTATTTTTACGTCCTCAAAGCAATAGTATGCCAGCAATACTCGAACTGCACTCCCTGAAGAAGTATTTCGCCACCCAAAAAGCCGTTGATGATATCAGCCTTTCCGTAGAAAGAGGGCAGATATTCGGTTTGCTTGGTCCTAATGGCGCCGGTAAGACAACCTTGATAAGGATGATCACCGGCATCTTTTATCCTGATGAAGGACAAATCATTTTTGATGGAAAGAAGTTTGACCCCATCAATGATGTGGTCTATATCGGCTATATGCCTGAAGAAAGGGGCCTTTACAAAAAAATGAAGATTGGTGAGCAAACCATGTACCTGGCGCAACTGAAAGGACTGAGCCGCCAGGATGCACTGAAAAAAATAAAGGAATGGTTCATCCGTTTTGAAATGGAGACATGGTGGAATAAAAAAGTGGAGGACCTTTCCAAAGGAATGAGCCAGAAACTGCAGTTTGTAACTACTGTTGTACATGAGCCCAAACTAATTATACTTGATGAACCTTTCAGCGGATTAGATCCGGTAAACAGTAATCTTATCAAAGATGAGATATTCAACCTGGCACAGAAAGGCTGTACTATCATCTTCAGCACCCACCGGATGGAGCAGGTAGAAGAGATATGTAATCATATAGTACTTGTTAATAAGGGAAAGAAGATACTTGATGGGACAGTAAAACAGGTAAAGCAGGATTTTAAGGAAAATCTTTTCAGTGTAGGAACCGAGCAAATGCTTTCCTCCTCTAATGGACTTGCTCCCTTTGAAGTGGTTGGAACGAAAGACCATCAGCATATTCTCAGAATAAAGGAAGGAAGAAGTCCAAACGATGTGCTGCAACACCTGCTGAGCAATGGGATAACCATCAACTCCTTCAATGAAATACTTCCTTCCCTGAATGATATTTTCATCAGACTGGTGGAAGGAACACCAACGGCCCGCCAGTTTCAAACTGTAAAAGCATAGTTCATCCAACAATAAATCCTCCGTTATGCGAAAGATATGGCTCATCATAAAAAGAGAATACCTGACAAGGGTGCGGAAAAAAACATTTATCATTTCCACGCTGCTTTTCCCCATTTTGTGGGTACTTCTGATTTTTGGCATGGGTTATATTGCCAAAGAAAGTGTGCAAAACTTAAGAGTCGCAGTAATTGATTCATCAGGATATTTTACAGCCGGGCGTCTCAGCAAGCAAAATGCAATTGACAATAGTTCAACGCTGGTACTGGTAACCGATAATGCCAATAAAATAATAGCTGATTATAAAAAAGAGGGCTATGATGGCTATATCGTAATTCCTCCTATGACCGTGAAAAACGGAACCGATAGTTTGGTTTTTAAATCAAACAAATCGTATGGCAGCTCATCAACGGCTATTGTTGAGGCCAAGTTTAACCGCATTTGGAATGACGTGAAAAATGACAGCCTGCAGATAGATGCAGAGAAGCAGGAAATTTTGACAGGCAGCCATCTTACGCTGAAGTCAAAAAATATAAAAGATGAAAAGGCCAATGTAAAAACAGCCGAAGGTATCGGATACGTGGCGGGTCTGCTTATTTATCTCATTCTCCTTATCTACGGCTCGCAGGTGATGATGGGAGTAATGGAAGAAAAAACAAACCGCATTGCAGAGGTGATCGTTTCTTCTGTAAAACCAT
>CAYHPA010000190.1:0-6084 GCA_964358155.1 uncultured Chitinophaga sp.
GAGATGCAAGTATTTCTGCCAGTTCAGGCATTAAGAACAAAGGAAAATTTTTGGGATTGACAGAGAAGGGGACAAAGAACGCAGAAGGTTTCTCAACCGGACTGGATCATTTAAAAGAACTCGGCGTTACACATGTTCACCTTTTACCATTTTATGATTACAATTCCATCAATGAAGGAAAACCAGATGCAAAATATAACTGGGGCTATGATCCGCTGAACTATAATGTGCCTGAAGGTTCTTATGCCACTGATGCTAATAACCCGGTGACCAGGATCAAAGAATTTAAACAACTGGTAAAAACATTTCATGAGAATGGGTTAAGGGTAGTGATGGATGTGGTGTATAATCATACGGCGCTGACAGAAAATTCAAATTTCAATCAACTGGTTCCCGGATATTATTACCGGCAGACAAAGGATGGAAAATTTTCTAATGCTACTGCCTGTGGCAATGAAACGGCGAGTGAACGGCCGATGTTCCAAAAATTCATGCTGGAGTCTATGAAGTACTGGGTGCAGGAATATCATATTGACGGCTTTCGTATTGACCTGATGGGGGTACATGATATTGCAACAATGAACCTGATCTCAAAGCAACTGCACAAAATAAAACCCGATATATTATTATACGGCGAAGGCTGGACGGCGGGTGCATCACCGCTGCCGGATTCTTTACGGGCATTAAAAGCAAATGTTTCAAAGCTTGACCGGATCGCTGTATTCAGTGATGATATAAGAGATGGAATAAAGGGCCATGTTTTTACCCCTGATGCGAAAGGCTTTGCCAGTGGCCAGCCGGGAACGGAAGAATCTGTAAAGTTTGGCATCGTTGCAAGTTGCAAGCATCCGCAGGTGGATTACAGTAAAGTCAATTATTCCAAAGCGCCTTATGCAAAAGAACCTTACCAGACCATTACTTATGCCGAGTGCCACGATAACCATTGTCTCTACGACAGGCTGGCCCTTTCTGCCAAAGAGGCAACGGAAGAGGAGAGGGAAGAGATGCAGAAACTGGCAATATCCATTGTGCTTACTTCACAGGGTATTTCATTCCTGCATGCCGGTTCAGAATTTTTGCGCAGCAAAAAGGGAGTGGAAAATTCTTTTGAATCGCCCGACAGTGTCAATGCTATTGACTGGAATTTGAAAACAAAGAACAAATATGTATTTGAGTATGTAAAGGCTTTGATCAAAATGCGGAAGGAGCATCCGGCCTTCCGGATGATGTCGGCAAAGCAAATCGCTTCAAATATCAAATTTCTGGAAGGAATGCCTGCAGGTGTCATTGCTTATACCATCAACGGCGCTGCTGTTGGTGATAAATGGAAAAAGATCTTTGTGGCCTTTAACGGCACGGGTAAAGATGTTTCTCTGCCGGCACAGTCAGGAAATTATAAATGCTTTATAGCGGGTAATATGATTTCAGAAACGATTGGAGGGTATGAAGGGTACTGGCGGCTTGCACCATTTAGTTGCAACATAATGTATCAATAAATTGTTGCGAATCAGCCGGATTCTGCCTGCTGTGCCTGTGTGACGAAGGACAGGCATACCAAATTTCAAACTGGGCCACTGCCTGAAATAAAAATCAGGCACAAGTTATCTACCTTTAAATAGTAATCATTTAATGAATTGTCATGGCTGCTCTTCAAAAAGTCATTACTCCGGCGGTTTGCATACTATTACTGGTTGCCTGTAAATCCAAAGATCATTCAACCGGCCGCACTATTGTTGTCGGCGAAACTGTTGAGTTGATTGATGGGCAAGTTGATAAAACAGGTATCCTGTATGCAGAAAAACCCGGTGATTCATTAGATGGTTTAATGATGTATGTTCCGGATCGGGATTTTGCAGCAAACAGGCGGTTCAAAATATCCTACCAGCCAGTTACCAGTCACAGCCTCGGGCCGTCATTCAACCCTGCCAGTCCTCTTATTACTATTTCATGCGGTGGCGGGTTCTCCGATTCTATTGTAACAATGGAGATCCCCGTTCGTTTAGCCGAAGGACAGTTTGCAATGGGATTTTTGTATGATGAGCAGGAGGGAACATTGGAAGGAATGCCATTGTTGAAACTTGAAAAAGACAGGGTAGTAGTAGCCCTCCGGAATTTTTCACATTCAAAGCATATCAAAGGAAATTCCCTGGCAGCACAGGCCGGTGATATCACCGGTGACGTGGTGAAGTTTATCGTGAGTGCCATTAATGAGGAAAAGCTGGACGGGGGCGTCGAATCAGGATTCTACCCGGGGGTTGATGATATGCCGAATGTAAACTGCGGCACATTTCTCAACCGCAATGGCATCTGCGATGGCCAAAGCCAGGCCATGCTCTGGTATTATGATAATAAAAAGATGAAAGGCGCCCCTCCTTTGTACCAGTTGCTGGATAATGATGGCGGAATGCCAACGCCCAATTGTCATTTTGATGATCGTAAAGCGATTATGTTCGCTTCGTACCTGCAAACAGAAAACAAAGATCACCTGCTGCCATTTTACTGGCTGATGAGAGGGTATAATCTTGAATTCGGTTCCCTGCTTGGTGATAAGATGACATTGCGTGCTTTTGCCTATGCCATCATGCTGACAAAGCAGCCACAATACGTAGCCATTGCACAGGTGGAAGGAAACAGCCATGCAATGTTGATCTATAAAGTGAGAGGGAATGAAATGTATGTGGCCGATCCCAATTTTCCCGGCAACAGGGAACGAAGGATCGTTTATGATCCTGTGACCGGGAGATTCAAGCCCTATTCTTCCAAAGTGAACAGTGAATCGCCGGGTGTGGACTTTGTATCTTTTTTTTACTATGGCAAGACGGCCCTTCATTCTTATCACTATGCTGAAAAATATTGGAAGAAAGTGGAAAACGGAACAATCGGGAAGGGTGACTATCCTGCAGTGAAAGTACAGGTGATGGAGAAAAAAGATGGACAACTGGTTACAAAAGAACTGCCTGATGATTATGAACTCCGGAGAACGGAAGGTTTTATGCCATCATTGATGCCGGACGCACCCGGCTATGAAGGCAATGGGTTTTTTTGTGATACAGCAGGTCGTTATTCCCGTGACTTTTCGGATATTATCAGGGGAAAGACTGGCGTGCAGATGATCGGCGTTTGTCTTTATGACAATGATATGTTTGCCCGATGGGCTGGTTTCAGATGGGTAAAAATTAATATTATTGAAGAAGAGCAGGAGTCCAATGCACCCATGCATGGCGAATTGCTGATAAGGGTGGATGTCGGCGAAAGATCCATTGAACTGGCGCAATGCGAATTCTCAATAGATGGTCAGTCTTTTTCCCTGACAGGCCATGATAAAGAAGTACTCTACGGACTCACTATCCGGATAGACAATTGGCATGGAACAGGCGATTATGCAAATGTGACCAGCAGTTCCCTGGCGGGTGTAGCTGATCCTGTTAAGGGAACTTACAGCAGCTCAACCGGAACGGTCAGCATCAGCAAATGGGGCGAGGGCCGCCTGGAAGGAATTTTTGAATTTACTTCGAATGGAATGAAGATAAGCGGGTATTTCAATTATCGGGCAGAATAGCGCCGCAGGCCATGTGGCAGTTTCAACTTTTCCCTGCATCAATTTTTTTGCCGATAAAATAGCCGGTTGTTGCTCCGGCTAAAGATCCCACAGCCATCCACAGCAGGGAGCCTGAAGTGGCAAAATAGCTGACGGCAAATCCCAGCACTACACCTGCAATGGTAAATATCCATGTGGCGCTGGCTTTAGCTTTTGAAACAGCTTTTGACACATTGGTATCATGGCTTTGCCTGAACTGCTGCAGGTGTTGCTTGTGTTTTTTGCGGTGGTGGGAGCGAGCCATTTTTTTCTTTAAAATTAAGGAATCAATCTTTAAAAAAGCTTTCTATTCCGGGGCACTCAAGCAGCCGGCGGCATGATATTACTCATACTCCGCCACTTGGGCCGGTTGCAGGTCTGACAGGATTTTTTTTGTCTGACTGGTTACAAAAATGAACCGGGCATTTACTATCCATAGCAGCAGATTAAATAATTAAAAAAATAAGTTATGAGAAACAACATCATTCTTGCCCTGGTAAGCATTTTTTCCCTTACGGCCTGTTCCAAATCCGGCGTTGATGACAATGGCGGCACAGGAAATGCCAATGTGATTTCAGCCTCAGCAGTTCCTTCGTCTGTGATATCATCTTTCAACAGCAGCTTCAGCGGAGCTACGGAAGTAGAGTGGCAGCGGCACAGCAGCAGTTTTGAAGCACAGTTTAACCATAGCAGTCAGCGGCACAGTGCGGGTTTTGATGATAATGGCAACCAGTCATCACATTCTATTCTTTGCCTCGACGGGCCGGTTCCACCGGCCGTGCTGACCGCATTCCGTCAGAATTTCCCGACCGACAATGTGTATGAATGGAAATTAAGAAACGACGGCACCTGGAGGGCTCATTTTATGAGGGGCACTGTAAAATGGGAAGCTACTTTCAGCGCATCGGGAACCCTTATTAAAGTGGAAAAAGCCTGATAATTGAGAAACCTGTGATAGATTATTACCGCTCTTTGAGCGGTTTTTTATTTTAAGAGCTGGTTAAAATTCTAATTTTTCCTTCAGGCTTTGTGGCAGTGCCGCTTTGTTCACCATCATTACAACAGTCTTTAACATGAAGTAGTCTTCCTGCATATACATGTATCCCTGAAATTTAGTGAGCCAGGTATCTCCCCATGAGTTTTTCAGGTAATACCATTTGTTATTATTATCATCACGACCAATGCCTACCAGGTGAAGCATGTGGTCCCGCTCTGTGCTTTCATTTTTAAAATTCAGCAGCCGTTCTTCTGCATATTGATGTGTGGATTCGTTTATTTCTGCATATCCGTTCCAAAAATTAAAACCGGGTTCTGTTACATCACCTTCCCAGCCAATGGACCAGCCTTTTGCCAGCGCCGAATCCACCAGCATTTGAAAATCACTTAGCGGGATATTATATAAGCTATCGCCTGCCCAGTTGAATTTATCATCCAGTAAACATTTCTTGTAGTAGGGGAGATTGTCAAACGACATCACTTCAATGTATTCGCTGGTTGCCGGGACTATTTCTTTGGCAAAAGTTTTCGGTGTATATGTTTTGAGATCGTGCCGGAATGTTTCAGGTACTTTACCAAGGTAGCGGTCAAGTATTTCATTTACCTGCCGGAGTTCGTCCTCGTTCAAATTAGTTTTTCCCTGCTTCAGCAAGCCGTGAATAAATTTTTTCATGGCTGTATCAAGTTTTGCATGGTTGTGGCTGCCTTCGCCGTTGGGCCGTCCGGTGTACACTTCTTCCGGCACTATGCCATACCTGTCAATCACACGGAGTACATCATGAAACTGGCCGCCGCCTTCAAAATACGTTTTGCCTTTTGTTGCCAAAAACATTTTGGCCTTATCAATATAGGCATAGCGGGCAATGAACATTTCTGAGAGGTTGAACCGCCTTCCTGTTCTTTTCAGTATATCGCTTTCAAACAGGGAGTTGGTGCCGAATACCCAGCAGGTGGGGCTGCTGCTCTGGTCTTTTACACTCGTACAGTGTATGGAGTCGATGAGGCGGATGTGAGGCTGCGTCACTCCGGATGACGATTGGGAATGCAAAAGATTTGGAATAAGAGTAAGTATAAGTAAATATTGAAATTGTTTCATCAGTGATATTATTAATTAAACTAACGAATAGCTTGAAATATGATTTTCCCTAAAATTCGTATTAACAAATCTATAAACTAACGACGTGTAAACATTATAATTTATGAAACGGGATATAGTAATGCATTTCCCAGCCCTTTTTTTGCAATTTGCGAACCAGCTGGGTCGTTCGTCGCTTATTTCTTTTCCTTCAGATATGGGGAATATATCTTTAAAGGCGGCTGCATTTTATCAGTACGAAAAACAGTTTTATGAAACCCAGACTTATAATTATTCTGATGCTTATTGCCGGGCAGCAACAAGGAATTGCGCAATTACCCGTTTTTGACTCCACAGTAAATAACCTGATTCTTCCTTCCGGGTACAATACCTCAGAATATGGAGCTATACCCAAATATTACAAGACAGGAAAAGG
>CAYHPA010000191.1:0-6033 GCA_964358155.1 uncultured Chitinophaga sp.
TATTGTTAAGTTTTGTTACAGAGGTCCTTAAAAATCCCAGGGAGATACCGTCTTTTATCGGTGATCGCCTATTCGTTGAACTGGAGTATGGGCAAGAGCAGAATAGCATTAAAGGGACAATGGATGATTTAGAAATGACGAATTTAAAAAAGGAAATTATGTGGCAACTGATAATGGTTTGCTGGTAAGTAAGGAGTATGTACAAAATGCATTGGACACAAAATCATCGGAAGTGGTGGATGCAAGGGCCAAACGCTGGTATGATGGCGACCCGACAGGAAACCCCAGGGATGGGCATATCACCGGAGCAAAAAATATTCCCTACCCCGATATGGTGGATTCTATCAACAATATCAAGCCGGTTTCCATACTGGAAAAGAATTTCACAACCGTAGTGCCGGATAAGAATAAAGAAGTGGTGCTGTATTGTTTTATTGGTCAAACAGCCAGTGTGGATTATTTGGTTGGCCGATCACTCGGTTATCCGGTTAAAGTGTATGATGGCAGTATGCAGGAGTGGAGTCGGGATGAAAAGCTGCCGATGGAGAAAACAAAAAAGAACTAAACGATTATAAAAGCAAAAGCCCGGATAATTGTTCCGGGCTTTTTAATTCCTTTTTTATTTCTTACGGGTGTATTTTATATTCATCGTTTTAAACTCCTTGCCGTCCGGCATCATCACAAACATTTCCATTTCCTGTGTATTGTCATCGGTGATTTTAAAAGTCTCCCGTACATCTGTATCTTGTTTTGTTCCCGGGTCAACCATTCTTCCTTTCATGTTAATAGTTTTAGTAGCTTCATCCCAGGTTCCTTTCATTACCATGATGCCGCTTCCCATATTGTCAATCCAGGTACTAATAAACTCTTTTCGGTGATTGTCATAAGCAGTAATACTCTTTCCATTAAAAGGCATACCCATCATATCACCGCTATGGTTACTTTCCTGGTAAAGACCATTCATGATCATTTTGTTTATAGAAGATGATTTGCTTTTTTGCTCCGGGGCGCCTGGATACATCCACATGGTTACATCTCCATTCCATTCTCCGTCCGATTTAGCCAGCATCTTGTGTACATCGCCGGGGGTCATATAGTCCTGCCAGTTCTTCATCATAGTGGCCGAGTCGGGCATAGCCATCTCGCCATTCATCTTGTTTTCTCCGGTTTTGGCCGTGTCGGCGCCATTTTCTTTCTTATCGCCATCCTTCTTTTTTTCGTTGTTGCAGGCGGCAAATAAAATAGCGGCTGCAATAAAGGCAATCAGTTTTTGGTTCATAAAAATTATTTTTTTGGAAGGAAAAGGTACAAACTCCCACAATAGCCAGCAAGAAATAAACAAAATTATTTTCGGCTTTATGTGAAATGTACAATGGGCAAATAAACTGTATGAATGGTCTTGTCAATGCGCTTCCAGCCAGTTGACACCCTGTCCGCATTCAGCAATAACGGGAACTTTGTGCGGTAATGGCATGGCAGACTGCATGCACTCAATGATAAGGGGCTTTAATTCTTTCACTTCTGATTTCAACCCGTCAAACACCAGCTCATCATGCACCTGCAGCAGCATCCTGCTCTGCATCTTTTCTTTTTTCATGGCGGCATGTACTTTCTGCATCGCCAGTTTGATCATATCGGCTGCGCTACCCTGTATGGGTGAGTTAATGGCATTTCGCTCGGCAAAACCCCGCACAGTAAAGTTGGCGGAGTTAATATCCCGCAGCCAGCGCTTTCTTCCCATCAATGTTTCTACATAACCGTTTTCACGGGCAAAATTGATGGTATCATCCATGTACTTCTGAATACCCGGAAACTCCTTTTTGTAATTATCAATGATCTCTTTGGCTTCTGACCGGGAAATGCCCAGGTTGTCGGCCAAACCAAAAGCACCTTGCCCATAAATAATCCCAAAATTCACACTCTTGGCTTTGTAACGCATTTCCCTGGTTACTTCTTTCTCCGATACATTGTACACTCTTGCAGCCGTGGCAGTATGGATATCCGTTCCGTCTTTAAAAGCCTTGCACATATTCTTGTCGCCGCTGATGGAAGCAACGATGCGCAATTCTATCTGGGAGTAATCTGCTGACAATAAAATATGCTTGCTGTCTCTTGGAATAAACGCTTTTCTTATTTCCTTGCCACGATCTGTTCGTACCGGAATATTCTGCAGATTGGGGTTATTGCTTTGTAAACGTCCGGTAACAGCAACAGCCTGCCCATAGGAAGTATGTACTCTTCCTGTTTTGCGGTTTATCATTTCGGGAAGGGCATCAACATAGGTCGATTTTAATTTTGTCAGCTCCCGGAACGTCAGGATATCATCAACGATCGGATGTCCTTTGGCCGCCAGTTTCAGCAGCACATCTTCACCGGTCTGGTATTGTCCGGTTTTTGTTTTTTTGGCAGATGGATCCAGCTTCAGCTTGTCAAACAACACTTCGCCCAATTGTTTGGGTGAAGCAAGATTAAAACGAACACCGGCTTGTTTATATACACTCTCTTCTGCCTTCTTCGCATCTTTTTCTAACTGTTTGGAATAATCAGCCAAAAAACCAATATCCACTTTGATGCCTTCATATTCCATATCCACCAATACTTTTACCAGAGGACTTTCCACTTCCTTAAAAACTTTCTCCACTTCTTTGCTTTTCAGCATCGGCACAAAAACATTTTTCAACTGAAGCGTGATATCTGCATCCTCCCCGGCATATTCCTTTATCTTATCAATTTCCACATCCCGCATACTGCCCTGTGTCTTACCTTTTTTGCCGATCAGCTCTTCAATATGAACCGGTTCATAACCCAGGAATTTTTCACTCAGCAGGTCCATGCTTCTTTTGCCATCCGGCTCAATCACATAATGCGCCAGCATGGTGTCAAACATATTTCCTGCCAGCTCCACATCGTACCATTTTAACACCAGCAGATCATATTTAGTGTTCTGCCCCACCCATGTTTTCTTTTTATCTGCAAACAATGATTCAAAGTGAGCCAATATCTCTTTCGTTCTTTTTTGATCAGCCGGGCAGGGAACGTACCAGGCCTCTCCTTTTTTTACCGAAAAACTCAAACCCACCAGTTCCGTATCATTGGCGGCTATCCCTGTCGTTTCTGTATCAAAACATATTTCATCATGTTTCTTCAGTTCAGCCACTAATTTTTTTACAGCCGCATCACTTTCAACAGCTTCGTAAGTATGCGGGGTGTTATTTATATTTTTATCGACTTTTAATCCTTCAGAACCGTCTGCACTTTCAACGGCCGACTCCTGACTCCCGGCTCCTGACTCCCGGCTCTCTATAATATTCCCAAACAAATCCGTCTGCACTCCCTGCGGAATTTCTTTTTCTACAATGCTTTTAGCAGAGCTGGCTACGGAAAAATCTTCGCCCAATAATCGTTTGCCTAATGTGCGAAATTCCAATTCACCAAATACTTCTTTCAATTTTTCTTTATTCCATTCTTTTAACCGGAAATCTTCTACATGAAACTCCACCGGAACATCAGTGATGATAGTGGCCAGTTTTTTTGAAAGAATGGCCATCTCTTTTCCTTTCTTCACTTTTTCACCCATGGCGCCTTTTATATTTTCTGCATTCTTCAATGTGTTTTCAAGGGAACCATATTCGGCTAAGAATTTTGCAGCTGTTTTTTCTCCTACACCCGGTATGCCGGGAATATTGTCCACCGCATCACCCATCATGCCCAGCATATCTATTACCTGGCTTACATCTTTGATATTCCATTTGGCACAGATTTCTTCAGGCCCCATGATCTCCACCTCATTTCCCTGGTAGGCAGGTTTGTAGATTTTTACTTTTTTAGAAACCAACTGACCGTAGTCTTTATCCGGGGTGACCATATACACTTCATAGCCGGCTTTCTCTGCCTTTTTTGCCAGTGTGCCAATCACATCGTCGGCTTCATATCCGTCAATGGCGATAACGGGAATATTAAAACCTTCAATGATCTTTTTAATATCAGGAACTGCAGCGCTGATATCTTCGGGTGTTTCCTGCCGGTTGGCTTTATAGTCTGCAAAATCGGTATGGCGTTCGGTGGGCGCAGAGGTATCAAAACATACTGCCATATGTGATGGCTTTTGTTTGGTGATCAGTTCCACCAATGTATTGGTGAACCCAAACTGCGCATTGGTGTTTTTCCCTTTTGATGTTATGCGTGGCGCCCGGATAAGTGCATAGTAAGCACGGAATACAAGGGCAAAAGCATCCAGCAGAAAGACTTTCTTTTCCATGCCCCTAAGTTAAGCCCCCTCCCGGCCTCCCCCAAAAGGTGAGGAGATAATTTAAATATCAGCCAGAAACACAATAACCCCGACGTAAACGCCAGGGTCTTGTTGTTGAACGCTGCTTTTTGTTTAATTTTTTACTGTAACCGGCTCCTGTGTTGCAGTAACCTCTTTTTTCAGGTACTGGTCAGGATTTTCTACCAGCATGGTACCGCTAAAAGCTGCGGCGCTTTGCTGGGCAGAAGGATTGGTAACAGGCGTAATGGCGCTCTTGTCTTTGTGAATAAAATTCAGGTACAAAGCGAAGAACAGGAGGTTGAACGCAAAGAAGTTGGCGATTTTACGGACTCTCTTTTTCATACGAATGGATTTTCGGTTTTTCTGATTACCCGCCAGTTAGCTTGGTCAGGATTAGGATGTTTGGATTCTGCAACTAAAGTAGAAAGCGATAAATAAACTTCAAACAGATAGGGGTTCTTATTTAGGCAAATCAGGCAGAAATACCATTGAGGGGTTCGTAAAACTACGAGGATTACTTTTTCCCGCCTTAGCTTTGCTTCGGCGGGCAGGCATCTCATCATTTTTTCATTTCATCCAGCTTTTTTTGTAAAAGAAACATTTCATCCCGCAGCTTTGCTGCCTGCATAAAATCAAGATCTCTCGCTGCTTTCTCCATTTCCTTTTTGATTTTTGACAGGGCCTTTTCAGTTTGCGGAATGGTTTTATATTCGGCCTGCTCTTCAGCAGCTACGGTTATCATGTCTTCATCCGGGGCAATGGCATAAGGATTGGCCGGATCATATCCTTTAATATCCAGGACCGATGTTTGTGCAAATACTTCTTTGGTTGATTTGATGATGGTGGCGGGAGTAATCCCATGCTCTATATTGAATGTGATCTGCTTTTCACGGCGGCGGATAGTTTCGTTGATGGTTTTTTGCATACTGTCCGTCATCTTATCCGCATAAAAGATCACCAGGCCGTTCACATTCCTTGCTGCACGTCCCGCTGTCTGTGTCAATGATTTTTCATTGCGTAAAAAACCTTCTTTGTCTGCATCCAAAATTGCTACCAATGAAACTTCGGGCAGGTCCAATCCTTCCCGAAGCAGGTTCACTCCTACCAGCACATCAATGGTTCCAAGCCGCAATTCCCGCAGTATTTCTATTCGTTCCAACGTATCCACTTCGCTGTGTATGTATTTTGATTTCACATTGATCCGGTGCAGGTATTTATCCATTTCTTCCGCCATCCTCTTGGTCAATGTAGTCACCAGCACCCGATCTCCCATTTTTATTCGTTTGTCTATTTCATCCAGCAGATCGTCTATCTGGTTCACCGAAGGACGGATCTCAATGGGCGGTTCCAGCAAACCGGTTGGCCGCACCACCTGTTCCACCACGATGCCTTCCGATTTTTCCAGCTCATAATTATCTGGCGTAGCCGACACAAAAATGGTCTGGTTAGTCAGCGATTCAAACTCATGAAAATTCAATGGACGGTTATCTAAGGCACTTGGTAAACGAAACCCATAATCAACAAGAATGAGCTTGCGGCTCCTGTCGCCGCCATACATGCCGCTTACTTGCGGGATGGTCTGGTGGCTTTCATCAACTATCGTTATATAATCTTTCGGAAAATAATCCAGCAGGCAGAATGGTCTTGTTCCTGGCTTTCTTCTGTCAAAGAACCGGGAATAGTTTTCTATTCCATTACAATAACCAAGCTCCCGTATCATTTCAATATAATAGTTCACCCGCTCGGTGAGGCGCTGAGCTTCT
>CAYHPA010000192.1:0-5987 GCA_964358155.1 uncultured Chitinophaga sp.
TCTTTTTTGCTGCCATACCAGTTAGATTCCCATCCGCGGATGATACCTAATCGGTTGCCAATCGGATTTGCTTTTTGACCCATGTTATTGGTTTATTAATTCGTTTAGTTTTTTGATTCTTTAGTATCAACGATCACTGTTACATGATTGCTGCGTTTGCGGACACGGTATCCACGACCTTGTGGTGCGGGACGCATACGCTTCAATGTCCTGGCGCCATCCACAAAAATTGTTTTTACGACCAACTCGCTTTCATCACCACCCTCATTCTTTTGCTTCCAGTTATTGATGGCACTCAGCACCAGTTTGCGCAAAGGCACAGCCGGATGCTTCGGATGATGTTCTAACTCGGCTAACACCTTTTCTACTTTCTTTCCCCGGATGAGGTCAGCCAGCAACCGCATTTTGCGGGGCGATGTCGGGTAATTTCTCAGTTTTGCTACTGCTTCCATTTTTTTATCTTTTATTCAGCTATTACGCTGCTGCTTCAACTTTTTTACTTGAGTGTCCTTTGAACTGACGGGTAGGTGCGAATTCGCCTAATTTATGTCCCACCATAAATTCAGTTACATAAACCGGGATGAATTTATTCCCATTATGAACCGCAAAAGTGTGGCCAACAAAATCAGGAGTGATCGTAGAACGACGGCTCCATGTTTTAATAACCGACTTTTTGCTTTTGCCTTCATTGATAGCCAGCACCTTTTTTTCAAGATGAGAAGCTACATAAGGGCCTTTTTTAATTGAACGAGCCATTTTTATGACGTTGTTTTAGTAATTAGATTTTTTACTTACTGATCTTATTTCCATTCTTGCGTTGAATAATCAGTTTATCACTTCCTTTACCTCTTGTTCTTGTTTTCAGACCTCTTGAGTACTGACCGTTCCTGCTGCGGGGCTGGCCACCTGAAGCCTTACCTTCACCACCACCCATCGGGTGATCTACAGGATTCATCGCCACACCACGGTTTCTTGGTTTGATACCTCTCCACCTGTTACGTCCGGCTTTACCCATGCTTTGCAGGCTATGATCGCTGTTGCTTACCACACCTACTGTTGCACAGCAGTTGATCAACACTTTTCTTAATTCGCCTGAAGGCATTTTGAGGATCGCATATTTTTCTTCCTTGTTGGTCAACTGGGCAGATGAACCGGCGCTTCTTGCCAATTTGCCACCTTGTCCCGGCTGCATTTCAATATTGTGAACATTAGTACCCAACGGCATATTCTTCATGGGTAATGTATTACCCACTTCAGGAGCCACATCTTTACCACTTTCTACTTTAGCGCCAACCTGCAGGCCTTGCGGTGCAAGAATGTATCTCTTTTCACCATCAGCATAATTTACCAATGCGATAAAAGCTGTACGATTTGGATCATACTGGATTGATTCCACTGTGGCAACACCAGCTTTGTTTCTCTTAAAGTCGATGATGCGGTATTTTTTCTTATGACCGCCGCCACGATAGCGCATAGACAGGTGACCAGATGAGTTACGTCCACCGGTTCTTGGTTTTGCCTCTACCAGGCTTTTCTCAGGAACATTAGTAGTAACCTCAGCATAAGCATTGCCGATTCTCCATCGGGTACCTGCAGTCATCGGTTTAAATTTTCTTAGTGCCATTTTTCAATTTCTTTTGCCCCCATCCCCTAAAGGGGTATTGAAGCTTTCATTTTGTTTCAACACTTCGCGGCGGTTGTTTGCCTTACTTTATTCCCTTTTGGGGGATGGGGTGAATTAAATATTTGAGTACAGATCAATATTTTCACCCTCTGCCACAGTAACAAAAGCTTTTTTGTAACCCGGCTTGCGACCAGAGATAACACCGGCTTTTGTAAAACGGCTTTTATTTTTACCCGGAGATACGGAGGTGTTTACATTAGTAACAGTCACACCATAAAAGGTTTCAATAGCTTTTTTAATCTCCAGCTTGTTTGCCTTTTTTGATACTTTAAAAGCATAGCGGCGCAGTTTTTCCTGCTGTGCATTTGCTTTTTCGGTCAAAATGGGCTTTATCAATACTTCAGAAAGTTTCATCGTTTTCTTTTTGTAATGTTTTTAATTACGCTTCTGTTTCTTCTTCTGAAAATATTTTAGCAGCGCTTTCTGTCAGCACCAGTACTTCAGAATTTACAATATCATAGGTATTGATGTCGCTGAGCAATACGCCTAATACAGTCGGTACATTACGCATGGACATTTCCAGATTGTCATTATACTCCGGGTGAACGAACATCACTTTTTTATCGGCCACCTTCAGGTTGCCCAAAATGTCCACAAAAGTTTTTGTTTTAGGCGTATCTATCGTGATGTCTTCCACTACTACGATAGCGTTATCTTTTGCTTTATAAGAAAGGGCTGAAATTTTTGCGAGGTCTTTTACTTTACGGTTCAGTTTGATATCGTAACTGTGTGGTTTGGGTCCGAAGATGGTACCACCACCTTTGTATAACGGGTTCCGGATATTACCCTTACGGCTGCCACCGGTACCTTTCTGGCGATGCAGTTTGCGACTGGCGCCCTGCACTTCAGCACGGGTCTTTACTTTGTGTGTACCCTGGCGTTGTGCTGCCAGGTATTGTTTTACCGCCAGGTACATAACATGGTTATTAGGCTCTGCTCCGAAAATTTCTTCGGGCAGTTCCACTGTTCTGCCTGTCTTCTTGCCCTTTGTATTTAAAACTTCAACTTGCATTTTATTTCTTTTTTATACGGAACGGAGTTCCGCTTTCCGTTACTTCTGAATTAAAACAATCGAACCATTATAACCCGGAACAGATCCGCTCACCAGTATATAATTCTTCTCGGCGAAGATCTTCACCACTTTCAATCCTTTCATTTTTACACGATCAGTTCCCATACGGCCTCCCATTTTCATACCTTTCATTACACGGGCAGCATCGGATGAGTTACCCAAAGAACCTGGGGCACGGCTACGGTCATGCTGACCATGAGACTGGCCACCAACACCATGGAAACCGTGACGCTTAACAACACCCTGGAAACCTTTACCTTTTGTGGTACCAACTACCTGAACACTATCGCCTTCTGCGAAAATGTCGACAGTAACTGTTTCGCCAATGTTTTTCTCAATGGCAAAATCTCTGAATTCTCTGGAAAATTTTTTTGGAGCTGTAGAAGCTTTAGCGTAGTGATTTTTTTCAGCTTTGGTGCTGTGCTTGTCATTCTTATCGCCGAATGAAAGCTGGAGGGCATTGTACCCGTCGGACTCTTTTGTCTTTACCTGGGTGACTACACAAGGACCGGCCTCAATGATTGTACAGGCGGTTTGCTTGCCCGTGGGATCGAAGATGCTGGTCATCCCAATTTTTTTCCCAATAATACCTTTCATGTTGTTCCATTTGTGCCTGCAAGGTTATTGGGACATACCAGCCGGTTTGTGAATCACAAACCGGGGCGTCAATCCCCGTTTGCCGCCGACCTTTTCCTTTATCGGGAAGTACCGGCAGTAAACAAACCCTGAATGGCTTGTTTTATGTACCCCTATCCCCTAAAGGGGGATAAGAAATTTTACTTTATGTCAGAGCTCTTTTTTCATTTAGAAACCCAAATGATTGAGAGATAACCAAAATTTTTATTTATAAGAACTATCCCAAAAGCCCCTTTAGGGGTTTGGGGTTATGCTTTAATTTCTACTTCCACACCACTGGGCAGATCCAGTTTGCTCAATGCATCCACTGTTCTTGAAGAAGACGTATAGATATCCAGCAGACGCTTATGCGTAGCTAACTGAAATTGCTCACGACTTTTCTTGTTAACGTGTGGTGAACGCAACACAGTGAATATTTTACGACGGGTAGGCAAAGGAATAGGTCCTGTTACCACAGCGCCGGTGCTGCGAACTGTTTTTACGATCTTTTCAGCTGATTTATCCACCAGGTTGTGATCGTAAGACTGTAATTTGATTCTGATTCGCTGAGACATGTGTGAAAAATCCCATTTTCTTTTGGGAGTGCAAAGGTAGGGGTGAGAGCTATACCCTCCAAATAGTTGGGTAAGAATTTTATACGTTGTGGACAACGCTGTTAGTTCAGGTTACCATATTGTGTACCAGCTTGAATTTCAGGCTTAACTTAGCAAGGTCATGAACGAATATCCACCTAAAACATCCACTTCGGGCCGATGGCTAAAGCTGCTGCTGAAAATAGCGGTTACGGCCGCCTGTCTTTGGTATGTTTCCGGCAAGATTGATTTTACAAAAGCGGGCATCGCCTTGGGATCTGCCAACTGGTTTTACCTGTTTCTGGCTTTGATATGTTTTGTCATTTCAAAACTCATTTCTGCCATCCGTTTGAATATTTATTTTAAAAATATCGGGATTGAATTGCCCGGCTCACAGAACATGAAACTTTATTGGCTGGGCATGTTCTATAACCTGTTTCTGCCCGGTTCTATTGGTGGCGATGCTTATAAAGTAGTATTGCTGACAAAGAGGTTCGGTGTTCCATACAAAAAAACAGGGGCTGCTGTTCTTCTCGACCGTTTAAGTGGCGTGGCGGGGCTTGGGCTGATACTGGCAGTTTATGGAGCCTTCGTATTAAAAAATGATTTTTATTCCGTTCTTGTGATCGCTGGTGCTGTAATCGCAGTTATTATACTTTTTTACATTGTAAAATCCTGGCTTAAAGATTTTACTCAAAGCTTTTTCTCAACTCTTCTTCTTGGATTATTAGTACAGGCATTCCAGGTGGTTTGTGTATATCTCATCATGGCAGCACTGGATATTCCTGCGCATGCTCCGGCATATATTTTTATTTTTCTTGTCTCTTCTGCAGTTTCAGTACTTCCTTTAACTGTTGGCGGGTTGGGTGCAAGGGAGATTGTTTTCCTGGAAGGTGCCAAATATTTTGGATTGGCACAGGAAACCTCAGTTGTTATCAGCCTGCTTTTTTATCTCATCACCCTTCTTACATCTGCTGTCGGGTTATTATATGTTTTTAATGACCCTTTACAGCAAAAAAAGAAGGACTCATCACTGAGTCCTTAACCCGTAACCCTGTAGCAGGGCTTTAGAACATTGTGTTTTTCATAAACAGGCCATAGGCCAGTTGAAGAATCTTAAAAACGGAGAAAATTCCGGATATAATATTATACAAACACAATGCCAGTACAGCACAGGATAATTGATCAGGATTAAATTTTATCCCCAAACGAAAAATCCCGTTTCGCTTTTGCAAAACGGGATTCAATACCAAAATCAATTACAAGTTTATGCATTCACTTTCCCCTTCACCTTCGCAATTACCTCCTCAGCAATGCCATTAGGTGTGGGCGAATAATGAGAGAACTCCATGGTAGAAGATGCCCGGCCTGAGCTCAATGAACGCAGTTGCGTTACATAGCCAAACATCTCACTTAACGGAACTTTTGCTTTAATTACCTGTGAGCCGGCACGGGTATCCATTCCTTCGAGCATACCACGACGTCGGTTAAGATCACCTGTCACATCACCCATATACTGATCTGGAGTTAAGACCTCTATTTTCATAATAGGCTCCAGCAATACGGGTTTGGCTTTTGCTGCTGCATGGCGAAAACCCGCTTTAGCGCACAATTCAAAAGACATTGAATCGGAGTCAACAGCATGGAAGCTTCCGTCAAACACACGAATCTTCATGTTGTCAACAGGATAGCTGGCCAAAACACCTGTTGTCATTGCCTGCTCAAATCCTTTTTGAATGGCCGGAACAAATTCACGGGGGATAGAACCACCGAATAGATCATTTACAAACTGGTAATGCTTGTCGGGGTTTTCCGCTTTCCATTCTGCATCAACCGGGCCTAATTCAAAAACAATATCAGCGAACTTACCACGGCCACCGGTTTGTTTTTTCAGGGTCTCACGGTGTTCAATAGTAATCTGGAATGCCTCTTTATAAGCCACCTGTGGTGCACCCTGATTTATTTCCACCTTGAATTCACGGCGCATACGATCCACAATAATCTCCAGGTGCAGTTCACCCAT
>CAYHPA010000193.1:0-5878 GCA_964358155.1 uncultured Chitinophaga sp.
GTTTGGCTGATCGGTCATTGGTGTATGAGGTATTGATTTAAGTATTCAAATGCTTTTCGCAGGGCTGCTTCCTGGTCCCGGGTAAAATCATCATCAGTAAATACAGGGCTGATGTCTTTAAAATCCTTCAGCTCTTTTATGATGCTGCTGGCATTGGTTTTTAATTTTTTCAGTATTGATTTTTCGTTGTCGTAATAATAATAATCATACAGCAGATCGAACTGGCGAAGCTCCGACTGGATATAATTGCTGGAAACATAGCCAAGGTCTGATTTGTATTTTTTGAATACACTAAACCGTTTACCGGCATATAGCTCCAGGAAATAAGCTTTGTCTGAGCTGCCCAGGTGTGACCCGTACACAAATTTGAGCGGATAGGTGATCTCCATACTTAGGTTGCTGTGAATGATAAAAGAGTCCACTGTACCTGGCTCCTTCACAAGCGGCTTATCAGGATTGGAAGTGGAATAAAATTCCACTTCCTGGTTGTAAGTATTATAGCTCAGTGATATGTTATAGCCCTTTGCTTCTGTAGAAAATAAATCCCCCTTATTTTTTTCACCGAAAAGGTAGGATGTGCCAATCACTTTAAATATGCCAATCAGTTTATACATCCCCTCCCCCGTTTTTTCCACCATCAGGCGGTTATACTTTAGTGCATTGTCAGCATATGCAGGCAAGGTGGATTGAGCTGATGAATGAGCATTGATAAACAACAACCAGCTTCCTGTTATTAAAAAATGAGAAATTTTCATATTGACGGTTTAGTAAACAAAATCAAAACCCTTTGCCAGCCTGATTCAGCGAACTAAAGGCTTTGCAAAAAGCCGCTTCAGGATTGGCGGAAAAATCGTCCACGGTTATTTCAGAGGAAAGATCCTTTATCTCCTTAAATTCTTTGATAACACTTGCGGCATTAGGCTTTAGCTTCTTGATGCCTTTGCTTTCTGCATCAACATAATAGTATTCAATCTGCAGATCAAACTGCCGCAATTCTGTTTGAGCAAGATTGGTGGATGAATAACCGAGATCTGATTTATATCGTTTATACAAACTGAATCGCTGGCCTTTACAGATTTCCTGAAAATAGTACTTGTCCTTAACCCCCAGGGCGGCGCCATAAATAAATTTCATGGAACCGACAATCCCCTGCCCGGCATTCTGCTGAATGATAAAAGAATCAACTGTCCCCGTTTCTTTTACCAGCGGTTTGTCAGGATTGGAAGTTGAATAGAATTCCACTTCCTGGTTATAGGTATTGTAGCTCACAAAAATATTATACGCCTTTGCTTCCGTAGCAAACATATCCCCCTTATTATGCTCTCCAAAAAGATAAGAAGAGCCAATAACCTTATATGTTCCGATAAGTTTATAGGTTCCATCCCTCGTTTGATCCTGCAAAAGCTTGTTATGATTCAATGCAGGATCTGTCCACGCCCCGATGGCGGGAGTAGGACGACCCCAACGATCCAACCCCGGACTTGTAGCCATAGATACTGGTACATTAGTGGAAGCCTGGCCAAAAGAAGGACTATTAAAGGCTGTAAACAAAAAAGCAATCAGTGAAAAAAGGCTAAATGATTTCATGTTTTGTTGTTTTAGCATTCAAAAGTACAGAAAACAAAATGGATAGTTTCGGGCAAACAAAAAAGGGACTGTTAAGAAACGTCCCTTTTTTGAAAAATAAAATCAGAAATATTATCTGGGGCCTGTGCGTGTAAGGGTAGTTATCCAGAATCTGCTTGATCCCGGAACTAAAACACCGCCAGCTCCCAAATTATACCCAAAAGAAAGCCTGAATTGCTTTGCCACATCATCCCATACACTCGGGTTGTTTACAGGATATCCAAAAGGCCCGCTGCTTGTACCCTGGCTGTAACCAATGCTTCCGGCTGGGTCTCCGTTGTAAGCAGTTGCATTATAGATGGGACCACCAGACGTACTAACAGACATACTGAGGGTTTGAGATGCAAAACAGCAAATAGGCCCGCCGCCGGCTGAAAGGGGTGTATAATATCCTCCGTACAATGGCCAATATACATTTACATCATTCGGACCAGCTGTATGACACTCTACACTAAAGGAAAAAGATGGGTTCATAGTCTGCTCTACTGATGGATGGTAAAACCTGCCTGTCATCGTGTACTTTCCATCATATTTGTTCTTAACACTGAACACAATAAACAGGTTTTTGAGGTTGTCTGCAATTTTATACCCGCCATCCACGGCAGTAATGGTAAGTCCAACTGCGTATTGCAGGCTTGGATTAAGCCCTGTAGTATTACTTATTGTAATATCCACCTGGGTGTTGCGGCTTCCTGCATTAATAGTCAATGCAGTAGGAACACTCCACACAGCAGTTGGAAGCACCTGGATGTTTCCTCCTGTTGCTGCGTTATAGGCATTTACCAGCGCTGTAGTATTGTTAGAAAGGGTAACATGAACATCGGAAGATGCCGGATTACCCGCCTCAAGATTGACATAAACAAGACCCGCTACAGTTTGCGGGGACGCACTTACATCAAGGCCATAATCATTCTTTGGCTTAGAGCCGAATGGGAATCCCACACCCGGAGGCTGTGTGTCAGGGTCATTGATACCATAGGTATGGTTGTCAAAACCCTTATCTTTTAAACATCCTGTAAAGACCACTGCAAAAGCAGCCACAAGCAGGGAAGTTGATAATATTCTTTTCATATTGCTGATTTTATTCTTTTACAAATTTTAGTTGAGATCCCAGAATATTCTGCTGTAACGGGTGATTGTACCCTGTGCCGCTACATTCGCCGTATTATAATTATACTCCGTTTGCGGATAGAGGTACCTTACCGGGATATTATCCGATGCTGTAATCTGAGGAGATACAGAACGGAAAGGACCGGGACCGGGTGAATCAGGAGTTCCTGTATATGCACCGCCATCACCATAAGTAAAGTTGGTAGTGGAAGCATTAGAGTTGTTATAAAGCACTTTGGTAGCCACTTCACTATATGGAACCCTTCTCCAGTCTGTCCATACTTCCAGTGTGTTAACGGCGTTAAGCGCAAACCATTTTTGGGAAAGAATAGTGAACAAACCGCCTACAGGTCCGCCCGGACCCTGTGCCAAACCACCAGTATAGTCAACATCAGGATAGCTGGCATTGAAAGCAAGATAAGTTGCTGCGCTTCCAGCTCCAAGATAGGTAAAACTCTCCTGTATTCCTGTATTGAGCAATGTTGCTGCTGAGGCCCCGGAAGTAATCCAACCTCTGTGCCTTGCTTCCGCTTGCAGGAAGAAACTCTCTCCAGCCGTCAGGATTGCCTGTGCAGATGCATTTGTTTTACCAACGCCGGGGCCGATACCTGCCAGCACCGGAGATGCATTGGCAGTAATTGGAGGCAATCCATAAGGAACACCAATCAATCCACCTGAACCTGCCACATAGACACGGGACCTTCTCGGGTCACCATCCCATGCATAATAATTAATACCCCAGTCATTAGCCCTGTAATAAACATTATTGGCTGTTTGTGTACCTGCAGTATTAGCTATATAAGTATTGTAGAAAGGATTTGGCTTGTCAGACTTATAGCCTGGCTGTACCTGTGCATTCTCGCCAACGCCGAGGTAGCCGCTTCCTTCTGTGTTGATGATACCTATTTCTGTAGTCTTATTAATAGCGCCTACAGCATAAGCATGAATGAGCATTCTCAACTTCAATGTATTTCCAAACTTATACCAAAGGGTTTTATCACCCCCAAACATGATATCGTTTGTAGCGATATTCTTGTTGGCGTTGGTGGTTGTAACCACTGCCGCTTTGATCAATGCAATACCTGCATCAATTTCACGCAGCAGCGCTTGATAAATGGCCAAGCCGTTATCATAAGCAGGTGTAGGGTTACCACTTCCTTTTAATGCCTGCGTGTAGGGAACATTACCGTACACATCCACCAATATCTGAAAATTGTGCGCCTTCATAATGCGGGCAATGCCCTCATAAAATCCGGCACCTGCCTGAGCAGCTTTAGAAGCTACAATCTGGTAATCGTAGTTATTATCATAGCAGGCGTTCCAGATAGCATTCCCAAAACCTGTAGTAATGGAATAAGTTTCTTCAATTACATTAGGGGCATATGTGCCAGACCTTGCCCAAAAGCTCATCCAGTTCTGGATAGGCCCCCAGGGGCTGGCCACGATAGTACCTGATGCGTGCAATGCTGCAGGCAGCACCACGTCATAAGTAACCGAGCTGTCCGTAGGCTGGTTAATGTTCTTATTGATGTTGAACTGCCCTTTGCGGCAGCTTGACCCTGCAGTAATCAGCAGCACTGCGAGGGGAACACCATATATTAATTGTTTCAGTTTCATATCTGAGTTGATTTAGTAGTTTTTAGAACTGGAGGTTTAAAGTTGCACCAAAAATTCTTGTAGGAGGTGTATTGTCCAAGCCGCTAACACCCTGGGCATTGCCTGTTGTGTTAGAGAATTCAGGATCTGTCCACTCGTTTGTTTTTGGAAGGAACATAAACAGGTTTCTTCCGCTAACTGTGAAGGTTGCTCCTTTGATGGCGTTCTTGGTAAAACCAAACCACCTTGCAGGAATATTGTAGCTGATGCTGATTTCCCTGATCTTCCAGAAGTCACCGCTTACCAGGTAGTTGGTGTTTGCATTAGTGTTTACAGCCTGAGACCAGAAATTATAACCCCCGCTCAGCATATAAACACCTGTGTTAGCAACATATTTTGTGCCATCCCAATAAGAAGAATTCGGCATGATGAAAGGCTGACGGGCATTCTGGCCGCTTCTCTTTGAAATACCGGAGAAGTCCATACCAGTACCGATACCACCCGTATAAATCTGCGCACCACCGCGATAATCACCCACGGCACTGAATGTAAGATCTTTCCATGTCACATTCAGGTTTAAGCCCAGCAAATGTCTTGGTTGAGTTCTGCCGAAAGGTTTGATAACAGGGTCAATTGTAGGATAACCAGTGCTGGCATCTACGATCACACGGCCCTGGTCGTCTCTCACATAGTCAGTCAACTGGAATATGTAGGCTGGTCTGCCAACTATTGCATAGTTGCCGTTTCCAATAGCCAACTGGTCAACCCCTTCAATGATCTTGGTTATTTTATTATCCTGGTAAGTGTAGTTGGCTTTGAAGTCAATATTCACTTTACCCAATTTTACCAACGGAGTTAATTTAAGGTCAAGCTCCAGTCCTTTGTTCTCAAAAGCTGCTGCGTTGAGCCTTGCACTGGTAAATCCTGTTGCTGCTGAATAAGCCACGTCAACGATCTGGTCGGTGTTGTCCTGTGTATATACAGTAGCTTCTATGTTAATGCGGTTTTTCAGCAATCCAATCTCAATACCCACTTCATTGTTTATTACAAACTCAGGGCTGTAGTTAGGCAGGCGGAGCAGGTTGCTGGAAGTATATCCAACCAGTGTACCATAAGGGAATCCACCACCCAGTCCATAAGTATTCTCCAGACCGTAAGCGCCGAGGTTTACGTTACCTGTTTTAGAAATAGCTCCACGTAATTTCAGGTAAGAGAATATCTTGCTGTTCTTGATAGCAGGAATAGCTTCGCTCAGCAGGATAGAAGCATTCACGCCAGGATAGAAGAAATTGGTATTACCGAATTCATATTCATAGAAATAAGCAAGACGGCTGTTAATATCATAACTGGCAGTTCCTTCTACAAAAACCCAGTTTTTATATCCGATTGAAATCTTTCCGAAGAAACGCTCCAATCTTGATTTGAAATTGCTTTCAGTAGCGTCTGGCTCACCCTTACGGCCAATAATATTAAATAGCTCAGGGAAAGCGAGATTGTTACTCGAAACACTTATGTTTTTAGAATTGTCTTCCCTGAATGACTGACC
>CAYHPA010000194.1:0-5873 GCA_964358155.1 uncultured Chitinophaga sp.
AGAAGAAATATCGGGCGCAAACGGAATAGAAGTGTTGCTGAAACAATTAGGTCCTGTTGATTGCGCCATCGTAGGCGAGCCGACACAAATGCAAATGGCGGTTGCAGAAAGAGGGTTGATGGTGCTGGATTGTGTGGCTAATGGCAAAGCAGGCCATGCCGCCCGCAAAGAAGGCGATAATGCCATTTACAAAGCAATCAAGGATATCAATTGGTTTACATCATATCAGTTTTCAAAAGTATCCGACCTGCTTGGCCCGGTGAATATGGATGTAACCGTTATTGAAACTGAAAACAAAGCCCACAATGTTGTTCCGGCCCAATGTAAGTTTGTAGTGGATGTGCGGGTGAACGAGAACTATACTTTTGAAGAAGTACTGGAGGAAATCAGGAAAAATATTCAAAGCGAAGCAAAACCCAGAAGTTTCCGGCTTCGTTCTACATCTATTTCGCTGGATCATCCGCTGGTGAAAGCAGGTTTGAAACTTGGAAGAACTTATTATGGCTCACCCACCACCTCGGATAAAGCTTTGATGTTCTTTCCATCATTAAAAATGGGCCCGGGAGATTCTGCCAGAAGTCATACAGCCAATGAGTATATTTATGTGAACGAAATAAAGGAAGGGATTGAGCTTTATATAAAATTACTTGACCAGATACTATGAAACTTTGGCAAAAAGATACTGCCTCCTTAAAAGAAGTAGAGCAATTCACTGTCGGCAATGACCGGGAAATGGATATGTACCTCGCCGCCTTTGATGTATTGGGCTCACTGGCACATACTGAAATGCTGGAATCGGTCGGTTTACTTACAAAAGATGAGTTATCGAAACTGCAAAAAGAATTAAAGAACATCTACCGGCAAATACAAAATGGTGAATTCAAATTACAGGACGATGTGGAGGATATTCATTCACAAGTGGAATTATTACTGACTCAAAAGCTGGGCGACACGGGAAAAAAAATTCATAGTGCAAGAAGCAGGAACGATCAGGTGCTGGTGGATATAAAACTGTTCCTGAGAAATGAACTGGAAGAATTGGTGAATCATATCCGTCCATTATTTGATTTACTGCAAACACAAAGCGAAAAGTATAAAGACCATCTGCTTCCAGGCTACACCCATCTTCAATTGGCCATGCCTTCCTCCTTTGGTTTATGGTTTGGAGCTTATGCGGAAAGCCTCGTGGATGATGTAATCACAATAAAAGCAGCCTATGATGTCGTTAATAAAAACCCGTTGGGCTCTGCAGCAGGCTATGGATCTTCTTTTCCTGTCAATAGGGCAATGACCACCCAACTGCTGGGTTTTGATGATCTGAACTATAATGTGGTATATGCCCAGATGGGCAGAGGCAAAGCCGAAAGAATAGTTGCACAGTCATTGGCCAATGTTGCAGATACATTGGGCAGGCTCAGCATGGATGCCTGTCTTTACCTGAACCAGAATTTTGGTTTTATTTCTTTCCCGGTTGAGCTTACCACCGGCAGCAGCATCATGCCCCACAAAAAAAATCCGGATGTATTTGAACTGATCCGCAGTCATTGCAACCGCATCAAAGCGTTACCCAATGAGATCATGATGGTGACAACCAACCTTCCTTCGGGCTATCACCGGGATTTGCAATTGCTGAAAGAACATCTGTTCCCCGCTTTTCAAACACTGAAAGATTGTATTGAAATGACCGGGCTGATGCTCAGTAATATTGAAATAAAAAAAGATATACTGGCTGATGAGAAGTATAAATACCTTTTCAGTGTAGAAGAAGTAAACAACTTGGTAAATGCCGGCATGCCATTCCGGGATGCATATAAGAAAGTGGGAATGGATATTGAATCAGGGAATTTTAACTACGACACTTCTGTACATCATACCCATGAAGGAAGTATAGGGAACCTGTGTACAGAGGAAATAAAAGAACAAATGGAAAAGCTGGTCAGCTCATTCCCTTTTGACAAAGTCAATGCTGCTGTAAATAAGCTATTGGGCCGCTAATCCTGCTTTGGCTGATACACATCTTTAAAATGCCTTTGCATAAACCGTTTGCGGGTGTCTTCATCCAATACTGACCAGCCGAATTGTTCATACAGGCCATGTGCGTCCCTGGTACCCAGCATCCACCTTCTTAATCCCTGCAGTTCGGGATGAGACTGTATTACTTCTATCAACCATTTGGATAATCCCCTGGCCCGGAAAATTTCTATGATAAAAACGTCAGCGAGATAAGCGAAAGTGGCTTTGTCTGTAACTAACCTTGCAAAGCCTATCTGCCTTCCATTGCAATACAAACCAAAACACAATGAATTGCTTATTGCTTTTTGAACAACATCCAGCGGTATATTGGCGGCCCAATAGGATTCGTTGGAAAGATAACCGTGTATCACATTAGTATCAAGCAATGAAATATCTGTACTGACAAGATATTCCTCCTTCCTGGCTTCATAGTTCAGACTCATAAACCATATTTATCTACCAGGTAGATCAATGCAGCCATATTAATAGCGCCCAATTCCAGTTCTCTTTTGTTTACAGCTTCAAATACATCGCTTCTTGAATGGTGAATATCAAAATAGCGTTGTGTGTCGGGGTTCAGGCTTGCCGTGGGTGTTTTTAAAGCCCTGTTCAAAGGTCCAATATCAGCCCCGCCGCCTCCTTTATTCAATTCAGTGCAGCCATAAGGCGCTATTAAAGACTTCCAGCCTAAAAATTTTTGATACTGTTCCTCACTGCCAGAAAGGCCCAGTGACCTTGGTGTAAATCCGCCGGCATCGCTTTCAATAGCAAGAATATGTTTCTTTCCTTCCTTAACTGCCTCTTCGGCATATTTGGCGCCACCCCTCAAACCATTTTCTTCATTGGCAAATAGGACAAACCGTATAGTCCTTTTGGGTTTATAACCTATCGCCTTCAACGCCCTGAGTATTTCCATTGTCTGCACTACTCCGGCACCATCATCATGGGCTCCTTCGCAATTGTCCCAGCTGTCAAGGTGCCCCCCCACTGTTATCACTTCATCAGGAAATTCTGTTCCTGTCAATTCTCCGATAATATTATGCCCGATAGTGTCCGCTAAAAAATGTCCGTTTGTTTTTAAGGTCACTGATACTTTTTCTTTTGTGCATATTTCACTCAGCCAATCCGCATCTCTCAACCCAACAGCCACCGCCGGTATTTTAGCATAAACTGAGTCATATCTTGTTGCGCCGGTATGCGGATTATTGTCCACTGCATGGCTCATACTTCTCACTATTACAGCCTTTGCTCCATATTTGGCAGCACGGCTTGGCCCCTGCCCCCTGTATTGATTTGCATCACGGTAAGCAAAGAAGGTATTGATATAAGTATCATTGAATTTGTAATTAAAAAAAACAATCTTCCCCATTGCCTCATCCTTTCTTTTGTCCAGCTCTTCAAAGGAATTTACCAGCAACACCTCATATGTTATTCCTTTTTTACCGGTTCCAACAGAATTTCCGAGGGCAATGACATCAAGATTTTTACTGGTATAGGCAGGATATGGCCCTCCTTTTTTCCCGGGTCTGGCAGGGATATACCCGGCCTTTGCTTCATCTTTTCCGCCCCGCACCCAATGCGGCACCATGCACTCCTGCATCCATGCTTTGTCGGCCCCGCTTTCCTGAATTACTTTCAGGCCCCATTGCTCGGCTTTCACCATTTGTGGCGATCCGGCCAGCCTCCCTCCTATCTGTTTGGTAAGGTGACGGAGATTCTCGTACGCCTTGCTGTTGGTTAATATTTCATCAGAAATTTTTTTGATAAATGCTGAATCCTCTTTTTGTGCCTGTGCCTGACTGGCAGCTAAAAAAAACATCATCCAAAGCAAGTTCTTTCTCATGTTTTCGAATTTGGATAAAGTTAGCAGAAAGAAGAAAAGAGAACACAAATATTTAAGATGAACGGCAAACCATCCTGCCTCAAAACTGTTACCTTAGAGTCCCATTTGAAAATCTTATGAAGATTGGTATTGTTTGCTATCCCACTTTCGGCGGATCGGGTGTATTGGCCACTGAACTGGGCAAGGCCCTTGCTCAAAAAGGTCACCAGGTGCATTTCATCACTTATCAGCAACCGGTAAGACTGGCTGCTTTTACGCCTAATATATTTTATCATGAGGTGCAGGTACCCACCTATCCCCTTTTTGATTACCCGCCTTATGAAACAGCGCTGGCCAGTACCATGGTGGATGTAATCAAGAACAATAACCTGGATCTGCTGCATGTGCATTATGCCATTCCCCATGCCTCGGCAGCCTATATGGCAAAACAGATTTTAAAAAAGGAAGGAAAGAACATTCCTGTTATCACCACGCTGCACGGTACGGATATAACCCTGGTAGGCCGGGATAAAACCTATGCTCCCGTAGTTACTTTCTCCATAAATGAAAGCGATGCTATTACAGCCGTATCCAACAACCTGCGGGATGAGACCTATAAGCATTTCAATATCACAAAAGATATTGAAGTCATTGTAAACTTTGTGGACGTAAGCCGTTTTAACCGGAAAGGTATTGATGCTTTTAAAAAGGTAATTGCTCCTAATGGCGAAAGGGTGATCATGCATGCTTCCAATTTCAGGAAACTGAAACGGATACCTGATGTAATAAAGATATTCAAGGAAATAAATGATAAGATTCCCAGCCGACTGATGCTGGTGGGAGATGGCCCTGAAAGACCTGCCGCTGAAGATCTTTGCCGTGAGCTGAACCTATGTGATGAGATACGGTTTGTGGGCAAACAGGAACAGATGGAAGATATTCTCGCTATTGCTGACCTTTTTTTATTGCCTTCTGAGTATGAAAGTTTTGGTTTGGCTGCATTGGAGGCTATGGCTGCCGGCGTGCCCGTTATAACCACCAATGCGGGTGGTTTATCCGAAATAAATGTTCACGGTGAAACAGGGTACATGAGTGATGTGGGAGATGTAAAAACGATGGGGCAACAGGCAATAAAAATCTTAACGGATAATGAAGTGCTGAAGCAATTTAAGCAAAGAGCGGCCGCTCATGCCCGCCAGTATGATATTGGTACTATTGTTCCGCTGTACGAAAAGCTGTACGAAAAGTTTTTGTAAGAAAAATGCCGCTCAGTAAGCGGCATTTAAAATGAGTTATCTTCTCAACCAGGGTTCGGGGTTTACATTCTTAGTTTCTATCATCAGGATAAAATCAATCTGTCCGCCTGCTCCGTCATCATCCTTTCCTGCTTTTCCGATTGCTTGTCCGGTTTTAACTGTTGCCCCTTTACTTATGCTTACTCCTGTAAGATTGCTGTAGGTGGTAAAATATCTTCCATGGCGGATAGTGATAGCTATCCCATCACCAAGATTGTAAACACCAACTACTTCGCCGTCAAAAACTGATTTTACAATATTACCCGTTTGTGTGGAAATGGTAATACCAGGGTTATCACCTTTCAACAATGTTCCTTCAATAGAATAAGCGCCAAAGTGAATTTTCACATACCCGTTATCTACCGGCCACGGCAATTTTCCCCTATTGGCTTCAAAATTCCCTGAAACCTTCAAATCTGCATCGGAATTAAAGACTACCGTTGGCTTTGTGGTGGTGGTGGGCTTAGTCCGTGGGTTTGTCGGCGTGGTAGTAGTACCCGGATTGGTAGTGGGATTAGTAACAGGGTTTGTTGTTGCGGTACTCTTTTTTTCTGCCGCAGCCTTTTTTTCAGACTCCTTTCTTGCTGCCTCAATCTCTCTTTTTACAATAGTATTGATGGAATTTTGTAGGTCCCTGTCTTTCTTTTGTTTGGCGGTAATTTGTTTTTTTAGATCCTTTTCCTGCGATTTCAGTTTGGACACAATAGCGTCTTTTTCCTTTTTTTGAACAGCCAGCTCCTGCA
>CAYHPA010000195.1:0-5761 GCA_964358155.1 uncultured Chitinophaga sp.
GGATCCACCCGACAAAGTAAAGTGGTCGTCCCGATGAAATCGGGATCCACCCGACAAAGTAAAGTGGTCGTCCCGATGAAATCGGGATCCACCCGACTTAATTCAATAAAAGACCCTTGATTTCTCAGGGGTCTTTTATATTTTTGAATCCCTGATTGATTATTTCGGGATGTAGCGCAGCCCGGTAGCGTACTTCGTTCGGGACGAAGGGGTCGCTGGTTCGAATCCAGTCATCCCGACTGAAAGGGGTCGTCCCGCTTAAAGCGGGATCATCCCGACCTTTAAGCTCTGATTTTTTCAGGGCTTTTTATTTCATTTCAATCTCAACAGCTTTCCCCTCCGCTTCACGATGTTCTTATAATCCCATTGGATGTCACGGGCTTTTTTACACCAGCGTTTCAGGTCTTTACTATTGATTTCTTCTGCGGAAGTATAAGTGATGGATGCATCTTTAAACTTTCCGGTGCCGGCCTGTAAAGCTTCTTCTTCAAAACTGTCACCACTCCAGAACATCAGCCGTATGCCCGCTTTCAGTTTGCTGTACCCTGCCACAGGGTTGCCATCAAGGAACCATACCGGATGCGCATGCCATATTTTGTTTTCTGCCTCCGGCAAATTAGCGCTGATCTCCGTAGCAAGCAGGTTGCAGATTTTCTTATCTGAAGCGGACTGCTTGTTGTTGTATGCACGGATGTCTTTGTTCATGTATCGGTCTTTTTATTGGCTATAGTTTTGTTACTTCCTTAAAATTTTCTCCATGACCTTTCCTTTTGCCAGCTCATCAATCAGCTTATCTAAATAACGGATCTTTTGCATGAGCGGGTCTTCAATATCTTCTACCCGGTATCCGCAAATCATCCCGGTGATTTTTGAAACATTTGGGTTGAGCTGCGGCGCCTCGGCGAAAAAAGTTTCAAAATCAACCTTCTTGTCTATTTGTTGCTGCAATTGTTTTTGATTGTATCCGGTGAGCCAGCAAATGATGGTATCCATTTCGGCTTTGGTACGTCCCTTTCTTTCCGTTTTTTTAAGGTAGTGCGGATAGACGCCAGCGAATACCATTTTATATACTTTTTCAATTTTCATTTACACTTTTGGGAAAGGTAAAATATTTTTTTTGCATCATTGAAACGTGTATAGTTTATTCTTCGCAGCTGCGTTTACTGGAGGGGCTCAGTGTGGCTATGAAATCCCCTTTACTTAACTTGGAAAACGGTACCATTTGCCATTTACTTCTATCAGCACATCGGCGGCGCTGGGCCATAGCGGCGGTACTGAATTTTTGATTTCCCAATCCTTCAAAGCATTTTTCAGTTCTTTTAATTTGCCCGGCTGATTTTTTGACTGGTCATGTTTTTCTTCCCTGTCTTCCGCCAGATTGAAAAGGAAAGTGATTTTGTTTTTTTCATTCAAATACAATTTCCAGTCGCCGCGGCGAAAAGCTTTTGAATAACCGCTTCGCCAGAAAAAATCCTGGTGAGGCAGCAGGGAATCATTGGTGAGATAAGGAAGCAGGTTAACACCATCGTACGTTCTGCCGGTATCCAATGCAGCGCCGCTGACGGCAGCAATGGTGCTGAAAATATCAACCGATGAGACAGGGAGGGTATAGGGTGACCTTGCTTTTAAACCATTTGGATAGGTAATAAAGAAAGGGACAGAAATGCCGCCATCAAAATGAGTGGCCTTGCCGCCACGAAGCGGTGCATTATCAGTAGCACGGGTATAGGTAGCGCCGCCGTTATCACTCGTAAAAAAGATGAGACTGTTATCCATAAGCCCTTCCTCCCGCAACTTCTGCATTACCGAGCCCACGGCATCATCCAATGCTTCTATCATGCCGCTGTACATCCGCCTTGCCGAATCTGTTTCAGTGGTAATGCGTTCATAATATTTTTTAGGCACCTGGAAGGGATCGTGGGGGGCATTAAAAGCAAGCGTAAGAAAAAAAGGTTTTGTTTTATGGTGTTCAATAAAATCTATGCCTTTAGCGGCCAGCGAAAAAGTAAGGTAGCCTGAATCTTTTACTACCGTTCTTCCTTCTTTGATGGCAGTGGAGCCATAGCGAGGTGCCCATGCCGGAATTTCAGAGAAAGCCCAGGGCAGGTGCATATTGATATAGAGACTGGTGTCAACCGGGTCATCCACATAGCGGCTTAGTGCACCATCAAAATAATAAGCGTAGTCAAAGCCATGCATATCGGGATAAACAGTTGGCGAAGAAGTTAAATTCCACTTGCCCACATAGCCGATGGTATAACCCTGTTGTTTCAGCAGCTCGGCAATGGTTATTTCAGTGGCGGGCAGGTCGGTAACATACACCGAACGGTCTAAAAAGAAATCGGGCTTCAACGCAGCAATGCCTGCAGTTTTCTTTTTAAAGGAAAACAATTGCCAGGTTATTTTTTTCTTAACCGATTTGTCAAATCTGTCATAGAGCATAAACTCAGCGCCAAAGCGCTGTTGGTAGCGGCCTGTCATGATGCCCATACGGGAGGGGGCGCAGATGGGCGAGGTGACATAGGCTTGTGTAAACCGAACGCCCCTGGTGCCCAGCGAATCAATATTCGGTGTGTGCACATTTTTGTTTCCATAACTGGCGAGGTCGCTATAGCCAAGATCATCTGCAATAATGAGAATGATATTAGGAGGTGTTTTAGTTTGAGCTTGTAAAGACACAATGCCCGAACAAAACAGTAAACCAATTAACAGTAGTTGTTTGATCATGATGTACCTGTAGTAAGCAGGTGGCAGACAAGATAAAATAAAATGCTGAACAGTGCGGGGAAGGGAAATATTCCGCCTAATTGTAACTTCATTGCATGGAAGGCAAATACAGCAATCATTTCTATAATAAGAATCTTCAGCCCTTTGCTAACCGCCTGCGTAAGGAAATGACCAAAGCAGAAGCTTGCTTATGGAAATATGTTTTGCGTGCAGGAAAGATGAAAGGTTACGGCTTCAGGCGGCAACGACCGGTGCTTCGATATATTGCTGACTTCATGTGCAAGGAACTAATGCTGATTATTGAAGTAGATGGGAGTATTCATGAAATAGAAGAGGCTAGGAAGAATGATGAACAAAGACAGAAGGCATTGGAAGAAGCCGGGTTTACTGTGCTCCGGTTTACTAATGAAGAAGTGCTGACGAATATACAATGGGTTTCCGGCTATCTGGAAGATTGGATTGAGAGGAAGATTGCTTCACAGGGTTAGTGGTCTACGAAATTCAGGGTCTTCTTTATCCCCCGCAGGCGCGGGAGGTGCTACGAACGAAGTGAGACTCGGACAAGGGGTGGGTATCCGGTGGCCCGTCGTTTCTTCCACCCCAATTTAGGAATGCAAAAAACTTTGGTTATCCGGCCCCCGCCTGCGGGGGAAAGGGCAGACTTCGCTTTGTGGAGATGAATAACAACAGACAAGCCCGGCAGGTAAACCGGACAGCCAGATATGAGCGGGGAGGTAAAGAATTATTTTATATCTCTATGGCTAACATAGCTTCATCAAAACTCGGATAGTTCTTTTGACTAAGAACTGTACTACCGCTGATTTGATATACATTAACTCTTCCTGTTACAGGGTCTTGCTGAATATACTCCTCAACAGGATGCGGAGTTGACTCTTTCTTTATTATTGTTTCGGCTGTAATTGCCAAAATGGCACCAATAATTACGGGTTTCAAGGGCATAGATTAATATTTTATAGTTACAAAGTTAAATTATTCTGTTGCTAAATTGAATATGAAAATCATTTAGCATTCAACACACAACATTCAACATAACTCTCAATGGTCGTTCAACGGCAATCCTCTCTTCTGCCACTCCACCCATCCTTCGCTTTACTCAGGATGACAATTAATGATCGTTCAACGGCAATCCTCTCTTCTGCCATTCAACCCAGTTGATGTATTCGGGCGCCACCCGATGTTCTTCCATCGTAATGCAATCATCAACCGGGCAAACGAGTTTGCAGAGATTACAGCCCACACATTCTTCTTCTTTAATAGTGTATTTATTATATGGCTTGCCATATTCAAGATTGATGGATTGATGCGAAGTGTCCTCGCAGGTAATATAACAAAGGCCGCAGTGTATGCACTTGTCCTGGTTTATTTTGGCAATATGGTGATAGTTGATATCTAGGTCTTCCCAATGAGTGATGGTATCAACTGATTTTCCGATAAAATCATCCAGTGTTTTAAAACCTTTTTCATCCATCCAGTTGTTAAGTCCTTCTATCATATCTTCCACAATACGGAAACCATGTTTCATAGCAGCCGTACACACCTGCACATTACTTGCACCGAGCAACATAAACTCGACCGCATCTTTCCATGTGCTGATGCCGCCGATACCGGAAATAGGAACTGTTTTCGTTAAATCATCCTGGGCAATAGTGGTGAGCATTTTTAATGCAATTGGTTTTACTGCCGGGCCGCAATAGCCACCAAAGACAGATTTGCCAGCCACATAAGGATTGGGAACCAATGTATCCAGATCAATTCCTGTTACAGATTGTATGGTATTTATTAATGACAATGCATTTGTTCCTGCCTTTACTACAGAACGGCCAGTTGGTACAACCGAATGAACATTGGGAGTAAGTTTGGTGATAACAGGAATGGTTGCGGCTTCCATCACCCATTCCACCACCATGCAGGCAATTTCGGGGTCTTGCCCCACAGCAGCGCCCATTCCTCTTTCCGTCATTCCATGCGGGCAACCGAAGTTCAATTCAAATCCATGTGCGCCGGTATCTTCACATTTTTTAATCAGGTCATGCCAGCTTTTTTTATCATTGTCGGCCATCAGCGAAACGATCATGGCACGGTCGGGAAATAATTTTACACACTCAGCAATCTCTTTCAGATTTATATCTAGCGGTCTGTCACTTATCAATTCAATATTATTAAAACCCATTACCCGTTGCCCGCCATAGTCAACCGCAGAATATCTTGATGAAACATTCTTCACCTGGCTGCCCAATGTTTTCCAGACCACACCGCCCCAGCCGGCTTCAAAAGCCCGCAGCACATTATACTTTTTATCAGTAGGAGGGGCGCTCGCCAGCCAGAAAGGGTTGGGCGATTTGATGCCGAGAAAGTTTGATGATATGTCTGCCATAATTATTTTGTTTAACCGCTAAGTCGCAAGGACGCTAAGAAACGCAAAGAAATCCTGGCGAACTTTTGCGTCTTGGCGGTTAAGCTAATTTTAGAAATTTTAAAATAGCCCTTGCTCCATCTTTCCCCGCCTGCACCGCATCCACCACTTCTTTGCCTCCATTCACTGCATCACCACCGGCAAAAACGCCTTTGATATTTGTTGCACAGTTTTCATTGATAACAATCTTTCCATTTTTATTATCCAGTCTTGCCTTTTTCACTATTTTTTCAAAGGGAACCTGTCCCGCAGCTTTAATTACCATGTCAACATCCAGTGAAAATGTTTCACCCGTATCAACAGGGGAGCGGCGGCCGCTTACATCGGGTTCACCCAGTTTCATTACACTGCAAACAAGCTGTTTCACTTTTCCCTGCGAACCTTTTATTTTTTGCGGAGCAGCCAGCCAGATCACTTCACAGCCATCTAATCTCGCAATATCCAATTCAACCTGTGTGCAGGGTTTCTCGGCTTCTGTTCTTCGATACACCATCGTTACTTCTTTTGCTCCCAGCCTTTTTGCCTGTGTGGCAGCATCAATGGCTGTCATGCCCATTCCTATTACGGCTACTTTATCGCCAACCGGAACTGAAGGGTATC
>CAYHPA010000196.1:0-5637 GCA_964358155.1 uncultured Chitinophaga sp.
GAAAAAAAAGGCCTGATGATGTACGGCCAGATGACCGCCGGCAGCTGGATCTACATCGGCTCGCAGGGGATCGTACAAGGCACTTACGAAACTTACGCCGCTATAGCAGATAAACATTTTCCCTCACCCCCTAACCCCTCTCCGCAAGCGGAGAGGGGGGCTGAGCTTTCGGCCTCAGCCTCACGACTCACAACTCACGGCTCACTAAAACACACACTCAATGTTACCGCAGGGTTGGGGGGCATGGGCGGCGCACAGCCTTTGGCCATTACAATGAATGAAGGTGTGGCCCTCATCGCCGAAGTAGAAGAATGGCGCATTGACAAACGCATAGAAACAAGATACCTGGATGAGAAGTATCTCGACATAGACGAGGCTATTGACAGAGCTGTTAGCTGTAAGCAATTAGCTGTTAGCAAGAGCATCGGTATTTTGTGTAATGCTGTTCATCTTTTACAAAGACTGTTCGAAAGAAATATTATTCCTGATACTTTAACGGATCAGACATCTGCACACGACCCGCTCATCGGTTACATACCGCATACACTCACCAACGAACAGGCCAACATATTACGGAAAGAAAACCCAACAGAATACAAACACCGGGCATACGAAAGCATGTACCTGCATGTGCAACTCATGTTGCAACTGATGGACAAAGGCGCTATCACATTTGATTATGGCAACAACATCCGTGCAAGGGCAAAAGAGTACGAAGAGAGAAGTCGTGAGTCAGGAGTCGGGAGTCGGGACTTAGGAAACATTAAACCTCAAACTTCAAACTTTAAACATGGCCGCTGCTTTGATTTTCCCGGCTTCGTTCCTGCTTATATAAGACCATTGTTTTGTGAAGGCAAGGGCCCGTTCCGCTGGGCAGCGCTTAGTGGCGACCCCAATGATATTGCAGTGACTGATGAGGTCATCATGAATATGTTCCCGGACAACGGATCTCTGATCCGTTGGATGAAACTTGCCAAAGAAAAAATTGCATTCCAGGGATTGCCGGCACGCATCTGCTGGCTGGGCCAGGGTGAAAGAGAAAAAGCAGGGCTTGCTTTTAATGAACTAGTGCGCACAGGAAAAGTAAAAGCTCCGATCGTTATTGGGCGGGACCATCTGGACACCGGCTCTGTTGCCTCTCCCAACCGGGAAACAGAAGCCATGCTGGATGGCAGCGATGCCGTAGCCGACTGGCCTATCTTAAATGCACTCGTTAATACCGCTGGCGGCGCCAGTTGGGTTTCTTTGCACCATGGCGGTGGGGTAGGCATGGGCTATAGCATACATGCGGGGATGGTGATTGTTGCGGATGGGACGGATGATGCGGAAGCAAGATTGAGAAGAGTATTGAGGAATGACCCGGGGATGGGTGTTATTCGTCACGCAGATGCCGGATATGACATAGCTATTAAAACAGCAAAAGCAAATAACTTAGATATTGAAGGCCGCTTGTCATCCTGAGTGAAACGAAGGAAGACATAGTGATGCGGGGTATGAGATTGCGAAAGAAACTGCGAAGAAAAATGGATTGGATATCAACGACAAATTTTGACAATCTTGCCGAAAAATATTTTTCCCAAAATTTGGTAAATAAAATAATTTCCCTAATTTTGGTAAATGAAGTTCTTTCACACCGTAGAAACAAAGCAATCGTTTAAACTTGTAAACACAAAGAATGGTCATAAAGTTTAACAACGATTACCTGCAAAAAATATTTGAAGGAAAGCAGGTAGCAGGTAAACCAAAGTACAGCCAGGATGTGATCCTGAAGTACAAGAAGACAGTTTTAATGCTTCAGAATACCGAGAGCATTAAAGAACTGAGAAAATTTAGGGGAATGAACTTTGAAGCCCTGAAAGGTAAGTTCAAAGGTCATTATTCAGTAAGAGTTGATCTACAGTACAGGTTGATTTTAAGTGTTGAGAAGGATTTAGTGGTGATAACGGATGTATTGATAATAGAGGATTTGACGAATCATTATCAATAATAAAAGAAAGATGAAAAGGTTACGGCAGGTTATATAATCGGGTTCACCTGCCATAATCATTCAAATACACGAACACAAATCGTATAAAATATATGTCCAATTACAAAGTTGTTAATTCCCGTGGCAAAGAAATCTTTACAGATGTGTCTCTTCATCCGGGAGAAGTCTTACAAATGGAGTTGGCGGCAAGAAATATCAGGAAAACTGAATTTGCAGAATTACTGGGAATGAAAGCCGGGCATTTCAGCGAATTATTGCATGGAAAAAGACATGTCGGCGCTGCAACTGCCCTTAAACTGCAAAAGCTATTGGATATTCCTGCTGAATACTGGATGAGGGTTCAGGTTTATCATGACTTATTTGTAGAAAGAAATAAAGACCTGAGAGCTGCTTAATTCAGAAACACCTTGAAATAGATTCGATAAATACGACGAGTCCCTGCGGAGACTCGGCGGGGAAGGAAATTTCATCAACTGGCTAAATAAATACCTAGCAATCCACATAATATTGAAAATATCAAACCTGCAAGTATGGTATGAGCGAAGGTCATTTTTTCAGCAAACTCTTTTGCCTTTCCATAATTAGCCCCTAGTTTCTGAGAAATTATCCAACCAACAGTTCCGTCATAAAAACCAATTATTAAAACAATAAACATAGTCATCAGCCAACTGTTTATCTCTACTGATACTAAATAGGCTATGTATGTATAAGCAACAATGGATACTATAGTAAAGTAACCATAGTTAAAATTCATTTTGCGGGATAGTATTGAACCTATAGCGTCAACAATGGTTACTATTGCAATGCCTGCAAGAATAAAAATTAAAGAAATACCAAGGTGCTCCATAATTGCAAGTATACAATTATTTCCCCCGCTGTCCGTAGTGTTCCTTAAATAAAAAAAACCTGAACGGTTATCCTGAGTTTGCTGCAATTCTGCGGGACAGGTGCAACTCAGGATCGGCTTTGATAAAAGCCGTTTTAATCTCTTCGCCTTGCTTCGTGCCTGCCGGTCTTTTTGGGAGTAAAGAATAGCGTAAACAAAAGTTTTATTCTGACAGGAACCAACGTTGTTCATATCTTCCGTCCCACTTTCTCATTTCTACATAATCCGGCTTACTGGAATTCCAGCCACCGGAAGAAGGATTGTAATAACCTTTTACAAGTTCAAACGTCATTCCGGTAGCTGTGCCTGCAATCATAAATGTATTATTTCCGAGGTCGGAAATATTCCATGTGTCATTGGGATCGGGGGCTAAAATATCAATTTCTTCGGGTGCCCTTTCTTTCAGGTAATTGTTTAAGTAGCCGCTATAAGCGCCACCAGGCATACCCGTATTAGAATTTTCAATTTTCATCAGGTAAGACCCATTGATTGTTTTTTGAAATATAAAATGATCACTTGTATTAGTGGCACAGGGGGAAATAAGGTTTTCGCCTGTGGCGTCTGATGTCCAATGATATTTCAGGCACATTTTCTTGTTAGCTGAAACTGAGGTTAAGGTCATTCTCCTGTTATCAAACCTGTCAGCGCCATCGCCGGGGTTGATAGTTCCTGCCATTATGAGAAACCACCGGCCGTTATGTGATTTTGCTTCATCCCATGCGGAAAGAAATAAGCTGTTTTTACTGCCGTCAACAAACAAGTTTGTGTAAGGGGAGTTGGCGATTCGCAGGCCGGCATTTGTTATTTTATAGTAGCCATCGGCCTGAGCCTCTATCACCCAGTTTTGGTACATATCCGTGATTGACACCTGTGCCAGTATCGGGTAGGCGTCTGTTGTGCTGCTCAGTGCCCAGAATTTCCCATTGATCAATACCTGTATTTTATACTGGTTGGCCGGGCCATTATTTACCCATATATATTTCTGACTCACCGGGTCAATTTCCCAATGACCTGATTCAGCCACAAATCTCCAACTGTAAATTGGATTCTGCATGTTGAAATTCTTTCCTTCTTTGGAGTAATTAATTACCTGGTCATTCGGCATGGATTTATTAGAAATGAAATAATAAGTATCCGTCTTTAAAGGGGTTTGCCCCGCAGCAGACAGAGCAGTTATTAATATGATAAGACCAGGCACCATAAAAAATCTCATTTTTGGCATACAATATAATTTAGCGTTTGGAAAATAAGGGTTGGCCGGGCAATTAACTTTTGTAAGTTATTGAAGTTTTACTAATTCCGCCTCGGCAGGTGCTCACATAAAAGAGCACGCCGTGGTTGGTGTACTGAGCTTGTCGAAGTATCTTCCACCAACCACAGGCATTAAGGAGACCCCACTATCAATATTTACTTCGCCTTGGTTCGTGACCGTAAAAAATAATATGCCCCGATGTGTGTCCCCACGCATCGGAATTAGCTGAACGCCGAATAATGTTGCGTGAAGACACGCAACAAGGCGTCGATGTTTTTTCTTCACCAACCACAGGCATTAAGGAGACCCCACAAACAATACTTACTATAGATCAGTGGCGGGTGGCGGAAAAAAAACGCCACGGCGTAAAATACCTCTTTGTGGTATTGATTGCTTGGGGATATCAGCCTAATTTTATAATATACATTTACTGCTGCGAAAGCATGGGCCGGGCCGGCACTATTAAAACATTCAAAATATGAAATACTTTATTTTCCTTCTTATCAGCGGTTGCCTGCTTTTCTCATCCTGCAGGAGCGGCAGCAAGATTACTAAAAGAGAGGCATCGGGATTAGACACTATTTCCGATATCAATAAACTGGAATCAAAAAAGAAGGCTATTTATAAAAATCAAAAAGGGGAGCATTACCTGATGCGGTATGAGCCCGATCCCCGTGATTCAACGCTGGAGGTGGAACCTGATACGTTGCAGATTTCCGGAAGAAGCGGCCAGCAGTTGGCTATTTTCAAAAAACTTATTACCGCCAATGGACGATGCGATTCAGAAAATTTTGACGGATCGAACCGCAAAGACGCAAAAATATCCATCAGCCCCGCATCATTGGAAAGCTTTGCTACATTACGATCCCTTGTAAGCAGCCTCGAAGATGCAGAAAGCATGGCCGCAGCTATCAGCGGAACCAACAGTCCCAGGATAGCAGAGGAGGACAGAAATGTGAATATAAGACGGACATACCTGTATGCCTATTCACGCCAGACAGATGAAGACTTTCATGTTATTATAGGTTCCACCAGGAGACCAACGGCCAGTACAAAATATTTTAATATAGAGATAAGCGGTTTGCCGCCGGCAAACTCTGCTTCTTTTGCAGCACTGCAGGAAGCACGGGACAGTTTTCTTTCCAAAGCGTCTGAAAATTTATGCAGTTCGGGTTATTTCTTTTTTGAGCACCCGCTGAAAATTGAGGTCACCGGAAGTTTGTTTTTTGACAAGCAGCATCATAACGGGCTCATCGGCCCGGCTGCTGCAAGACCGCCCGATGCATGGGAAATACATCCCGTTACGTCTCTTGTGTTTAAGTAGAAAAATCTTGAACGTATTTCTGAATTTCCTGCAATTCTGTGGGACAAGTACAACTCAAGGCAGGCTTGTTACACTCAGTGCAACACAATCTTTCCCTTCTCAATATCAAAACCGAAAAGCACCATGCTATCCACCTTCTTGCCGCTTAGTTTGGCAGGCTTCCAGTCGGTAAGAGTAAGAAAGACGGC
>CAYHPA010000197.1:0-2574 GCA_964358155.1 uncultured Chitinophaga sp.
CGTCCCCTTTTTTCATGTTACGAAGATGAAGGCGGGCCGCATAATTGCGTACACCGCTCCAGCAGGTTTGCCTATCCTTTACGAGTTGATCCCAACTGTAGGTGGAAGGTTCTGATTTTACCAGCCAGTATGCCATACGATGAATATTTGATTACGGTCCTGATAGTATCGGGATCAAATTTACAGGGAAGTTGAAAAATAATTTCATTTTTAAAATCCAATTCTTTCCCATCTGCCGTATCTGTTTTAGTTCAACTAAATCAACAAACAATCAAAATCAAAAAGTATGAAATCGCTTAGATCAATCGGATTGGTACTAGCAGCAGCCTTTGCCTTCAACGTATCTTTTGCACAAATGGGAGAAAAAACAGTGGAAGTAGGTGGTGCCCCCATGTATCCTTCAAAAAACATTGTAGAGAATGCCGTTAATTCAAAAGATCACACTACGCTGGTAGCTGCTGTAAAAGCGGCGGGACTGGTAGAGACCTTACAAAGTGCCGGCCCGTTTACCGTATTTGCTCCTACGAATGCTGCATTTAATATGCTTCCTGCCGGAACGGTGGAAATGCTGGTGAAACCAGAAAACAAAGTCAAACTTACCGGTATCCTTACTTATCATGTAGTAGCTGGTCGCCTGGGAACAAAAGAACTTAATGAGTGGATTAAGAAAGGAAACGGAAATGCAGAACTTACAACAGTAGCCGGTGGCAGGTTGTGGGTGTCAAAAAAAGACGGGAAATACTGGCTGAAAGACGAGAACGGTGGTATGGCTGAAATTACTATCAGCAATGTGTACCAGAGCAATGGTGTGATCCATGTGATTGACCATGTAGTTCTCCCGAAATAAAATTCATCACTCATCCTTGAAAACTCTGCCGATAGCTATCGGCAGAGTTTTTCTTTTGCAATATGAATGACATTTTACTCATTGTGCAGACTCTATTTTTGACTATCTTTTGCATATGAAAAAGCAGATTGTAAAAAAACATCCGCTGGCTGTCCGTTGGTTTCACTGGGTTAATTTTCCCATACTGGGTATTATGATCTGGAGCGGGTTGCTGATTTACTGGGCGAATGATGTATATAAGATCGGGTTTGGCAACACTACCCTGCTCAAGTTTTTTCCTAAATCATTTTATGAAGCATTAAATATTCCTTACCGTCTTTCGGAAGGTATGGCCTATCATTTTGTTTTTATGTGGCTTTTCTTTTTGAATGGCATAGCCTATGTGCTGTACACAATTTTTTCCGGGGAGTGGCGTGACCTTGTGCCAAAAAGAAATTCTTTTAAACGATCCTGGCAGGTATTACTGCACGATTTGCATATCCGGAAAACAGCGCCACCCATCACCGGAAAGTATAACGATGCCCAGCGCATCGCCTATACTGCAATCATTGTAATGGGAATTGGCTCCATACTTACCGGACTAGCTATTTACAAACCCGTGCAACTGGGTTGGCTCTGCTCCATGTTTGGCGGTTACAAAATGTCCCGCATCATTCATTTTGCTCTGACGATAGGTTATGTATTATTTTTTCTTGTTCACATCTTTCAGGTCATCCGGGCAGGCTGGAATAATTTCAGGGCAATGATCACCGGGTTTGAAGTAAAGAAAATAAAAGATGAGGCTGCTGAAGAACCAGTAAAATAAAATCTATGGCAAATTTTTTAAAAGACATCTTCACCAGGAACAGCAAGCTGAGTATTGACCAACTCATTATGAAAAAGACGATGATTGCTTTCTTTTTCTTTTTCGTTTTTGCAGGGGCTGCATTTTGGGGTTGGAAATGGTTGAGGAAACAGCCCTCCGCTTCCGGCAAGACCAGCGCCCCTATCCGCAAAATCCTGAATACAAACGAAGCTATTTTCAGGGGTTTATTGTCGGGCAAAAAACTTACTAAAGAGTATCCCGTATCCATGGCTGCAAATCCGGCAAGGGTAAATGGCAATCTCGGTCTTACCACTCCGCTTGATACAGCCAACTGGGCCATGAATGTGATAAAAGCAAATGGTGATACATTGAAAATAAAATTAGATGAGATCAGGAAGCTGCCCCATACACGCATTGTTTTCAATTTTAAGTGTATTGAAGGCTGGAGCCAGATCACTTATTGGGGCGGTGTAAAATTTTCGGAGTTTATGAAAGCCTATGGACTGGACAAGGAGACCGACATGAAATATCTTGGACTAAGTACCCCCGATAAACAATACTATGTAGGTATTGATATGCCCAGCGCCATGCATCCGCAAACATTACTGTGTTATGAACTGAATGACCAGCCATTGCCATTGAACCAGGGCTACCCCCTGCGGCTGATCATTCCCGTAAAATACGGTGTGAAGAGTTTAAAGCGCATCGGCTTCATGTATTTTGACAATAAACGGACACCGGATTACTGGGCGGATAAGAAAGGCTACGATTATTTTTCGGGATTGTAGTTACCAACCAGATGCCAGCACATCCGCCAAATGCATTGTCTGCAACTTATATCCTTTATGTTTGATATATCCCTGCAGGTGCATCAGGCAGGAAGTATCAGTAGAGATAAGATAATCGGCGCACGTGGCCAAAG
>CAYHPA010000197.1:2584-5618 GCA_964358155.1 uncultured Chitinophaga sp.
ATCGCCACAGAGATGGCTTCAAACTTTACTGCAAATGTTCCCCCAAATCCGCAACAGGTTTCCACATCAGTCATTTCTGTAAGTTGAAGCCCTTTTACATTTGATAGCAATTTTCTGGGTTCTGCTTTTATTTTACATTCTCTAAGTCCGGCACAGGAATCATGATAAGTGGCCTTTCCATTCAATATGGCGCCAACATTCTCCACTTTAAGAATTTGAACCATAAATTCAGAGAATTCAAATATCCGCTTGCCCAGGTCCTTCACTTCGTTATGAAGGGATGAGTTTTCAAATAATTTGCCATAATAATTTCTTACAAACCCGGCGCAACTGGCACTGGGAGTGACAATACAATCGCTGCTGCTGAAGTCTTTGATGAATTTGGTACAAACGGATTTTGCTTCATCCCAGAAACCGGCGTTAAATGCCGGCTGGCCGCAGCAGGTCTGAGCTGTATTGTAGCTGACAGTACAACCTGCTTTTCCCAGGACTTTCACCATATTGAATGCTGTATTGGGAAAAAGCTGGTCAACAAAACATGGTATGAATAACTGTACGTTCAAGGCTTTTCTTTCTTTAACGAATATAGTTTTTATAAAAAGAACAGGCATCCTGCTCAGAATGCCTGTTTAAAATTAACTATTTCCCCTTCAATTAGTTTTCAACTGAATAAACACCCAGCTGTGCCAGGTAGTTATCGGCATCCTTGCCGGGCAGGGTGTTCGGAAATTTCTGTCTCAATTCTTTATACAGTTCTGTTGCTTGTTTTGTATCCTTCATCACCCTGTCAGCAAAATAAGCAGCCATAAATAAATAGTCAGCTGAGTTCTTTTGATCTGTTTCAAAATGGCGTGCTGCTTTTTTATAATAGGATAACGCATCTGAGTTCTTCCCGAGGTCGCCATACACATCTCCGATTAGTTTATAAGCCCGTGCCTGTACAGGTTTGGAACTGCTGCTGAATTTTTTAAGATACTTCAAAGCCTTTTCATTATCGTTAAGTTTGATATACAGGCTGCCCACATAAAAATTGGCAAGCTTTGCTGCTTTTGTTCCGCCATACTTGCTCAGAATTTTCAGGAAACCGGGATACTGGCCGTCGCCATTCAGCGCTTTGGTTACCGAATCCATGCGGTAGTATTCTTCTGCTTTAAACATGGCCTCGGCAGCTTTTGCTTCTTTTGGTTTTTTAAAGAAGTTCTGATAAACGTACCAGCCGCCAACAGCCAGTATAATAACAGTAGATGCTATCATCAACGGTTTGCTGTATTTCTCCCAAAAGTCTTTTGCTTTTGCAATCACTGCTTCGCTGCCTGCGTCCTGCACTTGTTTCTTGTCTGCCATAATCTTATTTTCTGTTTATAAAAATTAGTATTAATCTACAATGAAAGGATAATTTGAATCCACATACACATCTTTCAGTACTTCGCTGTCATCCGGCCAGGGGCTTTCTTCTGCAAATTGTACAGACTCCGCTACAATATCATCCACTCTTTTATTAATCACATCTATTTCCTGCTGCGATGCAAACTGGTTGTCCAGAATTGTTTGCAGCACCTGCTGAATCGGATCTTTGGCCTTATATTCATCCACTTCGTCCTTACTCCGGTACTTCTGCGGATCACTGATGGAGTGACCTTTATAGCGATATGTTTTAATTTCCAATAAAGTCGGTCCGCCTTTTTCTCTTGCCCTTTTTACTGCCCTTCCTATTCCGTCATGTACTGCCTCAGCACTCATGCCATCAATCGTATCAGCAGGCATTTCGTAAGCATCGGCTATTTTATAGATATCAATTACGTTGGAAGTACGTTCTATGGAAGTACCCATGGCGTAATTGTTATTCTCGCAGATAAAGATCACCGGCAATTTCCACAGCATGGCCAGGTTAAAGGTTTCATGCAGCATACCCTGCCTGGCAGCGCCATCTCCAAAAAAACAAAGAACTACATTGTCGGTGTCCCGGTATTGCTCTGCAAATGCAAGGCCTGCTCCGGTGCCTATTTGTGCACCCACAATTCCATGGCCGCCATAAAAATTTGCTTCCTTTCCAAAAAAGTGCATACTGCCGCCCTTGCCCTTAGCACAGCCCGTTGCTTTACCATATAACTCAGCCATGCAACTGTCCACAGAAACACCTTTGGCTATTGCCAAGCCATGATCCCGGTAGGCAGTAATGAAAAGATCTTCTGGCCGGGTTCCTGTGATGCAGCCGGCAGCAATAGCTTCCTGGCCGATATAAGCATGAAAAAAACCACGGATCTTACCCTCCATTTTGTACTTCTCCTCTGCCATCAGTTCAAACTGGCGGATCAGTTGCATCAGTTCGTACCAGTACAGGTATGTTTCTTTAGAAAACTTAGTCGCCACCGGCTAAAATTTTTGTTCTTTTAATCCCTTTTTACGGGACGCAAAAATAAGGGAAAGTTGGCAAGTTTGAGGTTTCGGGTTTAAAGTTTTTTGAGCTAACTAACTGAGATTTACCTCTTTTTGCAAACCCTGAACACCAAACCCAAAACTTAGAACTTAACTTGCAGTTTCATGCTTCGTCTTCAGCACATATCGCTTACCCAATTCAAAAACTACAGCAATCGTTCCTTTGACTTTTCAGAGCGAATCGTTGGTATTTGCGGTAAAAACGGCGTGGGTAAAACCAACCTGCTGGATGCCATTCATTATCTCTGCTTTACCCGTAGTTATTTTACCCGGCTTGACAGCAATAATGTGCAGCAAGGCAGCACTGGTTTCCGGATAGAAGGAGACCTTTTGCTGAACGACAAACCGGAGAAAGCGGTTTGTATACTGCGTGAGGCGGGTAAGAAGGAATTTTGGGTGAATGACGGTATCTATGAAAAATTCTCTCAACATATTGGTCATTATCCTTGCGTTGTTATTGCCCCGGATGATGCAGAACTCATAACCGGTGAAAGCAAAGAACGCCGGACATTCCTGGATGCATTGCTTTGTCAACTGAACATAGAATACATTCAACAACTCATTGTTTACAAAAGGGTGCTGGAGCAGCGCAATTCAT
>CAYHPA010000198.1:0-5556 GCA_964358155.1 uncultured Chitinophaga sp.
ATTTTTTTTGTCCCCGGTCAACTCTCCCGAAGAGAAATAGAACGAAAAGGAAGATGTGTTATAGGGGAACCTGATCTTATCCTTTTCTGTGAAATGAAAAAGATCATTGCCGGCCTGTAATGCGCTGACGGAGGGATGAAGAGGCGGGGCTGCCCTGCTCATTTGTTCGGGGAAAAAAGAGATGATGCCTTTATCTGTTCCCCAGAACATCTCGCCCTGTTTGCTTTTATGAGACGACCGCATCCTGAAACCGCCATGACTGAACCCAATGCCTTCTTCGTACACGGCGAAAGTTTTATTGGCAGGATCATAACGGATGATGCAGTTCAAATTGCCGATCCACAAAAAACCTTTTTCATCTTTGAGGATGCCTTCGCAACGGTCATTGCGCAATCCATTGGAGCGGTTGTAACTTTTGATTGTTCCATCTTTGGATAAAACAGAGAAACCACCAGCAGTAGCAAAACAGGTATTGCCATGGTCATCATAATTGACTGCATACACTGTATTATGAGAAATCCCCTCTTTTGTTATATAATGCAGAACGTTGTTTTTGTCTTCATCATAGCACCAGGCGCCACGGGTAGTGCCGATCCACATTTTACCATTTCCGTCATTCCATAATGAAGCGCCGGGGATCGTACTCATTCCTCCAAGCAGCGGATGGTCTTTAAGGGAAATAATCTCATAATTTTTTGCATTGATAATGCAGGTGCCGCGGAGTGTGGTGATCCACTTGTTCCCGTTTTTATCAGTAGCGATCGCATTGATCCATGCAGAAGGGAGCGCTGCTCTTTTACCCGGCATTGAATCGGTGATCTGTTTAATGACCTTTAGCTGCTTATTTAGTATCAAAATACCAAACCTCGAGGTTCCAACCCAAAGATTTCCATTTTCATCCATCCTTACTACCCTGAAGGTCTCCTTTCCGCTGGGATTCGTACCGTCGGGAAGTTGAAGAGGAACATACAGCGTTTTATCAGTAGCCCGGTTCCACCTGATCAGCCTGTCCTGGGCACCCATCCATATATTACCTTCCTCATCGGTTGTCAAAGATTGAATATATCCGTCAAAGACCTGTTTGTTATCATCAATGAAATAAGGTTTGCTGGTTGCCTGTTGTTGTTTCAGGTTGTAGAAATGAAGACCGGATGTTTGTGTAGTTACAAATAAATAACCGGTAGAATCATAACGGATATTAAACGTATTGTTGCCACCAATGCTGCGGGGGTCCACAGGGTCATGCACCCAATGCTGCGCCGTTTCTTTTTGAAGATCGAGAATATAAAGCCCCGAGAAATAAGTAGTAAAGGCAAACCTGTTAGCATCAATGCGGCTCATATTGCGAAGCTCACCACCAACAGGAAGTCCATATTGATCTTTTATATCCCGGTATTCCTTTATCACTTTTTTCTGGCTGATGCTGATGCGGTAGAACACATCTCCTTTTCTTGTAAAAGCTATCAACTCATCATCATTGATAGAATAGGCCCCATTTAATCCGGGAAAAGACAATTGCAACAGTATTTTCATGGAACCATAATCAGCTACTACTAAGGCACTGCCCCGGTAATAGATTACCCGGTCATTATCTAAGAAATAAGTAAATCCGGTATTACCTGTTAACTGTTTATCAAAAGGGAGGTCTTTTTTTTCAAACACCGTATCCATCCCTTTTTTTTGAAAATAATGCTGGCGTCCTTTTAACACGATAAGCCCATGGCTGCTGGTATGAAATATGGCTGATATATTATTTTGATCTGTTGTGTCGCCTACTTTGATACGATGAAACTTTCTTTTTTCATCGAGTAGGGTCAGGTAGTGTGTGTTGGTGCGCAGCCAGATCCTGTTCTTGTCATCAATAACAATCCTTTCAATATTATTATCGGCCAGCTCCGGGTATTTGTGTTTATGATAAGTAGTGATGCGGTTGCCATCAAAACTGTTCAGGCCTTCTGTAGTAGCTATCCACAACACACCCATTTTGTCTCTTACTGCAATAGTTACATTGTTATCGCTGAGACCCTCGGCCGTACTCAGGTGATAAAATGCAGGTGGTTGGGCCTGTATTACTAAATTGATGACAGAAAAAAGAACAGGTAGTATGATCCGTTTATTCAAGTGTTCCGGTTTTGGACATTTAAAATTACTGTATTATCACTTCCTGCATATGCTCTACCCGGTTGTCCAGTAATATAGTCAGATAATAAAGCCCCGTAGCAAGCCCTGAAATATTGATTGAGTCCCTCCATTTCCCGGCTGCAGATACCGGGATATTCTTCCGCCGGATGATATTCCCGGCCTCGTCTGTTAATATTATATCTGTTATGTTGGCTTGTTTCTGATCTACTTCGAAATGAGCTTCATCATTATTACATGAAAGGATATGTATCAACGATCTATTTCCACCTGTTGGGGATAGGTATTGCTGTGCCGGCAACCGAATAGAAGGGTCATTTGTTGCCAGGCGAAAACCTGCCACTCCACCGCTGCCACAGGGGCCGATCGCCGCCCTGAACTGTGTCGTTTCCTTAGCGCTGAAGCCAGCCTCCAATAAAACTTCATTCCCGCCACGCATTTGCACTTTGCTGCCTTCCGATGTCAGCAACGAAGCAGTGGATGTAATTGTATTGGACGCTTCATAAAATTCCTGTCCCTCCAATGTGCCGGTGATATTCAGATCAGTCACACAGGCGGTATACAGATCACTGCTCCAGATGCCACGACCAAAAGTTGCAGCCCTGATCCTGTTATCTGCTTCTGAAATTACAATATCAGTTACCGGCACATAAGGAAGGTTGTTGTAAAAAGGAACCCAGTCGCTCATTCCTGTTCCCCGGTAATAAACTCCGTTATCAGTACCTATATATGCATTGTTGTTATTGTCTAATGCAATACAGTTTACCGGCAGGTTAGGAAGTGATCCACTCATATTTATCCAATTACCACTGGGATTGACATTATAATCCGCATAATAAACTTTTACATTATCAGTAAACCCGCCAAATGTCACCCATACTTTCAGAGAATTTGTGGGATCAACATTAATGCTTGTTATTTTAGGAAAGGTTAATGGAAACCCGTTATCGTTGCTTAGTATATTGTTTGTTGGCCATGTAGCGCCGCCGTCATCGCTTCTGCGCAATACACCTGATGTGGCCTGGTAACAACCGGGTAAGGGATTAGCCAGAGTGGGAGCAGGGCATGCTCCACCAGCCATATAGATCCTGTTACCGTTGCTCGGGCAGGTTTTTAAATACCAGCCTCCGAGAGGATTATTATTTACGACACTATATGTAGAAACATTTCCATTGGTAACAGTCCGGAATGAATCGGAAGCAAGAAAAACAGTATTGGCCAATGATGTGTGAACAGCCATGTTGGAAAAGAAATTGAGATTGGTAACAAGCGGTGAATTACTTGCCCCGTCGTTTAGAAACCGGGTCAGGGTATTGTTTTGTATGGCATAGTATGTACTGGTGGTTACGGGGTCATATCCGACGCAATAACCATCCGCGCCGCCTATCTGATCAAAAAATGAAGTTCCATTGTCTCTTTTTTTTACACCGTTGTCCTGTGCGCCTGCTATCATTTCAAGATAATCAGCCGGACTGACAGCCATCCTGTAAAACTGGCTAATGCTCATATCTTCAAAATGTGATGTCCAGTTAGCCCCGCTGTCAATACTACTGTAAACACCGCCATCCGTTGCCGCCCATAGTTTGTTGTCTCCGGGATGAAAACCAAGGTCATGCACATCATCATGCAGATTTCCCCTAAAGGTCCATGCTACACCTGAGTTGGTACTTCTCCAAACTTCAATAGCTCCGGAAACAACTGTTGCTCCGGTTGTATTGCTGACAGCCACTGTCAGGTCATACAGTGACTGGTTTTGATTATCATTGCCAAGATTGGAACGCCCAAGAATATTGGGAGTGGTGCTTTGGGGGCCAAAAGTCATACCGGCATTGGTGCTCCTGAATAAGCCGGCAAATTGCCCATTGGCCGGTACACCGCCGCACAATAGATACACCAGGTTGCTGTTTGAAGCTGCGACTGCAAGCTCCACCCTGGAAGTTGGGGTATTGATCTGGCCATTGATAGCAGGGTCTGTTTCCCAATCAACACCTTCATTAAAACTTCTGTAAAACCGGGCTGTATTTCCATTGTTAGCTACAGCATAACATGTATCAATATCATTGGGTTTAAACTTCATGTTATAAAAACGGCCGCCGGTAGTTTGAACCCCGATCCAGCTATCTCCACCATCATTTGTCCGGAAAAGCCCCTCGCTGGTACAGGCAAATAATATGTTTGAATTTGTTGGATGCATGGTCAGCCTGTACCCGATCAAAGCATTGGTTACGCCGGGAAAATTTGCGAGTCTTGTCCACCAGGCGCCGCCGTCAGTTGATTTTAAAACACCGATAGAAAAACGCATATAACCAAAGTCTTCCACCAGTCCACTGATATCACTATCGCCATCGCCGGTGAGTATGTAAATTGTATTTGTATTGTTCGGATCAATAACAATTCCGCTGATGCCAAGACAGGGAATGTCAGCAGTGAGGTTCGTCCAATTAGCACCGGCATCGGTGGTACGCCAAAGACCACCGCCTGCAGCTCCGGCATATACAGTATTTGGATCGGATGGATGAAAAGCAAGCCTGTCTACACGGCCAATTCCAAAATCAGTGTTGGCAGGGCCAACTATAGACCAATTGCCGCTTGAACTTTCAATAAAGTTAGACTGATTTGTATTGTTCGCAGTTCTGTTTACTTTCTGGGACCTTGTTGCATCAAATAATTTTTGATTGATGTTTACAAATTCGCCAGCAGGCCCCAGCCGGCTGCTCATATACCATTCATAACGGCTCCATTTTTTAAGGTATCTGTTTGTTGCTTTAGCTCCGAGACGATCAATTGTTGCCGGGTCATTGTAATAGGCAAATACTGTATTCATGACATCAGTCAGGCGTTGTTTTCCCCGCAATTGCTGGCGAAGTATGCTGTCTTGCTGTGCATTAGCGTTTGTTACAAACAGTACAACAAAAAGCAGCAGGTTAATGATATTTCTTTTCATATACGTTGTTTAAAAAAAGGCTGATCATTTCTGTGTTTTCAATTTTTCAACTTCTTTTTTTAATTCAATGATATATAAAGTGAGTTCTTCAATTTTTTCCATTTGCAGTTTTTGCATTTCGCCAATGTTCAACCCGTTTGTTTCAAGATCCTTTGCAGAGGGGATGCCGGGCAGGTGCTTGTACTTGTTGATAAAATCTTCCACTTCATTTAAACCCGGCAGTTTGTAGTTTTTATTAAAAACATAGTCCGGCCAGTTGGGCACCAAACGAACGAGCAGTTCTGTGCAAATTGCTTTTCCATCCACTGCCAGTTTGTATCCGGATGGTGTTACCGTAGTTCCAACCCTGAGATTGCCGGTGATAACCGTATTGCCATCCACACCCAAGCGGTGAGCACTGTTGAAATTGGTGGCATCGCCTATAAACACATTGCCACCGCCATTCTGCAAATACAAGTAGCTTGCAGCGCCAT
>CAYHPA010000199.1:0-5520 GCA_964358155.1 uncultured Chitinophaga sp.
AACAGCATAAGAAACTCCCAGAAATAATGGGTCCATTTTTTTCGGGCAGTGTGGGTGTGTGCATGTACTTCCATGTCTTAAAATTAATTTTTAAACTGCCGGTATAGAAAGGTGCAAAGAAAACCGACAATAACGTAAATAATAAACTTCAGCAACCGGCCCTTCCAGGCGGAATTAGGTTTGCTGTTTTCCATCACTGTCATAATTAATTATTTTTTTCATTGGCCATAAACACCCGGAGCAGGTTGCCGCCTAATATTTTCCGGATATCTTTTTTACTATATCCTCTTTTTAGCAGCTCTTCAGTAATTTTTGGAAAATCTTCCACACCATCCAGCCCGGCAGGCAATGAGTTCACCCCGTCAAAATCGCTGCCCATGCCTACATAATCTACCCCCACCATTTTTACTATGTAGTCTAAATGGTCAAGCAGCAGGCTCATCGGCGGCCGCAAACTTTTTACTTCATCCGGATATTTTTCAAAGAGATAAACCTGCATAAAGTATGGTTCAGGATTTATTTTCAGCAGCGAGTCCATCTCCGCTTTATGTTTTGCAGTAAAGGCATCGCTTCTGGCCTCAAAAGCCGGGTCTAAAAAGCCGCTGTAAAAATTAAGATGGATCACACCACCATTCTTTGCCACTGCTTTTATCTGTTCATCTTTTAAATTTCTGCGGTGCGGACAAAGTGCATACACACAGCTATGAGAAACCAGTACGGGTTTGCTGGTTTCTTTCATTATATCCCAAAATGTTTGCTCGCCTACATGAGATAAATCAACGAGCATTCCTAATTCATTCATGCGTTTTATTACCTGCTTTCCAAAATCAGTCAATCCCTTTTTTCTTAGGGAGTCTGCCCCCCTCTCCACGGAGTGGAGAGGGGTTGGGGGTGAGGTTTCATCCAGCGCAGAAGTTGCCCAATCAGTGGAATTGTTCCAGGTAACCGTCATGTACCGCACACCTCTGTTATACAAAGCATTCAGCTTGTTTAAATCATTTTCAATCATGTGTCCGCCTTCCACACCAAACAGAACTGCCAGTTTTTTTTGTTTGGCTGCTTTAATAATATCAACAGCTGTAAAAGCCTGCATCATCTTGTCAGGGTTCCGGTTGGTCCAGGCCATTACGGTATCCATTTCCCGGTTGGCCCAGTCATACGGATTTTTCATATTGCCATCGCACCAGATGGAAAAGAACTGTGCATCCACACCGCCTTCAAACATCCGTTGCAGGTCAGAATGTGTTTTTGTTTTCAACGACTGGTCAAAACTCACCCCATCAGTAATGGCCGTGGTGGGAATATCATTGTGTGTGTCTATCAGTATGGATTTGAAATGAATTTTTTTTGCCCGCTGGGCTATAGCGGCCAGTGGCATACAGAGGAGCAACAGCCAGATAATTTTCTTCATTATTATTTAATTTTTATAAACTCATACGGAGTGAATTCTACGAAATCGGCCACCCGTACGGTAACAGATTTTATTTGTCCTTTGGTAATAGTGAAATTCCATTCCTTGATCCCATACAACGGATCATTGAAGCTGGCGAGAAAACGTCCGGGGCCAAGCAGCTCCAATTCCGCATAGCGGCCTTTGTGATGCTCAAACCGGGCCACTAATTTGTTTTCTTCCCTGGCTATCGTCATCAGACCATACACATCATGCCTGTATGTGCCGGCATAGGCAGTTGGCGGAAAGGAATCAACCGCTGTTGCGATTGTGTCTTTCATTTTGCGAAGCCACTCCGCAGTTTCTTTTTGCTGATTAGCAGAGTAACCAAGAAAAACCTTGCTGTAATTGCGATAAGGCAAACCGAGATAAGCATCTTCTATCTCATTCCGGAGGGCTTCAAAAAAGCTATTGGCATCCGTGTTTGTCAAAACAATAATCCCGAGTTTTTCTTCCGGCACCAGGCACACACTGGTTACAAAACCATTTACACCTCCTGTGTGTGCAACAATTTTTCTTCCGGCATATTCCTCCAAAAACCAACCGAGGCCATATAAGTTGAAATGTGCCTTGTTGAACATATGGCCGCCATTGCCCATGATGGAATGTGGCGTTCTTGTTTGTGCAATAGCCCCGGCAGGAATAATCTGCTTGCCATCCAGTTTGCCATTACTCAGTTGTGCCATCACCCACTTACTCATATCATTTACAGAAGAAGAGATGCTGCCTGCTGCAGCCAGGTTATCAATATTTCCATAAGGAATTTTTCTCAGCTCATTCATGACCACAGTATGTGCCGAACACTTATTATTTGCCGTCTTAATGTCTTTAGATAAGGCAAGACTGTTATTCATACCAAGTGGTTTGAAAATGCTGTCTGTAACAAACTCAGCCCAGTTTTTACCAGTTACCTTCGGAATAATTTCTCCTGCTGTCATGAAGGCAGAGTTGGTATAACCCCATTTGCTGCGGAAACCATACAGGGGTTTCAGCTTTCCCATTTTCTCCCTTACTTCTGCGGTCGTTAAATCAGAATCAAAAAACATAAAATCGCCCTGGAAGGTTTCGAATCCGAGGCGGTGACAAAGCAAATCTCTTATATTGGCTTCTTTTGCTACCCATGAATCGTAGAGTTTAAAATCAGGCAACCACTTTTGCACTTTGTCATCCAATGATAATTTCTTGCCGGCATCCAACATTGCCAGCGCTGTTGCAGTAAATGCTTTTGAATTACTGCCAATCATAAACAAAGTATTTTCATCTACTTTATCAGCGCCCCCCATTTCTTTAACTCCATAACCTTTCATCACAACAACTTTTCCGTTTTTTACAATACAAACAGCGGCGCCGGGAATCTGCCAGTCGGTTAATGCTTTATTTACATAGCTGTCCAGACTGTCTTTGATAAAGGAAGGAATGCTGTCTGTTTGTGCAGAACCGGTTTGTGACAAAGCAACAAACAGAACAAGAAAAATCTTTTTCATGTCAAATGTTTATGATTAAATAAAAGGGCAGACACATGCTTTCGAAGGGATTGAATGCAACTGGGATAAGAAAAGAAAATTACTTTTCTTTTTTGAATTGGCGAAGATTTATTGCTGCTCTTCTTCTTTGAGCATCGGCTCCGGGGGCAATCCGTTTTGGAAACGGGAAAAAGCTATTTTAATATATTCCTGGAAATCGTAGTCGCTGGCAAATTTGGTGAACACATATGGGGGGCGATACAGCAGCATGAAACTATCTATGGCAATGCTATCGATTTGGGTAAGACGGCGCACCAGGGCTTTGCTGAACCGGTTGGCCACATATTTATCCTGTTCATCCTGCAGCAGCCTTTCCTTGAAAGCGGCCATGCTTTTATTTCGCCGGAAACGGAACATATTGATGATCTCGTTAAGATCAAAACCCACACCGGAGGCTGTTACCGAAGGCCTTAGTTTGGGTTTTTCGTAATCAAATATTTTGGCATAGTCTATCCGGTTTTGAATGGAATCCTGCCGGTAATTGCGCTTTTTTATTTTCACTTCTTTCAGCACCGTCACATTCACCTGCAACGAAATGTCAAACTGGAAAGGGGTTAAAATTTTCAACACTGGAAATTTTATCGTCGGCTTATTCAGGTAACTGAACCAGATGGAATCTTTTTCGTCCACTTCAATGGCATAGCGGCCATCGGCATCGGTCATAGTGCCCCTGCCGGAAGTGCTGAGCACACTTACTGCTTCCAGTGCAAAGCTGCGGGTGCTGTCGTACACCGTTCCCATTATTTTGTACTGGGCCTCAGCAGAACGAGCCATTGCAAAAAGAAAACCGGCAATAAAGATTGTTATGTAGAAAAGGCGCCGCTGCAAAATGATTTTATTAGCGGCAAGTAACGAAAGAAAATGCAAAAGGGGAGTTAAGTCATAAAAGTCAAATAAGTCAAACACTGAGGCGCTTAAACAGAAAAAATATCATATGTCTGACCAATATGACAAATTTTACCTGTATGACCGGACTATTTGAGTAAACTTTCAATTACCGTTGAGTAATGTTCATGCTCGAGCTGATGAATCCGCTGAGCCAGTGATTGAACGGTATCCGCAGGCAATACAGGGCAATTTGCCTGGAAAAGGATTTTTCCATGATCGTAGAGTTCATCAACATAGTGAATCGTTATACCAGTTTCTTTTTCTCCTGCAGCAATGACGGCCCGGTGTACCGCATCCCCATACATACCATTGCCGCCATATTTTGGCAATAAGGCCGGATGAATATTGATGATTTTTTCCGGAAAAGCTTTGATCAATGCTACCGGAACCTTCCAGAGAAAGCCGGCGAGTACAATAAGATCAATTCTTTCATCCTGCAGCTCCTTAATATATATATCATCATTCAGGAAGGTTTTTTTATCAATCAACAAAGTCGGTATGTTTTCTTTTGCTGCAATTTGAAGCACACCAGCCCCCGGGTTGTTACAAACAATAAGGGATACCCTGATGCTTGCATGATTCCGGAAATGATCAATGATCTTTTGTGCATTGGAACCCGCACCCGATGCAAAAATGGCTATCCGGGATTTGAGCGCCGGTTCCTCCGAAGGAGTCCTTTCGGACCGGCTCTTCCCAATTCCCATCTTGGACCCGATCTTCCGGATATATTTTATAAAAAAAGGAAACTGTCCGAAAGGGATACTGACCAGTAATACAGCCAATGGCCAGAGAATGGTGATGAGTAATATATAAATGATGGCCCATGCCCAATCCTGCTGAATGGAGAGCAGGTTCATGATCTTTTTACCCGCAAAACCTGTCAGGCTGCCACCTATGGCGAAGGTGCAGAGTATAAGGGCCAGTTGAAGACCGCTTACTTTCCATTTTTTTTGTAATCGTTCAAACATATTCGCTTAACCGCCGCCGGGCTTGCAACCCACGACGGGAGTGGCCGCAAAAATCAGCAAAAAACATCCAACAAATACGGTTGTTTTTATAGTTGTTGAATTTTTTTGATAAGGTTACTGATTTATGACAAACATTTTTACAACAATCAAAACAAAGTGTATAAATCGCCTGAAATGCAGGCTGGGAGCGGCTCAAAAAAAAGTTAAAGGGGTTGTCTTTTTGTTAAGTTCCTGACTTATTTTTGCGCCTGACCATAGGATTTTATCCACATTTTTCAGTTTCAATTGCGTCTATGATTCCTTGTAAACCCACCGGCCAAAGACTGACAATCCTTCTTCTCTCTTTCTTGATTTTTTCTGTATTCAATACTGTTTCGGCACAAGACGGCAAAGCCCTTTTTATGGGGAAATGTGCCAGTTGCCATGTAATGGGAAAGGATGCTATTGGCCCTAACCTGGTCGGTGTGGAAGAAAGATGGGGCGGGGATCTCAAAGCGCTTAATATATGGATCAAGGATTATAATAAGGCTATTGCTGCAGGTTATCAACGGGCTAAAGATGTTGTTTCTTTTGCGCCAAGTGTTATGCAAACATTTGAAGGCAACATTACTGACCCGGAGATAGATGCTATTTTAAAATACATAAGAGAATGGAAGCCGGTTGTAGTTGTGAACGGAGGCCCTGATCCAGG
>CAYHPA010000200.1:0-5456 GCA_964358155.1 uncultured Chitinophaga sp.
TGAACTTCTTTTTCGTTAAAAGAAAATAAAGATCAATAAAGTCCTTTGCCTCCACTTTATCCTCCCCCGACATGGAAGGTTTCTTTTTTTTACTGCAGGCCATCAGCAAACCAAATACTGTAACAAACCACAGGCTTTTTCTCATATCCCGTCAATTATACCCGAATGTAAGCGATTCCGGTCTTCCGGTCAATAAGAGGGTTTGGCTGTTCAGGATTATTTTTTTAGTTTTGTCTAAAATTATTTTTAGCCATGTTGAACTATTCAACCAGCGAAGAAAACTACATCAAAGCTATCTATCGCCTGCAGCGGCAGGACGGTACGGTGACTACCAACGAACTGGCCAACGAACTAAAGACCAAACCGGCCTCTGTTACCGACATGATGAAAAAGCTAAAGACAAAAAAACTACTTCACTACCAGCCCTACCAGGGCTTCCGGCTAACACAGGATGGCAGCAAAGTGGCGTTGGGCATCATCCGCAGGCACCGCTTGTGGGAATTCTTTCTGGCAGAAAAATTAAATTTTACCTGGGATGAAGTGCATGAAGTGGCCGAAGACCTCGAGCATGTGAGCAGCAAAAAATTGATTGATAAGCTGGATGAATTCCTCGGGTTTCCCCGTGTAGACCCGCATGGCGACCCGATACCCGATGCCAATGGTAAAGTAGAGGTCAGCAAAAAAATTCTGCTTACTGAACTTCCGTTGAATGCTGCTGCCACTGTCAGCAATGTAAAAAACCAGTCCAGCTCCATACTGGAACTGCTCGAACATAAAAACATCAGCATCGGTACCCGCATAGAAGTAAAAAAAAGATTTGAATTTGATGAATCGCTGGAAATAAAGATCGGCCGGCAACCAGCTTTTACTATCAGCAAGCAACTGGCCGAAAATATATTTGTAAAGTATGGCGCATAATAAACATAACTACCCGTCGCTAAGTGAAGTGCACCAGAGTGTGGACACTACCAGTCTGAAACGAACCGGCTTCAGAAAAATACTCGCTTTCTTCGGACCTGCCTATTTGGTAAGTGTAGGTTATATGGACCCGGGCAACTGGGCTACCGATCTGGCAGGTGGTAGCCAGTTTGGTTATAAACTCATTTGGGTATTATTAATGAGTAACCTGATGGCTTTGCTGCTGCAAAGTTTATCAGCAAGGCTCGGTATTGTAAGAGGAAGAGATCTGGCACAAGCCAACCGGGAAACTTATCCAAAATACATCAACTACGCATTATACGGATTAGCAGAAATAGCCATTGCAGCTACGGACCTTGCCGAAATTCTCGGTATGGCCATCGGTATCCAGTTATTGACAGGGCTGCCGCTTATCTGGGGTGTTAGTATTACAGTATTAGATACTTTTTTATTTTTATTGCTCCAGCGGCTGGGTATGCGAAGGATGGAAGCCTTCATCATTGCCCTGGTAGCTGTTATCGGTTTATCATTCCTGATTGAAATTATCTTAGCTAAACCCAACATCGGTGAAGTAGCAAAAGGTTTTGTTCCCGGCATTCCCAACGATGCCGCTTTATATATTGCTATTGGTATTATCGGCGCTACGGTGATGCCACACAATCTCTATCTGCACTCCGCTTTAGTGCAAACAAGAAAGATAAAACGGGATGATGCCGGTATCAAGAGAGCTTTAAAACTAAACTTCATAGACAGCGCCATTGCACTCAATCTTGCTTTTTTTGTAAACGCAGCGATACTTGTTTTGGCTGCTACGGTGTTTTTCAAAACAGGGAGATCAGATGTAGCTGAGATAAAACAGGCTCATGAATTATTGGAGCCGATGCTTGGCACCGGCCTCGCCCCTATCCTCTTTGCTGTTGCTTTAATCGCCTCAGGGCAGAGTTCCACCATTACCGGCACATTGGCAGGCCAGATAGTAATGGAAGGCTATCTCAAACTTCGTATTGCGCCGTGGATACGGCGGCTGATGACAAGGTTGATTGCCATCATTCCTGCTGTCATTGTGATCCTGATAAACGGAGAAGAAAATATTGACAGCCTGCTGATATTGAGCCAGGTGATATTGAGCCTGCAGCTCGGATTTGCTATCATTCCATTGATACATTTTACCAGTGATAAAAAGACGATGGGCAAGTTTGTCATCAAGCCATTTGTTATTTTTCTTGCATCACTGGTTGCTGCTGTTCTCGTTTACCTCAATATCAGCATGGTGGTGGGGCAATCTGTTTCTTTCTTCGCTTCTTCCGGCAGCATTTTCTGGAAAGCTGTCATCATACTGGCAGGATTATTTTATGTTAGCCTGCTTGTTGTTGCTATTTTCTACCCGCTGATGCAGAAGAAAAAATTAGTTGCCCCGCTGCAGGTTCATCCTGAAGCTGCTGAATTGCAACAAATCAATATCCCTGTTTATAATAAGATTGCGGTGGCATTGGACTTCAGTAAAAATGACCTCAGGTTAATCAATCATGCCATCGGGCAGGGAAATAAAGCTACCACTTATGTGCTGATACATGTGGTGGAAAGCGCTGCCACCCGTGTGATAGAAAAAGATGCTGACGACCTGGAAACAAGAAAAGACCAGGAACGAATAGACACTTATGTGCAACAATTAAAAGAAAAGAATATTACCGCCATTGGCCTGTTGGGTTTTAACGAGAGGGCAAAAGAAATTGTGCGAATTGTAAAAGAGAGTAATGCTGATATGCTGGTAATCGGTGCCCATGGGCATAGTGGCCTTAAAGATTTGCTATACGGGCAAACCATCGGGTCAGTGCGGCATGAATTGAAAATACCGGTGCTGGTGGTGAATCTATAATAGAAATGTGAGTAGTAAGCAGGCAGATATTATACCTGCTATTGACTAATGACTCCCGACTCCCGACTCCTTTCTCACATGTCCCTTCAGCAAATGCTTGAACCTGCTGAATGTTTCCGGCTTGATATTAAGATAAGAGGCTAAAAATTTCTGCGGCACCCGCTGCATCAGTTCAGGGTTTCGGGTAACAAAATGCAGGAACCTTTCTCTTGGCGTCATTTTCACTATTTGCATCTGCCACCGGTCCTTCAAAACCATTGTATGAGTGATGATGAGACGACCCATATGTTCCAGTTTTGGAGATCTGGCAAACAATGCTTCCATGTCGTCATACGTCATGGCAACCACAATGCCGGGTTCAATAGCCTCCACAGAATATTCTGAGGGTGTGCGGCTATGAAAAGATTCCTGTGAGTGAATGATATGCCCCTCAAAAGACAGTTGTGTATTGATTTCCGCCCGGTGCTTCAAATAATATTTACGGATAAGACCTTTAGTGATGAAATAAATATTGTTCTCCACCTCCCCTGCACGGGTCAGCACTTCTTTTTTCTCAAACTTCCTGATCTTTATTACAGGTACCAGGTATTGGGCAAACTCCTCATCAGAAAGGTTAATGAACTTTCGCAGGTATTCCAGAAAAGGTCTTGCAGGTTCCATACCAAGTAATTCAGGGACAAAAGGTACAGCAAAAATTGATTGAGATCAATCCGGGAATGTTTTTTTCTGCTTTGATTACCCTCCTTAAAAAAAGGGCTACCGGGAATGGCGTAGATTTGCCGCCTCAATTATAAACAGCCAACAGGCTGGCAATTAATATCTAAATCAATACAAATGGCCCAAAAAATCACTGTTGCTAACCCCGTGGTGGAACTGGACGGCGACGAAATGACCCGCATCATCTGGAAGTTCATCAAAGACAAGCTCATACTGCCCTACCTGGAGCTGGATATCAAATACTATGACCTCGGTGTTGAATACCGTGACCAAACCAACGACCAGGTGACGGTGGATGCCGCCAATGCCATCAAACAATATGGCGTGGGCATCAAATGCGCCACCATCACCCCCGATGAGGCGAGGGTAAAAGAATTTTCGCTGAAACAAATGTGGAGGAGCCCCAACGGTACTATCCGCAATATCCTGGACGGAACTGTTTTTCGTGAGCCCATCGTTATCAGTAATGTGCCAAGATTAGTAACCAACTGGACGGCGCCCATCATCGTAGGCCGTCATGCATTTGGCGATCAATACCGTGCTACTGATACCGTGATAAAAGGAAAAGGAAAACTGACGATGACCTTTACTCCCGAAGACGGCGGAGAAGCCCGGGTATTTGAAGTGTATAATTTTAAAGGCGATGGCGTGGCCATGAGTATGTACAACACGGATGAAAGCATTATGGGTTTTGCAAGAAGCTGTTTCAATATGGCATTGAGTAAAAAATGGCCGCTCTATCTTTCTACAAAAAATACCATCCTGAAAAAATATGACGGCCGCTTCAAAGACATCTTTGAAGAGATTTATCTGAATGAATTTAAAACAGCATTTGATGCAGCCGGCATTACTTACGAACACCGCCTGATTGATGATATGGTAGCAAGTGCATTAAAATGGAATGGCAATTTTGTATGGGCCTGCAAAAATTATGATGGCGATGTGCAGAGTGATACAGTGGCGCAGGGGTTCGGTTCTCTCGGTTTGATGACTTCTGTATTAATTACACCCGATGGAAAAACCATGGAAGCCGAAGCGGCACATGGAACGGTTACAAGACATTACCGTGACCACCAGGCAGGCAAGCCAACATCTACCAATCCCATTGCATCCATCTTTGCATGGACAAGAGGCCTTGCCTTTCGTGGAAAATTAGACGCCAACAAAGCTTTGATCGATTTCTGTCTTGCTCTTGAAGAAGTTTGTGTTGAAACCGTGGAAGAAGGTAAGATGACCAAGGATCTTGCTGTTTGTATTCATGGAAATAAAGTGAAACATGGGGAGCATTATTTATATACGGAAGAGTTTTTGGATGCGATAGATCAGAATTTGGAGAAGAAATTGAAATAATCCTTTTTGTTATTCTATTTTGAACCCGGCCATTTAGTTGGATTTTTTTGTAAAAAAACTCTAGTCGGGCTTTAGTAAATTTGCTAAAGATGAATAATATTATCACACAATTTGGGATAGGTGGAATTTCCATAATACTTGACAAATCTGCTTTTCAATCTTTTAGTGAGGAAGATATGAATTGCTTATGCAGATACTATCGACTAAATATTACACCTATTTTAGTCATGGAAATTCTTGGTGATTTAAAAAAAGACACGGAAGAAAATGATCTAAACAAAAAAGAAGTAACTCTTTTTTCAAATAAACTATCTACTCTTAATACTTCAGTCAATAGTCATTATTCAATTCTCATGTCTGCAGAAATGGCTGGCATGAAGATTCCTTTTCTCTACCCAGTTATAGACACAGGTGAGACTGTTCAAACACAAGATGGCAAAAAAGGCATTTTAGTTAATCCTTCAAGCGAAAGGAATTCACTTGAAAGATGGAAGGAAGGTAATTTTAAAAAGATAGAAGAACTCTATTCCAGATTTTGGAGTATGATGCTCCCCAAAATTAAGACAGGTAGTTAAGATAGAATTTTTAATCTTAA
>CAYHPA010000201.1:0-5329 GCA_964358155.1 uncultured Chitinophaga sp.
CAAAGATTTGTTTGAAAGGTCTTTGAAGATTAACCCGGATAATGATTCCGCCAAAATAGGCCTCGGTGCCTGTTATTTATTTGGCGGCATTTCGGTAACACCCATGGAAGGGATACTGAAAATCAGGGAGGTAGCTGAAAAGGATAGTACCAATATATATGCGCAAATGATGCTGGTGCAGGGATCAATCGTTTCGGGGCAATATGACAAAGCTATTGGCCGTTTACAAACGGTGAGCCGCTTGCAGCCGTCCAATCTGGAAGCCGTCCTTCAACTGGCTGACCTGTATGAAAGAACCGGCGATAAAACCAATGCTGTTATCTGGTATCGCAAAAGTCTTCCCCTTGTAAAGCAACCGGAAGTAAGAACGGAGATCAGTAAAAGAATTGAAGAGCTTTTAAAATAAGCTTTCGGCAAAAGGAATTTGAAAACCTTATTATAAACAAGAACTAAAAAATTATTTGATTATGCCTTGTGGTAAAAAAAGAAAGCGTCATAAGATTGCGACGCATAAGCGTAAAAAAAGACTGAGAAAGAACCGTCATAAGAAGAGAAATAAGTAAATAAAGTTTTAAGTATATAAAGTAAATATCCGGAAATTAATCCCGAATTTACTTTATGTACCTTATCTACTAAAACTCTCAGTCCATCGGTTGTTTGTCGTACATGTTTGCGCCCCGCCAATTTTCAGCTACCTATCCAGCAGATACAACTTCAGCATACATGCGGATTTTTCAACTGGTGTTTACAGCCCTAAGGTGATTCATGTTGTAAGCTGTAATGAACAAAGAACTTATTATTAACTCAGCGCCCCAGGGAGTGGAAATAGCCCTGCTGGAGGATAAAAAGCTGGTAGAACTGCATAGCGAAAAAAGCGATGCCCGTTTTGCCGTAGGCGACTTATATCTTGGCAAGGTTAAAAAACTGATTCCGGGACTGAATGCTGCTTTTGTAGATGTGGGGTTTGAGAAAGATGCCTTTCTTCACTATACCGACCTGAGCCCCTATGCCAAGTCATTGTTGAAGTTCACCAATATTTGCATGAACGATAAAAGTGACCAAAGCCTTGATTTCGGCAGGTTCACCATTGAACCGGAGATTGTGAAAACCGGGAAGATCAACGAGGTATTGGGTGGTAAACCGAATATCCTTGTACAAATACTGAAAGAGCCTATTGCAGCCAAAGGACCGAGATTGAGCTGTGAGTTATCCCTGCCCGGTCGTTTCGTTGTGCTGACGCCATTCAATGACATTGTAGCTGTATCAAGAAAAATCCATTCTTCTGAGGAAAGAAAAAGATTGCAGAAGATAGTGGAAGCAATTAAATCAAAAAATTTCGGGGTTATCGTTCGTACCGCCGCCGAAGGCAAGAACACTGCTGAGCTACACGAAGATCTTTCTGCATTGGTAGAAATGTGGAGATCCATCATGCAAAACCTGAAAGGCGCCGTGGCACCAACCCGTATCCTAAGCGAACAGACAAAAACCACCAGCATTCTTCGTGACCTGCTGAATGAGGATTTCAACCGGATCGTTGTAAACGATAAGACCATATTCAGCGATACTAAAAGCTATATACAGCGGATCGCTCCGGAAAAATCAGATATCGTTTCATTTTACCAGAACGGCTCCCCCATCTTTGATTCATTTGGTGTTACCAAGCAGGTTAAATCCTCTTTCGGAAAAACAGTGAATCTTGACAGTGGCGCTTATCTCATCATTGAGCATACGGAAGCATTGCATGTTATTGATGTGAACAGCGGTTATAAAAGCGTAGGCAATAACCAGGAGCAAAATGCACTGGAAACAAACCTGGAAGCTGCGGAAGAGATTGCCCGCCAGTTGCGCCTGAGAGACCTGGGCGGCATTATCGTCGTTGACTTTATAGATATGAAGCTTCCTGAGAATAAACGGAGGCTGATGGAAAAAATGGAAGAGTTCATGAGTCCCGACAGGGCCAAGCATGCGGTTCTTCCTATTTCCAAGTTCGGCATTATGCAAATTACCCGCCAGCGGATGAAGCCCGAGGTCAATATCAATACACAGGAAGTATGTCCGAGCTGCAATGGTACCGGCAAGATATCTTCTACACTGCTACTGGAAGATGAGATAGAAAAGAACCTGAGTTATCTGGTCACGCACAAACATGCCAATTTGAAATTAGTGGTGCATCCTATCCTGTATGCCTATCTCACCAAAGGCTGGCCATGGAAAACGAAAATGGCGCAATGGAAAAGAAAATATGGTCAAAAGCCAAAGTTGGAACAAAACAGTAATTACCATCTCACTGAGTATAAGTTTTTCAACCGTGATGACGAAGAGATCAAACTATAAGAAAACCTCCTATAACAAGGAGGTTTTTTACTTCAATAGCTATAGCAGGTTTTAGTTCCTATCCCTGCTGCTCAGGTAGATCATTATATATTGAACCAGTGTAACCACAGCCGCCAGGGCGGCCACAACATAAGTGGTGGCGGCCCATTTCAGCGCATCCTTTGCTTTGGGGTATTCTTCCTGGTTGGTAATGTTCGTTTTGTCAAGCCATGCAAGGGCCCTTTTGCTGGCATCAAACTCCACCGGCAGGGTAATAAGGGTAAAAAGAACCGTGATACTCATTACTATAATACCAATTAGCAAAACAGTAGGGTTTTGGGTGGTAGCCAGAACAATCATCCCGGCCAGCAGCACCCAGTTAACCAGCATAGAACTGACCTGAACGACAGGGACCAGCTTACTCCTGAACATAAGCGGCCCATAAGCGGTGGCATGCTGAACGGCATGACCGCACTCATGGGCAGCCACAGCGGCGGCAGAAACACTGGTACCGTTATAGACATCCGGACTCAGGTTTACGGTCTTATTTACCGGGTTATAGTGGTCTGATAAAAAGCCCTCTACGGAGATTACTTTTACATCATAAATACCGTTTTCCCGCAGCATTTTTTCGGCTATTTCCTTGCCTGACAGGCCGTTTGCCAGCCCGATTTTGCTGTATTTTGTAAACTTGCTTTTCAGGATGGCAGATACTAAAAAACTGATCCCTAAAAAGACCAGCGACACCACCCAAATTTCACTTGTCATCATTTTAAAAGAGGTTTATTTGATACCAGATATAACAAATTTATTACCATTTAGGTTGGCCTGATTTTTCCGGCCGTTTTGTCATTAATTGAGCCATATTTATGAGCAGTTTCCGTTTAAAACAAGACTCTGCAACAAAACAAGTCGGTAATACAACTATTTATTTATCAATAGTTTACAAACTATTTAATTTGATTTTATCCTCATCATTTTCAAAAAATCAAGTTCGGGGAAGTTATGCACAGGCTCAAAAATTTATTTTGAAATGTGGGGCATAATTGTAACTTAGCAATAGAATTTAATGGGTTAGTAAGTAAGGGGGTCAATCGTAAGATTGGCCCTTTTTACATTTAAAGAAATGATATAAATATTTTCCATTTTTTCATTCCTTCTTTTGCCAATTTCATACATAAATTTTCAATCTCAGTTATCAATTCAGTACTTCATTGTTCAAACATTTGAGCAAAGACGATTCAATCATTTAATTTTAATGCATGAGTAAAGTAAAGACCTCCTTTTTTTGCCAGAGTTGCGGATACGAAAGTGTGAAATGGGTAGGTCAATGTCCATCATGCAGCCAATGGAATACGTTTGTTGAAGAACTGGTACAAAAGGATAATGCAAAAAACAGCAACGGCTGGAAAGATTATGCTGAAGACAAAAGAACCAGCAGGAGCATCTCATTAAGCGAGATAAAAAGCAGCTAAGAAAAAAGATTGCTTACTTCTGATGTTGAATTGAACCGTGTGCTGGGTGGTGGTATCGTACCGGGAAGCCTGGTGTTGGTAGCAGGAGAACCGGGTATAGGTAAATCAACGTTGTTTTTACAGAATGGCTTATGGCTGAAAGATGTTTCTGTTCTTTATATCAGCGGTGAAGAAAGTGAACAACAAATAAAAATGCGGGCAGACAGGTTAGGATTAAAGAATAATAATTTCTACCTGCTCACAGAAACTTCCACACAAGTTATTTTTCAGGAAATAAAAAAACTGAGGCCTCAACTGGTCATTGTCGATTCTATACAAACATTACAGACTCCTTTTATTGATTCATCACCCGGAAGCGTATCACAAATAAGGGAATCTGCTGCGGAGTTTCAGCGATTTGCGAAGGAAACTAACACTCCGGTTTTCCTGATCGGCCATATTACCAAAGACGGAAGTATTGCGGGGCCAAAAATACTGGAGCATATGGTGGATACGGTTTTACAATTTGAGGGCGACAGACATTATGCTTACCGCATTCTGCGTACTTTAAAGAACCGGTTTGGCAGCACGGCAGAATTGGGCATATACGAAATGACCGATGAAGGCATGAGAGGAGTTCTTAACCCAAGTGAAATACTCATTACCCAAAAAGAAGAGCAGCTTAGTGGTATCGCTATTGCCGCCACCATTGAAGGTATGCGGCCATTGCTGATAGAAGTGCAGGCATTGGTAACACAGTCGGTTTACGGCACACCACAGCGAACGGTAAGTGGATTTGATCTCAGAAGACTCCAACTGCTTTTAGCTGTACTCGAAAAGCGGGGCGGCTTTCATTTTGGGATGAAAGATGTCTTCCTGAATATTGCGGGAGGCATAAAAGTAGAAGACCCTTCTATTGACCTTGCTGTTCTCTGTGCTTTGCTTTCTTCTTACGAAGATGTGCCATTGCCACAGCATATTTGTTTTGCCGGAGAGATTGGACTGAGCGGCGAAATACGGGCCGTTAACCGGATTGAGCAACGTATTGCTGAAGCAGAGAAACTGGGATTTGAAAAGATCATTGTTTCCAAATACAATCAGAAAGGATTGTCCAAGCAAAAATTCAATATTGACATAGTAACGATGGGAAGAGTGGAAGAGGTTTATAAACACCTGTTTTAATGATTTCGGTAAAAGAAATAAAGGATTCTGTCCTACACCTCTTGTTCCCCCATGTCTGTTCAGGATGCGGGAATGATATAGTGAGCCAGGAAAGCATGTTGTGTATGCGCTGCATAGATGCTATGCCCGAAACAAATTTTGAGCTATATGCCAGCAATCCGGTGGAAAAAACATTTTGGGGAAGATTGCAGCTGAACGGAGCTACTGCCCAATACTATTTTACCAAAGAATCACTGATGCAGCACCTGATGCACCAGTTCAAATACAAGGGTAACAAAGAACTCGGATTACAACTCGGAAAGATAATGGGTGAGCAAATAAAAAAATCTGGTCGCTTTGAAGTGGATGCGCTGATACCTTTACCCCTTTTCCCAAGAAAA
>CAYHPA010000202.1:0-5254 GCA_964358155.1 uncultured Chitinophaga sp.
CGAAAAAAAATCAAGCCCCCACTCCTCTGACCAGAATTCAGCTTGATAAAGTTCACAAATCCTCTATAATTGAATCCATGAGACTCCCCTTTCGAAAACCTGGTAAATTCACCAATCTCACGAATGATCCTCTTTTAACGCAGGAGGAAAGAAACCGGCCCAATCCCGTGGGTGGTGCAGGTGTCTTAAAAACAGTCACGATAGCTATCGGGATGAAATATGGAATGCTGAGGGCAACAAGAAATATCATACTCGGCCTGAACGTAAGGGATTATCCAAAATGAAAACCGGGTACAGAAATTTTTATCAGGAATGCTTGCTATTTGATATAAAAATCAGCCTTTGCCTTGAAGTAAGTAACTTTTGTATCGCCCATATTGGCAATTAAACCATTTACCACAATATGCCAGAGCTTGGTGATTTTATCATAAGTCGTTTCTACAATCCCGCTGCTCACATCTATAAAAGCTACGCTTTCGCCGGAGCGGAATGAATACTTGGCTGTTACTTCAGCCCTGCCGCCATCGTCTGTTGATATTTGGTATTTACCTTTGGTTTTCAGTTTCCTTACATGAAAGAACATGGTAAAAAACTGGCCACGCTGTTCAATCACTACCACAAAATCACCATGATTGCGATAGGCCTTAACGGTCGCAGGCTGATGTGATATGAAATAGTTGTTGCCCGTAGCTGTATCCAGCACTCCAACCGGGCAGCGGCTATAAAGTGAATCTCCTCCTTTTTGTGCAAAGGTTTTTGTGGCTGCAAAAAACAGTAATAACAGGATGAGGCGTTTCATTATGATGTATTTAAACCAAAAAAATACGAAGAATATTTAATACTTAGTGATTGAATCCCGGTTTGTTCATTTCTTTTCCCTTTCCCCAAACAAAAGGCTCCCGATCCTCACCATATTGCTCCCTTCTTCTATGGCTATTTTGTAGTCGCTGCTCATGCCCATGGAGAGAGTCGTGAGTCGTGAGTCGTGAGCCTTGAATCTTTCGAAAATTTTCCTCAGAGATTGAAACTCCTCTTTCACTTTTCCCATATCGCCGGTAAAGCTGGCCATGCCCATTAATCCAACCACCCGGACATTTTCCATTTTCAAATCCCCAAACTCTTTTAATATTGAGTCCAGTTCCTCTTCATCTAGTCCAAACTTTGTTTCTTCCTGTGCAATATGAATTTGAAGCAGGCAATCAATCACCCGGTTATTCTTTTCAGCTTCCTTATTGATCTCTTTCAGGAGTTTCAGACTGTCCACTCCATGAATCAGTTGCACAAAAGGCGCTATTAACTTTACTTTATTGCTTTGCAGGTGACCGATGAAATGCCAGCGGATATCTTTTGGCAACCGGGCAGCCTTTTCCGTCATTTCCTGCACATAGTTTTCTCCAAAATCGCGGTGACCAAGGTTATAAAGTTCAAGAATGTCCTCAACAGGTTTTGTTTTGGAAACGGCAATAAGAACCACATTGGCGGCATCAAGTTCTTCTTTTATAAGTTGATATGCTTTCTGGTTTACTGGCATTTACCGGGCAACAAAGGTATTTAAAACAAAAGCCATCCGGCGGATGGCTTAATTCTATTCAAACATCTTTATTATCTCAATATTGAACGGCTGATCACAATCCGCTGCACCTCGCTTGTCCCTTCATATATCTGGGTAATTTTGGCGTCCCGCATCAACCTTTCCACATGGTATTCTTTTACAAAACCATAGCCGCCGTGTATCTGCACCGCCTCCACAGTCGTCCACATGGCTGTTTCTGAAGAATAGACCTTAGCCATGGAAGAACTCAGAACATAATCCATGCCGTTGTCTTTTTCCCAAGCAGCTTTCAGGCAAAGCAGTCTTGATGCTTCAATCCTTGTGGCCATATCGGCCAGCTTGAATGCAATGGCCTGGTGATTCATGATTTCAGTACCAAACGCCTTTCTTGTTTTAGAATATTCCCTTGCCAGCTCATATGCACCGCTGGCAATTCCCAATGCCTGTGAAGCAATGCCAATTCTTCCCCCTGCCAGCGTCTTCATGGCGAATTTGAAACCAAAGCCATCCTCTCCTATCCTGTTTTCCTTAGGCACCTTCACATCATTGAACATGACGGTATGTGTATCGCTGCCACGAATGCCGAGTTTGTTTTCTTTAGCTGCCACCACCACTCCCGGCCAGTCTTTTTCTACAATCAATGTATTAATGCCCCGTGAACCTTTTGCCGGGTCAGTCTGCGCCATTACCAGGTACACTGATGCGGTGCCGCCATTGGTAATCCAATTCTTGGTCCCATTTAACAGATAATAGTCTCCTTTATCTTCTGCTGTTGTTTTTTGTGAGGTGGCATCGCTGCCCGCCTCAGGCTCACTCAGCATAAAGGCGCCGATGTATAAGTCTCCATTCTTCTGACCTTGTGCCAATGGCGTCAGGTATTTTTGCTTTTGTTCTTCGTTGCCGTATTGTTCCAGGCCGTAGCATACAAGACTATTGTTCACACTCATGACCACACTTACACTCGCATCTATTTTACTGATCTCCTCCATTGCCAGCACATAACTGACGGTGTCCATACCAGCTCCGCCATATTTGGGGTCCACCATCATACCTAAAAAGCCGAGTTCGGCCAGCTTCATCACCTGTTCACGGGGAAATTTTTGCATCTCATCTCTTTCAATAACTCCCGGCAGGCACTCTGTTTTAGCAAAGTCTCTGGCCGCCTTCTGAATCATCAGTTGTTCTTCATTAAGTTCAAACATCATCTGTTAGACAATTTAGGGGTTGATCCGCTTTCGCCGTTGCTTCAGCAGATGAACAAAGATAAGGGCAAAGCCGGGTCCTGAATGAAAGCGAATGATTTGCAACCATTGATAAAATCAGCGATGACCGGCCGGGGCTGATACCCTTTTTTGGCCTACCTTTGCTTTCGCTTTTATCAAATAAGAAGAGGCATGAAAAAAATCCATATTGTATTCTTAGTACTTATTGCAGGAGCCATCGCTTACCTGATATCTTCCTTCAGTTTTGCCAGCAGCACCTACGAGACCATATCAGAAGCAAAAGCATCACCAGGAAAATTTGTGCATGTGGCCGTAAGATTAGACACATTGGCTCCTGTTGTTTACGACCCGATAAAAGATGCAAATTATTTAAGTTTCCAGGCAATGGGCATAGACAGCCCTGATCAAAAAATGCAGGTTATTTACCGGAAAGGCGAAATTCCCAACCTGCTCATCAGTGAAAGACTGGTTTTGAAAGGAAAATACGAAGATGGACATTTTGAATGTAAGGATGTGCAGACCAAATGCCCTTCCAAATACAAAGACGATATGAAGGCGGCTGAAAAAAATGTGAAAGACGCTACACAGAATACATCTACAGCAAACTAATCTTACGAGGGAATGGATTATACCGGCGAGCATCGTTTACCTGGTCAATTGGGACACTTCTTTATCGTTCTCTCTCTTATTGCTTCCCTGGTTGCAACATTTTCCTATTTCAAATCGGCCCAGGCAAAAACAGACTCAGATGCCGGCTATTGGAAAAAACTGGCCCGCTATGCATTCATTGCTGAAGTCATTTCCATTGTCGCCATCTTCAGTGTCTTGTTTTATATAATACATGGCCATCTCTTTGAATACAAATATGCATGGCAGCACAGCAGCCGTTCTTTGAAGATGAAATACCTGCTGGCCTGTTTCTGGGAAGGCCAGGAAGGAAGTTTCCTGCTCTGGAGTTTCTGGCATTGTGTGCTTGGACTGATACTGATAAAAACCAGCAAGAAATGGGAAGCCCCGGTGATGACGGTGGTAAGCTTTGCACAGTTCTGTCTGGCAACGATGGTGGCGGGCATCTACATTTTTGGCTGGAAGATGGGTTCTAATCCTTTTATCTTGCTGAGAGATTCAGGCGTGCTGGACAATGCCCCTGCCCTGCATATGAACTTTGATGTAACCCAGCCGCTAAAGCAGGATTATCTTTCATTTATTAAAGATGGCAATGGTCTGAACAAACTCTTGCAGAATTACTGGATGGTCATTCATCCTCCCGTATTGTTCATGGGATTTGCATCCACTGTTGTTCCGTTTGCCTTTGTGATAGCAGGTTTATGGAAAAAGAAGTTTGGCGAATGGGTGAGACCCGCTTTGCCCTGGGCACTTTTTTCGGCTGCAGTTTTAGGAGTAGGCATTATGATGGGAGCCATGTGGGCCTATGAGTCCCTCACCTTCGGTGGTTATTGGGCATGGGATCCCGTGGAGAATGCATCACTGGTGCCCTGGATGATATTGATTGCAGGCATTCACACCTTACTTATCTATAAACATACCGGTCACTCACTGAGAGCTGCACATATCTTATTCATTCTTTCTTTTGGGTTCATATTGTATTCCACCTTTCTAACCCGCAGCGGCATATTGGGTGAGACATCTGTTCATGCTTTTACCGATCTCGGCATGAATATTCAATTATATTTTCTTCTGTTTCTGTTTATCTGGCCAGTTGCAATAATTATTGCGAAAACTTTTGCACAAAGATTAATTACCGGAATCGCTTGTATTTTGTTTTTAATATTAATCAAAACAACTGCTGAGCTTGGTATTACTATTTTATCCCAGCCAATTTCTCCAATTCTTGCATTATTAACTCTTTTTACCGGTATCGGGTTTATTATTTATCAGATAATAAACCAAGTTCCGACAATTCAAAAAGAAGAAAGCGGTTCATCAAGGGAATTCTGGATGTTTATCGGTTCGCTTGTTTTTCTTTTGTCTGCATTGGTCATCATTGGCAATACATCCTTACCTGTATTCAACAAAATATTCGGAACCAAACTTGCGCCGGCAGAAGATCCGGAGTTTGCCTATAACAGCATACAGGTTTATGTGGCTGTGGTCATTGGTTTGCTCACCGGCATTTCCCAATATTTAAAATACAAGGGCACATCGGGGAAATATTTTTGGAAAAAAATCGGATTACCTGTTGCCATTGCTGTTGTTGCTGCGAGCATCTTACTGCTATTTGGTAATATTAATTATGATAAGAAAGGTCCTGTATTTCTTGGTTCCATTTGGCTGGCGGCAGCATGCAGTGTGTTTACCATCATAGCCAATGCGGCCTATATCTGGCTCGGACTGAAAGGAAAATTGAAATTGTCCGGCGGTTCCATTTCCCATGTGGGCTTTGGCATGGTGCTGCTCGGCATTTTGATAGCCTCCTCCAAAAAAGAAGTGCTGTCGCATAATGTCAATGGAATATTTG
>CAYHPA010000203.1:0-5238 GCA_964358155.1 uncultured Chitinophaga sp.
CATGAGGGAAAAATAAAATCATTACATGAGTCACTGAAAATAAGTCCTGTTCTGTGTAAGATTTTGGTGCAGCGTGGAATAGAGTCCTTTGACATTGCAAAAGATTTTTTTCGCCCCCAATTGGCAGACCTGCACAGCCCCTGGCTGATGAAAGACATGGACAAGGCTGTTGAACGCATTGTATCTGCTATTAACAGCAATGAAAAAATACTCGTTTTTGGCGATTATGATGTGGACGGCACCACGGCGGTGGCCTGTATGTACAGCTTTTTGAAAAAAATTCACTCTCCCCTTGATTTTTACATTCCTCATCGGTATCGGGAAGGATATGGTGTAAGCAAAGCCGGAATTGATTTTGCCAAAGAAAATGGCTTTACACTTATTATTTCACTTGACTGCGGTATAAAGTCTGTTGAGCTCATTGCTTATGCTAAAAATATCGGCATTGATTTCATCGTTTGCGACCACCATTTGCCGGATGATGAACTTCCCCCTGCTGTTGCCATCCTGAACCCGAAACAAACTGACTGCAATTACCCATACAAAGAACTTTGTGGCTGTGGCGTTGGTTTCAAACTGATATCCGCATTGACAGAAGCAATGAACTTGCCGGCTGAATCGGCGTTTGAATACCTGGATCTGCTGGCTACTGCTATTGCCGCAGACATTGTCCCCATCACCGGTGAAAACAGGATACTCGCTTTTCATGGATTGAAAAAAGCCAATGAAAACCCGAACTATGGAATAAAAGCATTGATGCAGCTAAGCAGCCTGGGCAAGCAACTGCATATCAACAATCTTGTTTTCATGATTGCGCCGAGGGTAAATGCTGCGGGCAGAATGGATGACGCCACAAAGGCCGTACAGATGTTTATTGCTGAAACCTATGAAGAAGCATTGCATTTTGCAGAAATGCTGCATAGTGACAATACCGACCGCAAGGAAGCAGACAGCAGTATCACGGAAGAAGCATTATCACTGATCCGTGACAATAAAGAATGGATTAATCATAAATCAACTGTTGTCTTTCAACCCCACTGGCACAAAGGTGTAGTGGGTATTGTTGCTTCAAGACTGATTGAACACTATTATCGTCCCACGGTTGTGCTTACGCAATCGGGCGAATATGCAGCCGGCAGTGCCCGCAGTGTTCCGGGTTTTAATTTGTACGAGGCTATACATGCCTGCCGGGAACATCTTCTCGGTTATGGTGGTCATTTTGCCGCAGCCGGAATGACACTGGAAATTTCGCAGGTGGATGCATTCAGAAATAAATTTGAAGAAATTGTTTCTGCTACTATTTCTCCCGAATTGCTGATACCCGAAATTGTAATTGATGCAGAAATCTCATTGAAGGATATAAAACAACCTTTCTATGATATCCTTTGCCAGATGGAACCGTTTGGTCCGGAAAATCTACGTCCCGTTTTTATTGCAAAGAAAGTAATGGACAGTGGCTGGACAAAAATTGTAAAAGAACAGCATATACGATTCTCTGTAAAACAGGATAACGTTACTATCACCGGTATCGGCTTTGGCATGGCGGATAAATTTCATTTGATAGAAAAAAAACAACCCCTTGATATTGTCTTCAAAATAGATGAAAATGAATGGCAGGATAAGAAAACATTACAGCTCAGGATGATTGATCTCCGTCTTTCTGCCAAATAAGTTTACACTACATTTGTTATCCGAAAACCGGAGCATGAAAAAAATTTTACCCTTACTTTTATTTTTCCTGACAATCGGTTCAGCCACCAGGCTGAATGCACAAAGCAGCGCCGGCACACTGGATGTTGTTGGTTGGAATGTGGAATGGTATGGCTCCCCTTCCAATGGCCCTGCCAATGATGACCTGCAGGAAGCAAATACAAAAAAAATTCTTCGCTGGCTGGATGCCGACCTATATGGCATGGTGGAAATAGTTGATACGATGCGTTTCAGAAGACTGGTTGATTCGTTGGGAAATACTGAATTCGGATATGTGATTGCCCCCTATTGTACACAAGCCACCTCTCCCACGGGCAATGCATGGCTTCTTGGACAAAAACAGGCTTTTATCTACCGAAAATCCATCTTCTCCAATGTAACCACCCGTGGCCTGATGCGAAACAGTTCAACTGCCAATGTCAATTTCGCCAGTGGCCGTTTTCCTTTTATGCTTTCCGCCACCGTTACCATTAACGGCATAAGCAAAAACATGAATTTTATTGTATTGCATGCAAAAGCGGGCAGTACGCTTGATGATTTTAATAAAAGGTTAGGTGGTGCACAGGAACTGAAAGACACACTGGATGCACAATTCAGTACGGCTAATAACTATATAATCGGGGATTTTAATGATGCCCTTCACAACAGCATTTATTTAGGCAGCCCAACCTCCTCTTATTTACCAATCATCAGCGATAGTGTTGATTCGGACCACTATAAATCAATAACACTTCCGCTCGGTTCATCCGGGCAAACCAGCATGATCAATTTTCCAAATGTTATTGACAACCATATTATCTCCAACGAAGTTGAGTCCTATTATATAGCGGGTTCGGCTCAGGTAAAAACGGATGTAACGACTGTAGTTCCGGATTATGTAACAGCTCATAATACTTCGGATCATTATCCTGTTTTTTCAAAATATAATCTTGCCGGTGTGGTTACAGGGCTGCCAACCGTTACAGCAAATGAGTTGGGTATAAAGGTTTCTCCCAATCCATTTATTCAACATGTAAATATCACCGCTTTAAAAACGCTCACCAATGTTCAGCTACGGCTTGTCAATATCCAAGGACAGATACTGAATACACAATCTTTTGGAATGATAAGCATTGGCTCAACAGTCCAGCCTTCATTCCCCGCAGTATCTTCAGGAGTTTATTTTCTGCAGGTGGAAACGAAACAATATAAAACAGTGATAAAGCTGGTACACCTGTAAAATCAAACATTATTAAAAGCAAAAGGCCACGAAAAAATATCGTGGCCTTCTTTTATTAGTTAAACCCTTTTTACATAATCAGTATCGTCTCTGTCGCCAGTATCTCCAGGTGATTAACCAACTGAACCCTGTAAGTACCAACCGGCAAGCTGCCCGGAATGGTAATGGTTTGGTTGATGAAGTTTACCTGGATATTGATGTCTTTTTGATAAACTAATTTTCCATCGCTGTTGAAGAACAATACGCCGTAATATCCAGGGGTAAGATTATTCATCGTAACCCTGATATTGCCGCCCGGAGCAACAGGGACTGGATATATCGTAAATCCATTTCCAATGGAAGCAACGGTGAATGACTGCTGCAACCCATAAGATGTTCCACCGCTGTTCACTGCATAAGCTTTATAATAATAAGTGGCTCCCTGCACCAGCCCGGTAAGTGAAGACGAGAAGTTTGCGCCACTAAGATTAGTGGATGGCATTTTTGTTCCATTGCCGTTTGCAAACCCATTTATACCACTGAACTCAATGCCATAAGCAGTCACATTGGAGCAACCAATAGCAGCAATGCTTCCTGCCAGTGTAGCGCTATAACTGTTTATGTTGCTGGTTCCGCCGGTTACTACTGTTGCTAATGTATTGACACCGTCCCCTGAGACAGCCACATTGATACTGGCAGCACCACCTCCGCTAACCGGAATATTCCCGTTATATGATTGAACAGCGGTTGGAGCGAACCGGACGAATACCTGCTGAGAATAAGCGCCGCCCGGCTGTGTCAAACTTAATGATGCAGTATAAGTGCCGCCTGACGTAGTTGAGAAACTAAAACCGGTGAGTGGTCCTGCTGTAACGTTAGCATTAGTTAGTCCCACACCGGTAATAGTAAAAGAATTGGGACCGGCTGTTGTATTGATACAAGGACTTCCAAAAGGTGTTAATGAACTGGCAGACAAAACAGGTGATGCAGTAGTGAACGATTGCTGTGCCCCATATGTAGTGCCACCACTATTTGTTGCGTATGCTTTGTAATAGTAGGTAGTGCTTGGCGCCAGACCTGTAAGGTTTGATGAAAAACTTCCACCGCTTAAGTTTGATGCTGCTGCCTGCGTGCCAGTTCCATTGGGGAAACCATTTGTGGTGCTGTATTCAATACCATATGCAGTGATGGCGCTGCAACCAGTTGCGGTGATAGTTCCTGCGGCTGTTGCAGTAGTTTGTGTGATGGCGCTGGCGGCACCGGTAGTAACAGAAGGAGCTGTATTAACCCCTGCACCCGAAGCGGCCACATTCACAGGTGCGGCCACACCCCCGCCATCAACAACAATATTCCCATTGTAAGATTGTACCGCTGTTGGGCTGAATCTCACAAATATTTGCTGGGAGTAAGTGCCGCCCGGTTGTGCAAGGCTTAATGTAGTTGTATAGGTGCCTCCTGAAGTAGTAGAGTACGTATAACCAGCCAGTGCAGCAACAGTAACATTGGCCGTAGTCAGGTTAGCGCCTGATATAGTAAATGAATTAGGCCCTGCTGTTGTGTTGATACAGATATTGCCGAACGCAGCAAGAGCCGTTACGTTGATTGTTGGGTTCGGGCTGGCAGATGTAAAGGTTTGTTCCAAGCCCCAGGTAGTGCCCCCGGCATTCGTAGCGTATGCTTTGTAGAAATATTGAGTAGAAGCTGTAAGCCCTGAAAGATTAGAACTAAAATTGCCGCCTGAAAGATTAGAAGAAGCTACCTGTGTTCCAGTTCCATTTGGAAATCCGCTGGTAGTACTGTATTCAATACCATAGGCTGTAATAGCTGTGCAACCCGTAGCGTTGATAGTACCTGCGCACACGGCTGCGGTTTGTGTGATACCGCTTGCAGCACCTGTAGTAACAGTTGGCGCACTGTTGATGCCGGTTCCTGATGCAGCCACATTGATTGATGAAGCGCCACCACCGGCAACAGGTATGTTACCACTATATGATATTACTGCAGTTGGAGTAAAGTTGACAAATACCTGCTGCGAATAAGAACCGCCGGGCTGTGTCAAACTTAATGACGAAGTGTAAGGACCTCCGGCAGCTGTAGCATAGGTAAATCCTGTTAATGCTCCTACCGTCACATTCGCAGTAGTAAGATTAGAGCCTGTTATTGTAAACGAATTCGGGCCGGCTGTTGTGTTAATACAAATATTTCCAAAAGCTGTAAGTGATGAACTACTTAATGCGGGGACAACGCCTGAAGGAGTTACATCTGTCCATGTTGTTCCAACTCTTATTTCATCTACTTGAACGAACGGGGTGTTTGTTGCATTGTCCTGT
>CAYHPA010000204.1:0-5078 GCA_964358155.1 uncultured Chitinophaga sp.
CTGATGGGACGGGCCACTCCCGAAAGGATCTATCCCGTTGGCCGGCTTGACAGAAATACCTCGGGTGTATTGCTGCTTACCAATGATGGCGAACTGGCACAAAAGCTTACACACCCAAGCAATGAAGTAAAAAAAGTATATCATGTAACCCTTGATAAGCCTTTGGATAAAAAAGACTTTGACCAGATCATAAAAGGGATCACACTGGAAGACGGCCCAGCTTCAGTTGATGCACTTGCTTACGCAGATGTAAAAGACAAAACACAGATCGGTGTAGAGATACATAGCGGCCGCAACCGTATCGTTCGCCGCATTTTTGAACATCTACGTTACGATGTAAAGAATCTTGACCGGGTGATATTTGCCGGGCTTACCAAGAAAAATGTGGAAAGAGGAAAGTGGCGTTTTTTGACAGAAAAGGAAATAAGGGATCTCAAATTCTTTGGAAAAGGGAAATAAGCGGATATAACTGTCATGAAAATTACCGAATTCATTATTGCTGAAAGCGAAGATTGGGTCGCCCTGAATAAACCATCGGGTTTACTTTCCATTCCCGACAGGAAGGGAATAGAGGTTTCTTTGAAAGTATTGTTGAAAGAAAGGTACGGGAACATCTTTACTGTTCACCGTCTTGACAAAGACACAAGCGGACTGATAATTTTTTCCAAAAATGAAGTGGCCCACAAGTTTCTTTCTAAACAGTTTGAGCAAAGACAAACCACGAAGATCTACCAGGGAATGGTAATCGGTTCGCTGATGGAAAAAAAAGGAAGTATGGATGCCCCTATTGCTGAACACCCGGCCCAAAACGGCACTATGATCATTCACCGCAATGGTAAAGAATCACTGACAGATTATGAGGTGCTCGAAGATTTCAGCATCTTTTCTTTTGTTCAGTTTCAAATTCATACCGGCCGCACACACCAGATAAGGGTGCATATGAAGGATATGGGTAATCCGATCGTTTGCGACCCATTGTATGGCGACGGAAAACCAATATTGGTTTCTTCATTAAAATCAAAATTCAAACTATCAAAAGATATAGAAGAGGAAAGACCGATACTAAACCGGTTGGCACTTCATTCCTTTCAATTATCATTTACAGACGGCGGCGGAAAATTGATAGAACTGGAAGCTCCTCTGCCAAAAGATCTGAGGGCAACACTGCAGCAATTGCGTAAGAGAAAGAAAAAATAGAGGAGATTGCTTTCTGCTAAATCACCTTTATCAATATTCTCACACTCCATATTATCACCAATATTCCGAGTAGTATAAAAGCCGTTTTTCGTGGCATTTTACCCGCCAGTTTTGCTGCTATCGGAGCTGCTGCAACCCCACCTATCATCAATGCCACTATTACCTGCCAGTGGCTCACACCCAATAAGGTAAAAAAAGTAAATGCGCTTGCCAGGGTAACAAAAAATTCAGTAAGGCTTACAGAGCCGATAACGTATTTTGGAGTACGTCCTTTATTAATAAGAGTAGTGGTTACCAACGGGCCCCAGCCACCACCACCAAATGAGTCCAGGAAGCCGCCTGTACCTGCCAATGCACCATAATGTCTGAATTTTTTTTGTCGTTGTCGTTTACGAAAAGCATTAAGTAAGAATTTTATACCAAGAAATAAGGTATAACATGCCAATAATGCCCGCAACCAGGTCGCATTGGTGTTCCCAAGCCATGTTAGTAAGATAGCGCCCAGCACCGCACCGATAACACCGGGTATCACCAGTATCTTAAACAGTTTCATATTCACATTTCCAAACCTGTAATGGCTGTATCCCGATGCAGCACTGGAAAACACTTCTGCAGTATGAATACTTCCGCTGATGGCCGCAGGGCTGATACCTGTCGATAAGAGAACGGTGGCGCTGGTAACGCCATATCCCATTCCCAGCGAACCATCCACTAATTGTGCTGCAAAACCTGCCAGTACCATCCAGTGAAAATTTCTATCGAGGTGGCCGTACCAATTCTTAACCGTGCCATATGCTTCACCAAAAGGAATATAAGTATAAAAAAATAAGCCTGTGATCAGGAGGCTGAAAACGATGATCAGGATGGTAGCCGTTTTTTTCCACCGGTTCCCGGCCCGCTCTTCTTCAGTTGCTATTTCAGCCGGATGCGCAGCAGGTTGCAGGCCATTTTCAATAATCTCCTTGTCAGAAGACTTATCTGTTCGTATGTACATTTCGCTGTTCTGCATAACTACTGAAATAGTACCGCGGCAACTGTAGCATTACTGGTTTCATCAATCAAAATGGCACCACCGTTTGCCTGCAAGTGCTGGTAAGAATCGTATACAAGCGGTGTTGCTGTCTTAATGACCGCTTTTGCCACTTCGTTCAATCTTATGCTTCCCTCCACTGGTTTTTGCTGCAGGGTATTTACATCCAGCTTGTATGCTATACTCTTTATAACAGCCCTTACTGTTCTGCTGTTATGCTGCAAGAGGTATTTGTTACCCGGTTGCAGTGTCTTCTCATCCATCCAGCAAAGAAGCACTTCAAGTTCATTGGAAACCAGTGGCAGATCCTCTGTGCGTACAATTGAATCACCACGACTGATATCAATATCATCTGCCAGATGAATGACGGCGGGTTGAGAAGCAAATATTTTTTCTGTTTCCTGCCCGGCTGTCTCAATTTTAGAGATGGTCGTCTCCATGCCTTGTGGCAACACAATCACCTTATCTCCTTTTCGGTATATACCGCTTATGACCTTTCCGGCATAGCCCCTGTAATCATGTAGCTCTTCTGTCTGAGGACGTATAACAAACTGAACCTGGAACCTGCTGCAATCAGGATTGGTATCGCTGTTAATTTCTATTTCCTCAAGATGCTGCAGCAGTGGTTTACCATCATACCAGGTTATTTTTTCCGATCTGTCAACGATGTTATCGCCATTTAATGCGCTGATAGGAATGTACTTTATGTCCGCCAGGCCTAATTGTTTTGCCACCTTACTATATTCAATAAGAATGTTATTATAAACATTCTGCGAGTAGTTTACCAGGTCCATTTTGTTCACCGCTACCACCACATGCGGTATTTTCAGCATCGAGGCAACGATGGAATGACGGCGGGTTTGTTCCACTACACCCTGTCTGGCATCAATCAATATGATAATCAGACTGGCATTGGAAGCCCCTGTTATCATATTCCGGGTGTACTGTACATGGCCCGGGGCATCTGCTATAATGAATTTCCGTTTGGCTGTGGTAAAATAACGATACGCTACATCAATGGTAATACCCTGTTCTCTTTCTGCACGCAGGCCATCAGTCAGCAAGGCCAGATCAACAGATCCATCTGTCCTGTTCCTGGTTGATTTTTCCAACGCTTCCATTTGGTCGATCAGGATATTTTTGCTGTCATAAAGCAACCGGCCGATCAATGTGCTCTTGCCATCATCCACACTTCCTGCAGTGATAAATCGTAGTAAATCCATTTTTTAATGTTGAATTGTTAATCAGAAATAACCATTCTTTTTTCTGTCCTCCATCGCCGCTTCAGTTACTTTATCATCTATCCTTGTTTCGCCCCTTTCGCTGATTCTTGTTGATATGATCTCATTGATCACCTCCTCCAGCGTTACTGCCTCAGATTCCACTGCGGCTGTACAGGTCATATCTCCTACCGTTCTATACCGTACCTTTTTTGTAAAAATGATATCGCTTGCATCAGGTTGAACAAATTCACTGATAGCGACTAACTGTCCTTCATGTTCAATCACCTTCCGGTCATGGGCGAAATAAATGGATGGCAACTCAATTTTCTCCTTTCGGATATAATTCCAGATGTCCAGTTCGGTCCAGTTACTGATTGGAAACACTCTTACATTCTCTCCTTTATGTATCCTTCCGTTAAAAATATTCCACAGCTCAGGTCTTTGCAATTTGGGGTTCCACTGGCCAAACTCATCCCTCACAGAAAAAATTCTTTCCTTGGCCCTTGCTTTTTCCTCGTCCCTTCTGGCCCCGCCAATACATGCATCAAATTTGAATTCTTCAATCGTATCTAATAAGGTATATGTCTGCAGCCAGTTTCGGCTCGGAAATTTTCCTTTCGGCTCTGTAAGGTTTCTTTGTATAATACTGTCTTCTACTTTTCTTATCAGCAGGGTTGCATCAACCTGCAGGGCAAGTTTGTCACGAAATTCCAAAGCCTCAGGAAAATTATGCCCGGTGTCAATATGCACTAACGGAAAAGGCATCTTACCCGGAGCAAATGCTTTTCTTGCCAGATGAACGAGGGTGATAGAATCTTTGCCCCCGCTAAAGAGCAATGCCGGTCTTTCAAATTGGGCCGCCACTTCCCTAAAGATGTGGATACTTTCCGTCTCAAGCTGTTCCAGGTAATCAATATTATATTTATCCATGTAAAAACTATTAGTCTACTGATTTTATAGATTTATGAAGCAAAAAAATCATCCCGTTTTGGCCGTTACCGAATGTAATCCACATTCCTTCTGTGATGCCTCCCACCACCATCTGCCGGCCCTCGCATCTTCTCCAGCCTCAATCGCCCTTGTACAGGGCGCACAACCAATACTTATGAACCCCCGGTCATGCAAACTATTGTACGGTACATTAAACTCTTTGATATACTTTATTACATCCTGATAACTCCAGTTGATAAGCGGGTTGAATTTGTATAACTCCCTGCCCTTGTCCCATTCTATCATTGGCATTTCCCTGCGGTTTACAGACTGTTCTGAACGTAATCCTGTAATCCAGATTTTAGCTCCTTTCAATGCCCGGTTAAGCGGCTTTACTTTCCTGATATAACAACAACCTTTTCTGTTATCAACCGATTCGTAAAAACTATTGATTCCTTTTGTTGCCACAAATTTTTCCACATCGTCTGATTCAGGAAAATATATCTGTATTGTTCTTTTATATCTCGCTGTTATTTTATCCAGCAATTCATAGGCTTCGTTGAACAACCTTCCCGTATCAATTGAAAAGATTTTTATATTCAGGTTGTTCCTGAAAATAATATCGGTTATGACCTGGTCTTCCTGGCCAAGCGAGGAAGAAAAAAGAGTGAATTCAAGATCAAGAAGTGCTAAACTAA
>CAYHPA010000205.1:0-5072 GCA_964358155.1 uncultured Chitinophaga sp.
TAAAACGTATCTTAAAGGATGACCAAGATACAAGCAGAAGAATTAGACGAGTTACTTAGAATTATTTACACAATGTGTCACCAATCTTATTTACAAGGCGTAATAATAGGGAATATCTATCCTTACGCATATTCACTAAAGGATAAAGATTTAGATTATGTGCAAAATCTGTTCTATAAGGTAAGGAGACTTCAAGAAGAAAATAAAATACCTGCCTTAATAAGATTCGGGGATGTACAGAGTACGATAACTTTTGAGCAAATGGCGGTTAGAGACTTTATTCAAGATGGAGGATTTAATCAATATTATGAACAGCTTAATAAAAAGAAATGGTTTGAAAGGTGGCAATCTTATGCAGCTATAGCAAGTGTATTAGGCGGCATATACGTAATATTAGAAATATTGAAATTGCTGAAAATAATAAAATAGGCGCAGATAATAAAACTTGCGCTATCTGGGATACGACATCCCTACTAAAGTAAGAATAATTAGTTTGCACACAATGTATCTCCGGCAAACATTACTTTCTGCACACTCAAAGCCTGCCTGCACAGCAATTGTACAATGGGTAGGCAGCTCTCAAAAACGTTTTGATGAACTGTTTCATTTGTTTTTAAATGATGAGGCTCTTGTAACACAACGGGCTGCCTGGCCATTAAGCTATGCTGTAATCACTCATCCAAAACTGATCAGCAAACATTTTGGCAAACTATTGAAGAACCTGGATAAGCCCAATCTACATGATGCGGTGAAAAGAAATACCATCCGGCTCCTGCAGGATATTACTATTCCCGAAAAATACCAGGGCGATATAATGAACCGCTGTTTTGACTATATCATCTCACACACCGAAAAACCGGCTATCAAGGCATTTTCCCTTACTGTATTGCATAACCTTACAAAACAGTTCCCGGAAATAAAACAAGAACTAAAAACAATTATTGAAGACCGCTGGGATATTGAATCAGCGGCTTTTAAATCCAGAGCCAGAAAAATACTTAAAGAGTCTTAGCCTTATCCTTCTTATTAAACTCCTTAAATATCAGCCGCAGGTTCTGGTCATACGTTATATAATTGTATAGCCAGTTGCAGAAAACAAAGAACCGGTTTTTAACACCCAATATCAGCATCAGGTGCAGCCCCATCCAGATCATCCACGCAAGGAAGCCTCCGAAATGTAATTTGGGTTTTGGAACATCCACCACCGCAAGATTTCTGCCCACCGTTGCCATAGAGCCTTTATCCCGGTATTCAAATTCATACATTTTATCGGGTCTTGATTTCCTTTCTGTCATTTTCAGGTTATAAGCGATCAGGTCGGCCGGCGGCATTGCCACCGGCGCCACCTGCGGATGTCCATTCGGATACTTTGGTGTTTCCATGTAAGCAAGGTCACCGATAGCATACATATTGCCGTATCCCATTACCCGGCAATGCCTGTCTGTTTTTATCCTGTTCCCCCTGGCTATTAGCGCTTTGCTGATGCCAACTGGAATATTGCCTTTAATGCCGGCAGCCCATATTACCGTGGCGGTATTGATTTGTTTTCCGTCACTCAGCAGCACGGCATTACCATCATAATCTTTCAGCATTTTCTCCGTCATCACCGTCACTCCAAGGCGTTCAAGATATTTTTTTGATTGGACAGATGATTTCTCACTCATCGCTGCCAACGTTTTTGCTGTTCCTTCCAGCAGGTAGATATTCATTTTGGAAAAATCCAGTTCCGGGTAATCTTTGGGCAACACATACTTTTTCATTTCTGCCAATGCACCGGCCAACTCCACTCCTGTTGGTCCGCCACCAACTACCACAATGTTCATCAGCCGTTGTAATTCGTTTTCATCTGTAACAGTCAAAGCCTTTTCAAAATTCTGCAGTAATCGGTAACGCAATTGCAGTGCCTCCACTGTTGATTTCATAGGGAAAGCACTAGCTGCAATCTTCTCATTACCGAAGAAATTGGTATCTGTGCCTGTGGCCAGCACAAGAGCATCATAGCTTATCGCTTCTGCATCCGTAATGATTTTGTTCTCTGCCGGGAGCAACTGTTTCAGCTCTGCCAGCCGTATCCGCACATTCTTACTTTTATGAAAAACTTTGCGGAGCGGAAACGAGATATTGCTGGCATCCAGTCCTGCTGTGGCTACCTGGTAAAATAAAGGCTGAAACTGATGATAATTAAAACGGTCAACAAGGATGATTTCAAAGCCGGGCTTATTATTCAGTTTGCGGGCCAGCCTGAGTCCGCCGAAGCCGGCGCCGACGATTACGACTTTCATACAACTGATTTACGGCCCAAAGTTACGAAGTTTTCAATATTTATTGAAAATTAAAAATGTGAGAGCCTTTTAATACAACATCCTTACCTTAATACTTGCCTTAACCTCACGCAGCAATTGTAAAGCATGGGTTGAAATGTTCTTGTCTACATCCAGTACTACATAACCAATCTCATCATTTGTTTTAAGGTATTGTGCAAGAATATTGATATTATTCTTTGAAAGCTGGGTATTTATCTCAGATAATACCCCCGGAACATTTTTATGTATATGCAAAATCCGATGCCCTCCTTCCTGGGGAGGCAATGCCAGGGCCGGAACAGTATGTGAACCAAAAGTAATCCCCGTTTCCAGGTAATTAAACAGTTTTGCGCTGACGTCTTCACCAATATTTTCCTGCGCCTCCTCGGTGCTGCCACCAATATGCGGTGTAAGAATGACATTTGGGCAACCTTGCAATGGGGTTTCAAACGGGTCACCTTGCTTTTCAGGCTCCCATGGATATACGTCTATAGCCGCCCCTCCAATATGCCCATCGAGAATAGCTTGTCGTAAAGCCTCAAGATCAACTACTGTGCCCCTTGCATAATTGATCAGTATAGCCCCTTTCTTAAAACTTTTGAGTAAATTTTTATTGATCAGGCTTTTGGTACCAGAAGTACCCGGAACATGCAATGTCACTACATCTGATCTTCTAAGTAACTCTTTGATTGATTTAACTTTCTCTGCGTTGCCAAGCGGCAATTTGACCGCTTCATCAAAAAAAACAACTTTCATACCCAGCGATTCAGCCATTACACTTACCTGGCTCCCGATATTACCATACCCGATAATGCCCATTGTCTTGCCCCTAAGCTCATAACTACCTTTAGCTTCTTTCATCCAGTATCCTTCATGCGCTGCTTTATTTTTATCAGGTATTCTCCTGATGAGCATAATAGCAGCACCTATTACTAATTCTGCAACCGATCTTGTGTTTGAATACGGGGCATTAAAGACAACTACTCCATTTGCCGTAGCAGCCTTCAAATCCACCTGGTTAACACCAATACAAAAACAGCCAATTGCCTGTAGTTTTTTTGCCGCCAGTAAAACTTTTTTGGTGATCTGGGTTTTGGAACGAATACCGAGAATATGTACATCCTTTATCTCCTCACATAGTTGTTCCTCTGTTAATGCCTTATTTATTTTGTCAACAATTGTATAGCCATGCCTGTGAAAATTCTTGACAGCAATATCGCTGATATTCTCCAGGAAAAGTATTCGTATTTTCTCTTTTGGATAGCTGGTTATTACCGTTTTTGCCATATTGCAAATATAGCTTGCTGCAATTAACATTTGCATGATGATGGGGAAAACTAATAACCAGGCGGCTTTATACGGATTATATTTTTGCCTTACATCAACTTCCTGTGCTGAAAAAGACGTTCTATCTTTTAGTGCTTGCTGTTTTGTTGCAGAATTGTAACTCTTCCGGTCATCATAAGGATACGGATGATTCGCTGCAATATTATCCCCCCACTCCCGCTGTATTGAATAAAGAAGAATTCCGAAATTATTACCGGCAGTTGAATGATTTTTTTGATACTGCCCTGCTGGACAAAAATTTTAACGGGGGCATACTGGTGGCCCGAAATGGCGCCGTTATTTATGAAAAATACCAGGGTCTTGTGAACCTCAGAAAAAAAGACAGTTTGTCTGCGTCCACTCCATTGCATATTGCCTCTGCCACCAAAACATTTACTGCCACTGCCATACTGAGAATGATTGAAGAGAAAAAACTTGCATTTAATGATTCAGTGAATATATTTTTCCCGGGCTTTCCTTATCCCGGCATTACTATTAAAATGCTTCTGAATCACCGTAGCGGTCTGCCCAACTATCTTTATTTTATGTCCAATAGCGATTGGGACAAAAAGAAGTATGCTACTAATGCAGATGTTGTGAATTTTCTGATTACGCAAAGGCCTGATAAAAGCTACTCACCTGACAGCCGCTTCAATTATAGTAACACTAATTATGTTTTACTCGCATCCATCATTGAAAAAATTAGCGGCAAAAGCTTTCCTGAATACATGCAGCAAAAATTCTTTGCCCCGTTGCAGATGCAACATACATATGTGTTCAGCTTAAAGGATACCTTGACGGCCACTCCTTCTTTTTCGAACAACGGCACTTACTGGGGCTACGATTTTCTGGATGGTACTTATGGGGACAAGAACATTTATACCACCCCGCAGGACATGCTGAAATGGGACCAGGCATTGTACACTGAGCAGCTAATCAGCAGGCAATTGCTTGATTCGGCTTTCGCTGGTTACAGTTTTGAAAAACCCGGCGTGCATAATTATGGATTGGGCTGGCGCTTGCAATTATTACCCAATGGTAAGAAAGTGGTTTATCATTTTGGCAAATGGCATGGATCCAATGCAGCCTTTGCACGGTTGATGGATGAAAAAGTAACTATCATTATTATCGGTAACCGGTTCACAAGAAGCATCTATAATGCTGCACATCTGTGCTATGATATATTTGGCGACTACCAGCAACGAAGGGTGAATGAGGAGGAAGAAACCGACAGCATTTCTTCAGTTAAAAAGCCTAACGCAAAGGCAAAGCGCTAAGTCATTTTTTTTACCGGAAAAGTTTCCCAACTTTAAGGCGAAATGAAAATCCTTTCGGCAGAGCAGGTACGACAGTGGGATCAATATACCATTCAGCATGAGCCAATCGCTTCCATTAACCTTATGGAAAGGGCAGCGGCGAAATGCGTGCCTTACCTTGCCGTTG
>CAYHPA010000206.1:0-4959 GCA_964358155.1 uncultured Chitinophaga sp.
TCATTCGTGAGATTGATCCTGCCGGACCGCGAAGATCATGTGCCACAAGGGATACGAACTTGTCCTTCATCTCCGTGGCCTTTTCAGCAGTATCCTTGGCATGGATAAGTTCTTCTTCAGCCTTTTTACGCTCTGAAATATCCTGTGTAGTGCCAAACATGCCTGTGGCTTTCCCCTTATCATCAAACAACACTGTTCCCTGCTCATAAACCATAAGCTTCGACCCGTCACCACGAATGATCTCATGCTCAACAGCATAATTGGATTTGCCTTCCAATGCAGCGCTGATTAATGACCGGGTTCGAAGTTGTTCCTGTTCAGATAAATGAGCAAGATAATGCTCCAGTGTAAGGATAGATTTTTTTCTGTCCTCGCCAAAAAGTCTGAACTGCTCCTGGCTCCAGATCATTTTATTGCTGGCAATATCCCATTCCCAACTGCCTATTTTTCCGATCCGTTGTGCTTCTTTAAACTTGATATGATTTTTTAAAATTCTGTGCTGCGCCCTTCTGAATGTGCGGGTGGCAACAATCATCAGCATGAGAAAAATTAAAAGCAATATGATAAGACCGGTAAGATTGTGATTGCCCCTGCTGTTGATGCCGATAGTATCTGCTTTGAACCGTTGCAGCAGGTTGCTTTTTAATATATCCAGTTTTTGATTAAGGATTTCCCGGATGTCTTTTTTCCCTTTTAGTTGCATGAATTCAACTGAGGCATCAAATCCTTTTGTTGTATAAACAACAATACCGCTGTCAAGATTTTCAATCCGAAGTCTGAGCAAAGAGTCCATCTGTTCAATCTCCTTTCTGTCTGCCTGTGTAACACTGTTGTCTTTCAGGCTCGCAAGATTAGCGGTGCTGTTCACCTTTATCTTATAAAAATTTTTCAGATAATTTACATCCCCGGTGATCTGGAAGCCCCGTTTGTCCGATTCAATCTGTAATAAATTGGCAGAAAGAGAGTCCGCCTGAATCAAATTCTTTTCAATAGCCAGCAGTTCATTCTGCAGTTTAACCTGCTTCCTGAAGTTTACGAATATTACGGTGAAACTGCCTACGACTATAAGCAGGGAAACGCAGAAAAATATGAGTATTTGTTTTTTATACCTGTTCATATACCTGGTTTTTGCTCTTTAGGAATTGTAAATGAAAAAGTGCTTCCTTTTCCTTTTTCAGATGTTACCCAAATAGTGCCGTGATGCAGATCGACAATCTTTTTGGAAATAGCCAGCCCAACTCCTGTTCCTTCATACGCATTGCCCCCATTGTGAAGCCGCTGAAACAGGATGAATATTTTGTCGGAGTATTGAGGATCAATACCAATACCATTATCACTTACATTGAAAAGGAAATGGTCATCCTTTTCTTTACATGTTATTTCTATAAGAAGCTTCCTTTCACTTCTGTACTTTATGGCATTGCCGATAAGATTTTCAAACAACTGCAACATCAGCGATGTTTTAGCAGAAATGACGGGAAGGTCTGAAACCGTTATTGTCCCTCTTGCTGCCTCCGTTTCTTTTGAAAAAACACAGCATACATTTTGTACCACATTTTTCATATCGGTCGGGGCAAATTCTTCCCTGTTGCTGCTGAATTTTGAATATGCAAGCAGGTCAAGGATCAGTTTTTTTAACCTGACAGCCCCTTCTACTGCATAGTTGATATATTCAGACGCCTGCTCATCCAGCTGTTTCTCATATTTCTTTTTCAGCAGCTGGGTAAAACTGGTCACCATTCTCAATGGTTCCTGCAGGTCGTGGGTTGCCACATACACAAATCTTTCCAGATCGGCATTCGACGTGGCCAGTTCAAAGGCCCTGCTTTCAAGGTCCTGGTACAATATTGTCAGCTTATCCTCCACCGCCTTACGTTCAGTAATATCGCTGAAGCTGCAGATCACCTCTTTCACATTCCCGCTTTCGTTCAATAAAGGCTCTGCATTTACCAGCAGCCATATCCTGTCTTTGGTAATTGGCCTGAATACCCCCATAACAACATTGGCCACTCTTTTCCTGGTATTGATTGCCACCGGAACCGGGTGTAATTCGCCGGGAAAAGGCGACCCGTCTTCATGAATAACATTCCAGTTGGGATGAAGCGATGATTTTCCGTGAAGTTCATCACGGGAAAGGCCAAGCATTCGTAAGGCCGCATTATTGCTGAAAAGAATTTCTGAATCGGGACCCTGCACCAGAACGCCGACATGAAGGCTATTGATGAGTTTGTCAATTCTTTCTTTGCTGCCCGAAAATGAAAATCCTGTATGAATGTCTTCTTTCATATTAACATAAGATATTGGAACGAATGAATTAACGGCAAAATCAGGTCTGTGGTATATGAACCCATCAAGGCAGGAGGATGATTTTATCCCGCTAATGGGAAACCAGTATAATTTTTCAAAGGGCTAAGACACCACAGCACTTATGCTGTTAACTATATTCATTAAAAATAAACTCACCGCCTGGTAAGCTTATCTTGTTTCTAAAGACCTTGAGAATTAATGAAATTCACCAATGCCGCAGTATTCTTTAAACTGAGTTTCTTAAGAATGTTATAGCGGTGTACTTCCACTGTCTTCAGGGAGATATCCAGACGTGCTGCAATCTCTTTGGAAGACATGCCTTCCTTGATCAGCTGAACGATATCAAGCTCACGGCGGGAAAGTACATTCAGGTCCTGGTGAGTGTTTTCTTCCTCCAGTTCCTGTTGTGCCAGGATGTTCTTCACTTCCTCGCATACATATTTTTTACCGCTGTCAACCTGCACGATTGCGGAAATCATTTCATCCTTCGATGAGTTTTTGGTTACATATCCCATGGCACCCATTTGCAGCATACGCCTGGCATATGCAGGCATGGTATGCATGGAAACACCAATGACTTTTGATCCGGGTGAATATTTCCGGATAAGCCGGGTTGCATCAAACCCGTTGACAGGCGTCATATTGACATCCATCAAAACGATTTTGGGCCTTTTGTTTTTAGCAAGCTCAACTGCTTCGTCTCCGGTGCTTGTTTCTGCAATTACCTGAAAGCGGGGATCGCTGTTGAGGATGAACGACCAGGATTCCCGAATGAGTTTGTGGTCGTCGACGAGGAGGATGGTGATTTTGTCCATTGGATAAAGGGCTTGATTTTAGTTAGATAAGGTTTTTCCTAAAAGATTGGTACGGAGTATTTCTTATTGGCTTCATAAAATAACAAAACTTATGACTGAATGAGCAAATGAAAAAATTGTTTTTAAGTATATTCTCTTAGTTCATATTAGTTGTATACATCTTATTCACATTTGGGTCATGCTGCTTTAGTACCATTAAAAAAGCTAAATGCAAGGGTTATTGTCTCTTCCTGCTGGTTACAAACTGTAACACAGCCTCTCACTTTTTCAGCCAATGACTGGATTTTCCCCAACTGCTCCATTATTGTTTTACTGTTTGCCCTGCGGGTATCCCGCACATGAACAAGAACAATGTCTCCATATACTTTTGCTGCCACCCTTATACAACTGTTCCTCGCATTGCTGACGACTGTGTGCAGTAAACCCCTTAACACGCCAGCAAGCATATTTTCATCTGTCGCAATCACCAATTCTCCCGGCACTTCATTCACAATAAAACTCTCTTTCTGCAGCGCAGCGGATAGTTCCCCTGTAACCAGCTTGTCCACTAGTTCCTGCAAGGTTCTTCTTGTGGCAACTTTACCTTCATGAATCGTTTCTGACATCATCATGATTTCTTATTTTAATAAGTAATTCTCAGCGGGTACGGATTGCTTTTTTCATTAGTGCGGGTTATCAAAGGGTTTCTTCAGCCTTCAAAGGATATAAGGATTGAATGGGTTTTTCAATTATTTTCCGGTAGGCTTGTACAAAGGACATATTAAAATGAGTTGAAAAAAATAGAGTATTTGCTCTATGCGGGGTAATAATTATACACGGAATTGTGTAGAATCATATCTACATTTTCCGGCAGCCTGTCGCAAAGGACAATAGCAGTACCCGGACTTTGAGCCAATTAAGTAATTACCAATAGCAAATTTTAAGACCCCTGGAAGAAATATCCTGCAAAAAAGTGCCCGGCCATACCAGCCGGGCAATGAACTCATCATGTGGAGGTGAGGAGAATCGAACTCCTGTCCAAACATATTCTTCAAAAGCTTTCTACATGTTTATTCTGTTTTGTTGTGTCAGAAACCAACTGGAAATCCTCCTTCGCCGAAGCTATGGCGGATAAACAAACAACCGATTGATTCCTTAGCTGAATGTTCTTAGGCAACCAGCACAGCCTTTGGTTGCAGCAGCCTGTATTGTTTTGTTGATTGGGCGGGGCAACGGGCTACAAGCCAGCCTTTCACCCGGCCATAATGACTACTTAATCACTGATTAGGCAGCCATGGCAAATTGTGTATTGCCATTTATGGTTTTCGTATTCAGATTAAACTGCTAATTACGCAACGCAGTACATGCTTACACCTTCAAAGATCTATGCTGTCAATACCAGGCACCCCCTGCTTTAGTCGTTAGTCAGGAGTCTTGAGTCCTGCTAAGGAAGATTCCTGATTTCTATTTAAACATCCTGAATATATCCAAACCCAATGCGTAGGCCATCAATCCCAATAATAATACCATTCCCACTATCTGTGCATACTCCAAAAACTTATCGCTTGGCTTCCGGCCGGTTATCATTTCAACCAAAGTAAATAATGCATGGCCACCATCCAAACCTGGAATCGGCAATACATTCATAAACGCCAGGATGATACTGAATACTGCTGTCAATGTCCAGAAGATATGCCAATCCCAAACACCGGGATATATGCCGCCAATGCTGAAAACACTTCCGACCGATTCTGAAGCTTTTGCTTTACCGTTAAAAAGCTGTTGCAAACCATGCATATAATTACCAAGTGTACTCCAGCATTTTTTAAATCCTGCAGGTACTGCTTCAAAAAATGAA
>CAYHPA010000207.1:0-4919 GCA_964358155.1 uncultured Chitinophaga sp.
AATTGTTTTTAAGATCAACAGCCGTAACAGAAAACTTTATGTCCTGACCACCATTTTATTTGACGATAAATTATCTGCCTTGAAAAAGAGCAGGCTTCAGATACCCATCGAGGAAAGGAACGAGTACCTTGGCGACTTTCAACTGGACAATGACGGCGACCTGGTGTTCACTAAATTCTTCCGGAACAGCAACGACAATATTACCTCGGCAGCGCTGATGGTTAAACATGCCATGGCGGATTCTGTGATGATGAGAAGCCTGAGCATTGAAAAAACATGGCTGGATGAATTGCATATAAAAATTGATAACTACAACAAGCGGTATTTCCTCGCTTCATTTTATTACAAGGAGCGGCGAGGTAATATAGACGGGTTTTATTTCTTTGTGTGGGATAAAGCTGCAGCTAAACCCATTCTGGACAGCACCACCACATTTTCAGAAGAACTCCGTAAAGAGGCCAGGGGAGATGCCGGCGTCAAAACCGCTTTTAATGATTATTTTATCCGCAATATAATAATCCGCAAAGACGGTGGCTTTGTCATTGGCAGCGAATCTTTTTATACCACTTCCCGTTTCAACAACTGGAACCGCTGGGATTACCTTTATGGAAGCTATCCTTATAATATGAACTCATACGATTATTATTACTACAATAATTATTACCGGACCATGGGTTTTGGTGGCAGCCGGTTTGGCAGCAGCAACCAGGCGGTCCGTTATCACGCCGATAATATAACTGTCATTTCTTACGATAATACAGGCAAGCAGGAGTGGAATAATGTGATGGGTAAAAGCCAGTTTGATGATGAATCGGATGATATGCTTTCGTATCAACTTATGAACACCGGCGGGCAGATTCATTTCTTATTCAACCTGCAGGAAAGAAGAAACAATCTTTTAACGGATTTTAGTATTGCACCCGACGGGCAATTAGCCCGTAACCCTACACTGAAGAATCTTGATAAAGGTTATGAATTTTTACCGAAATATGGCAAGCAGGTAGGAGCAAGACAAATGATTATTCCCTGTGGGTACCGCAATTATATTTGCTTCGCCAAATTGGAGTATAATTAAACTTAATACAGTCCATTATCCGTGATTGGAATCTTTAAACAAAAAACACCGGCAAACCTTCTTTTATTGCTGGTATTTGGGGTACTGATAAAGCTTCCGATGTTCCTTTCTCCCCATGTAGTTGCAAAAGGGGGGCAGGACAGCGTTCTTTTCCGGGCCATTTTGGATTTCATTGAACCAACCGGCCGCTCCACACCGCTTATTTATCCTGTTCTTGCATTTGGTTTATTATTTATTCAGGCAGCATGGCTTACCCGTTTTATGAATACACAGCGAATGACGAGCCGGCCAGGTTACCTGGCCGGGATGGCCTACCTGCTCATCACTTCTTTGTTTCCCGAATGGAATTATTTTTCCGCCCCACTGATGGTGAACACTATCCTGATATTTGTGCTTGCCTCCTTATTTAAAGTATACAACCAGCCGGATGCCCGGGGCGCCATTTTCAATATTGGTCTTGCCATGGGGGTTGCCTCTTTTCTCTTTTTTCCGGCATTGACCTTTATTTTCTGGATACTATTTGCCCTTGCAGTGATGAGGCCCTTCAGGCTGAACGAATGGCTGCTCTGCCTGCTGGGTGCCAGCACCCCATTTTATTTTTATGCCATTTATCTTTTTATCAATGATCAATGGAGCTGGCAGGCAATCTGGCCTCATTTTTCCGTAAGTATGCCCGCAGTGCAGCAATCGGTATGGCTGGCCGGCAGTGCCTTTTTACTGATAGTACCATTTCTGGCAGGAGGATATTTTGTGCAGGATAGCCTTCGCCGCATGCTGATACAGGTTCGCAAAGGGTGGAGCCTGCTTTTGATCTACCTGCTTGGAGCGATATTCATTCCTTTTGTCAACAGCAGCGATACGTTTGAGAATTGGGTGATGGCAGCTATTCCTTTTGCTGCCTTTCATGCCTGTACCTACCTGTATTCCTCGTTCAGGATATTCCCGGTATTGCTTTTCTGGCTCAGTGTTGCCTTTGTGCTGGCTTATCAATATTATGGTCCCGGTTGGTAATTGCTGAGAAACAGTTGCCCGCCTTGTTTTATCTTTGTGTTTTCTCACTTGAAAATTGCAGTATGAAATTTGGCGTTGTTGTTTTTCCGGGCTCCAATTGCGACAGGGATATGTTTGATGCATTAAAGTATGATCTTGGACAGGATGTAACCATGCTTTGGCATAAAGACAAAGACCTCAGCAAATTCAACACAGAGGATTGTATCATATTGCCGGGCGGGTTTTCCTATGGTGATTACCTGCGTTGCGGGGCCATTGCCCGCTTCAGCCCGATGATGCAGAGTGTAATAGAGTTTGCCAATGCAGGGGGAAAAGTGTTTGGTGTATGTAACGGCTTCCAGATATTATGCGAATCGCATCTGTTGCCGGGTGGGTTATTAAGAAACGGGCACCAGCAGTTCGTTTGTAAGAATGTTTTTATAACCAATGATACCGGCCGGGTGTACAAAATACCGGTAGCACATGGCGAGGGAAGATATTACGCCGACGAAAAGACACTGGATGAATTGCAGGACAACGGGCAGGTTATTTTTTACTATTGTGATGCGGATGGAAAAATAACCGATGAATCCAATCCTAACGGTGCTATACGCAATGTTGCTGGCATCTGCAATGCTAATCGCAACGTTTTTGGGATGATGCCACACCCCGAAAGGGCCTGTTCGGTGGCTTTAGGCAATACCGACGGCCAGGAAATCATCAAAACCATGCTGATGGCCGAGCAACTTGTTTACTAGCCCCTTCATCTTATCACTGCTTTAACGGATTTCGTCATTTTCCTTACAAAAAGATCGGATGAGCGGCCTTAAATTTGCCAATTGAATCCTGTGTCGGGGAAAAAAGAACAGAAGTATGAAGAAGATAACAATATTGATGGCAATGTTTTTTGCCGCAGTTGCAGGTAATGCACAGCTAAATCCTGTTACCTGGAGTTTTAGCGCTGTAAAAGTGAGTGATAAAATGTACGAAGTGCATATGAAGGCTACCATCCAGCCCGGCTGGCATTTATATTCACAGAATCAGCCGAAAGATGCTATAGCAATACCTACCGCTTTCACTTTTAATCCCAATCCGCTTGTCAGCCGCGATGGAAAGGTAAAAGAGTTGGGTAAAATGGAAGTGATGAATGATAAAGAGCTGGGTGTGTCAGCCAATCAATATTCCCTTACCGTTGACTTTGTGCAAAAAGTAAAGTTGAAGTCCGGCGTGAAAACTAACCTGACAGGCAATGTGGAATACCAGACCTGTGATGATAAGAAATGCTTACCGCCAAAAACGGTCAACTTCAGCATTGCTATAAAATAAATGATGCGTTGAAATGTTTTATATGACGAGTTCTTCTGCGGACTCGTTTGTTTTTTGTAAAAGAAAGGAAATGCAACGGCTACAAAAACTTACTGCTTTTATTGTATGTATAACCTGGTTCACATTATCAGGCTTTGCACAGGATAGCTCCGGCGCCGTACAGGATTGGAAGTTTGAGAGCAGGAAAACAGGCAACAGTACCTATGAGTTGATATTCTCCGGTAAGGTAACCGGCCAATGGCAGGTATATGCCCCCAACCAGGTACTGTTGGAAACAAAGACTACAGAAATCAGGTTTGCCGATTCATCCATTGTTCAACAAGGAGATTTCATTCTGGAGGCCACTCCAAAGAAAATCAAAAGCCCGATTTTTGAGAATATTGATCTCGGAGTGTATGATGACAATGTGAAATGGAAGGCTGTCATTGCGATCAATGGTATAATACCGGCAAAACTTCAGGGCACTTTATTCTATACTTACGGCCGGGATGATGAGTACAACCCTTCCACCGTAGTGCCATTTACTGTTTCACTGCAAGGAGGTGTGGAGGCAACCACCCGCATATTGATTCCATCCATTGACATTGACCATCCTGTCAGTGATTGCGGAGATACGATAAATAAAAACAGCAGCCTGTTCGCCATATTTTTGCTCGGTCTTTTAGGCGGTTTTATTGCGTTGCTCACTCCTTGTGTTTTTCCGATGATACCGCTTACTGTTTCTTTTTTCACCAAACAGGCCGGGCAAAAAAACAAAGCCGTAAAAAATGCAGCCTTATACGGCTTCTTCATTTTTCTCATCTATGCATTGCTCACCGTGCCTTTTCATATTGCCGGGAAGACCAGCCCGGAAATATTCAATAACATATCCACCAATGTATGGCTCAATCTTTTCTTCTTTGTCATCTTCGTAGTGTTTGCGCTTTCCTTCTTTGGCCTTTTTGAAATAACGATTCCGTCTTCAGTGGCTAACAGGATGAATTCAAAAGCGGGAATCGGCAATGCCGGCAGTATTTTCTTTATGGCGTTAACGCTGGCCATTGTTTCATTTTCCTGTACCGGCCCGGTGTTCGGCACTTTTCTCGTTAGTGTTGCCAACCAGGGGCCATGGCCGCTTACGGTTGCTGCAGCAGGGTTTGGATTAGCATTGGGACTGCCTTTCGCATTATTTGCCATGTTTCCAAAATGGCTGCAATCGATTCCTAAATCCGGCGGATGGATGACAGACGTAAAAGTGGTGCTCGGTTTTATTGAACTGGCCCTTGCAATTAAATTTCTTGCAAATGCGGATAATGTAAAGCAATGGGGGATACTGAAAAGGGAAATATTTGTAGGCCTCTGGATAATAGTAGGAATTTGTATTGTTGTTTACCTGCTGGGGATATTCCGGAAAAAAGGAACAGGTCCACGCAAAAAACTTTCGCCTGTCAAACTATTTTTTATCGCTGTATTTGCTGCTTTTACTGCGTACCTGGTTCCGGGATTATTCAACACTCCCGCCGCAAGGCTGAAACTGATCAGCGGATTT
>CAYHPA010000208.1:0-4911 GCA_964358155.1 uncultured Chitinophaga sp.
TGCTGTCTGCCGGGTCAACAGTTTAATGAAAGCGGTTGATGAGTTGCATCTCAACGGGATTAAAGTATATGCCAGCGAAATGAAGGCAGCCAAAAATATAGCGGATATAAATCTGGCTGAGCCATGTGCCATCGTGATGGGCAGCGAAGAAAAAGGTATTTATCCCGCACTGATGAAGATATGTGACGATAAAGTAAAAATCCCCATGAAAGGGGATTTTGAAAGTTTGAATGTTTCAGTTGCCACCGGTATCATTTTATATGAGGCAATGAAACAACGGTTTGTTTTCTGATGTTTTTTGTCTATAGCTTTAGCCGGAGTGATACGGCAGGATAAGAACTGTAGGCAAAACCTCCCTGCTGAATGACCGGTGCCTTTTCCATTTTAAAGTTAAAAGCCATTCCCTCTGCCTTTTTTTTGTTTCTGGCCGATGCAATGAACAATGTGGTGCTTATGCTAAGGGTAGCAATACCGGTAACAATAAGGGCGGTGCTGCGGGTTTCTTCTGCATTACTGAGTACAGGGTCCACATCTCTGGCGCCCAGTGCTATAGCAGTGCCCCCACCTGCCAAAAATAACCAGGCAGCTAATTTCTGGTTCTTACTTTTTTTCAGGTAATCTTGTTTGGTCAGGGTTTTTGCAGGAGTAGTTTGTTGACTATAGGCTGAATTTGCGACAATCGCCAGTAAAAGACAAATAATAATGCTTTTCATGTTTTTAGTTTTGGTGGTTACTAATGCCGTAACTAAGATAATGGTTTTGAATTATACACCGGAAAAAAAAGTTTTTGCCGACCGGTCAAGCTGCCGACCGACTGCAAAACTGGCATTTTAATAATTATCTTTAAATATTATATGGACCACTCCTTTGTCAAGCTTGTTGAATGCCCCCGGGATGCCATGCAGGGATGGAAGACGCTTATTCCCACCGAAAAAAAGATCGGGTACATCAACTCGTTACTGAAAGTGGGTTTTGATACAATAGACTTCGGAAGTTTTGTTTCCCCAAAGACTATACCTCAAATGGCCGATACCAGTGAAGTGTTCAGGGGCCTTGAACTCGGATCGGTGAGTACCAAACTGCTGGCAATTGTTGCCAACAGCAGGGGAGCAGAGGCGGCAAGTGTTTTTGATGAAATCACTTACCTGGGTTTCCCTTTTTCTGTTTCTGAAACTTTTCAGCAACGAAATACCAATTCGTCTATACAGGAGTCATTGGGCAGGGTGGAGGACATACAAAACCTCTGCATCAAGACGGGTAAGCAACTGGTGGTTTATCTCTCCATGGGTTTTGGCAACCCCTATGGCGACCGGTATGACGAGGAAGTAGTTTTTGAATGGGTAAATAAATTGGTGGCAATGGATATCGGTATCATTTCACTGGCCGACACCGTGGGGTTGGCAACGCCGCAACAGGTGTATGAAATGACAGCTTACCTGGTGGAATCGTTGCCGGGTACGGAAATCGGCGTTCACCTTCATTCCACTCCTGAGAACTGGCAGGAAAAATTAGAAGCCGCTGTAAAAGCCGGCTGCAAACGGTTTGATGGAGCGCTGAAAGGTATCGGCGGTTGCCCGATGGCGGATGATGAACTGGTGGGAAATATGAACAGCGAATGGATGATTGATTATTTTGAACAACATAATATGTTACCCGGATTAAATAAAGATGCCCTGCTGGAAAGCCTTCGTATTGCCGGAGAAATTTTCAAATAAAGCTGTGATGGATTTAATGCTGAATATTGACCTAAGGAAACTGGAACCCCCTGTTACCTATCGGGATAAGATCATGCTGGTTGGATCCTGTTTTACAGAACATATCGGCGATGCACTGCAGGATTTAAAGTTCTCCGTGCTGCAAAATCCCAACGGAATCCTGTTTGGGCCCGACAGTGTTTGCAAAAGCCTTATTTCGTACGTTGAAAATAAAAAATACAGCGAAATAGACCTTTTCCTGTTAAATGAGGTCTGGCATAGCTGGGATCATCATTCAAGATTCTCTAATATCAGCAGAGCAGAAGCGGTCAGGATCATTAATGAGTCGCAACAACGTGCAAATGAATTTCTAAAACAAGCGGACTGGCTGATTATTACACTTGGGTCTTCATTTACATACAAACTCACCCCCCTTGCCCCCCTCTCCACGAAGGGGAGAGGGGATGGGGGTGAGGTTGCTAATTGCCACCGGGCGCCGGCCAATTGGTTCAGCAAGGAACTTCTGGAGATTGATGAGATAAAACAAATGCTTGAGAACTGCCTGAAGCAATTATCACAATTCAATCCACGGCTGAAATTTATTTTTACTGTAAGTCCTGTTCGCCATGTTCGTGATGGGGTGGTGGAGAACAATCGCAGTAAGGCAAGGTTGCTGGAAGCAGTTCATTCTATTTGTACAAAATTTCAATCAGCCTATTATTTTCCCGCTTATGAATTAGTGATTGATGTGCTGCGTGATTACCGTTTTTACGATATTGACCTTGTTCACCCCAACTATCCGGCCACTGAATTTGTGCTGGAAAAATTTGCAGAAAGCTGTATAGATGAACAATCGCAAAAGCTGATGAAAGAAGTAAAGAGCATTGTTATTGCAAGAAAGCATAAGGCTTTTCAGCCGGAAACAAAATCCCATCAGCAATTTCTCGTTTCACATTTTGAAAAAGTAAAAGAGTTGCAGGCGAAATATCCTTTTTTGGATTTGAAAGAGGAGTTGGTTTATTTTTCTCAAATATGATACACCTTATAAACCGTCTTCTGCACATAAATCTCTCCCGGCTTCAGAATAGTATTGGGAAAATGAGGAATATTGACCGCATTTGGATGCAAATGTGTTTCTAAACAAAGCCCTGAGAAAGGGCCATAATGACTACCATTCTTGCCTTTTACCTGCGGTGTCCATTTGCCGGAATAAAAATGAACAATCGGCTCATTGGACCAGACTTCTAACCGCAGCCCGGTCTGCGGCGATCTTGCTTCTGCTACTAAGGCGAGGCCCGTTGCACCGTCTTCTTTATCCACCAGGAAACTTTTATCATACTCATCAATTACTTCAAGTCCATCACCGATGCGTTTGTAGTTTCTGAAATCGAAAACTGTACCGGCAACGGGTAATATTTTTCCGGTGGCGGTCAGGTTGCCGTCCTGTTCCAGCATGGCCGACGCATAGAGTTTGATCTCATGGTCATGTATAGTGCCTTTACCATTGTTCAGGTTGAAATAACTGTGATGGGTGAGGTTGACAGGGGTAGGCTCATCGCAACATGCAGTATATTGGTAACTCAATTCATCATTGTCGTTCAGCTCAAAACGTATCAGCACATCAACGTTGCCTGGAAAACCTTCTTCACCATCCTTGCTTTTATATCCCAGCTCAAGATAAGGTTGGGGCGATTCGCCTGATGAAACAAATTGCCATACCCTTCTGTCAAAACCACCCGGGCCGCCATGCAGTATTTCACTGCCATTGTTCTTCGCCAGCGAATATTTTGTACCATTGATGCTGAACTCTGCATTTTTTATCCGGTTGGCATATCGCCCTACCGCACAGCCGAACCAGGGATACTGCTGCAGGTAATCCGGCGACCAGTAGTCTTCCACTTTGTCAAACCCCAGTACAATATCATTGATGATCCCATCCGGTTTTTTTATTTTGAAGGAAGTAATGATGGCGCCATAATTTGTTATGATGGCTTCCGTGCCTTTTGCATTGCTCAGTGTAAACAAATAAATATCTTCACCCGAAGAATGTTTAAGACAATATTGCTGACTGACAGGCATTCCCATTCAAAATAACATAAATACTGAGATGAAGAGTGAATTGATAAAAGAATTCCGCAATCGTTTTCAACATGAACCGGAGCATGTATTCTTCTGCCCCGGGCGGGTGAACCTGATCGGCGAGCATATAGACTACAATGGTGGCCGGGTTATGCCCTGTGCCATTTCAAAAGGTACTTTTCTTGCTGTATCTAAAAACATTGATAAACGGTTCCGGTTTCAATGCCTGGATTTTCCTGAAATGGCCAACCTTCACCTGCAGGAGTCTTACTCAAGGACAGGGAAGCAGTGGTTCAATTATCCATTGGGGGTGATGAACCATTTTATTCAGTCGGGTTACAACCTGTCAGGACTTGATATGCTTTACTCCGGCAACTTGCCAGTGGGCGCCGGGCTTTCTTCTTCCGCATCCATTGAAGTATTGACTGCATTTGCGTTGAACGAACTCTATCAATTCAGTATTTCATTGATTGATATGGCCCTGCTCTCCAAAAAAGTGGAGAATGAGTTTATGGGGATCAATTGCGGCATTATGGACCAGTTTGCTGTGGCTATGGGAAAAAAGCAAAAAGCGATACTGCTTGATTGTGATACGCTGGACTATGAGTATATACCTTTTGAAACGGGAGCTTATAGTTTGGTTATTATAAATACCAACAAGAAAAGAGAACTGGTAGGGTCAAAGTATAACGAGCGGTTTGCCGAATGTGGCGCTGCACTCCGATTGCTGAAGCAAAAACTGGACGTGGAGAACTTATGTGCTGTTAGCCCGGCTGAGTTTCAGTTGAACCGTCATTTGATAATGGATCCTGTGCTGCAAAAAAGGGCCTTGCATGTGGTGAGTGAAAATGCAAGGGTGAAAGATGCAGCTATTGCCCTGCAAACAGGCGATATGGAAACCTTTGGCAAACTCATGTATGCCTCGCATCAATCGCTGAAAGAGTTGTATGAAGTAAGCGGTAAGGAGTTGGATACGATCGTTGAGTTTTGTAAAAGCTATGCCGATTGTATCGGCGCAAGAATGACAGGCGCTGGTTTTGGCGGATGCGCCATCGCATTGGTAAAGAAAAACAACGTTGAAGATTTTACTTCCGGGCTTTTGGCTCATTATCAAAATGAGATCGGGTATGCTGCTGAG
>CAYHPA010000209.1:0-4909 GCA_964358155.1 uncultured Chitinophaga sp.
GATAAGAACCTGAACATCGGTTTCCGCAATGCCGATGGCAGCAATGCCATGGTGAACTGGCTGCTGAAGGATGTGGAAGCATCTTTTAATTTTTCTGCACAGCAAACAAAACTACGCCATACACAAAGCCCCGGCGGGGAATTGCTCATTGATGGAAATGATGCAGCTGAATTTGTAAAACAGATGCAGGCCGATCAGCAAAAGCCCTGGCATAAAAAAAGCAGCGGCAGGGAATGGATACGCAACAGTATTCTTTTCCTGGCCATACTCGGAGTTCTTTTCCTGCTGTACCTGCTCATCGTTCCCTGGTTATCATCAAAGCTGGCTTCCAAGGTTTCCATTAAAACAGAAAAGCAAATTGGCGATGCCGTATATGATGCACTGGGCCTGCCTGCACAGGAAGACTCGGCGAAGAGTTATATACTGAACAATTTTTTCAATGTAATGGAAGTGCCTACCGCTTATAATATCCGGATAACGGTAGTTAACAGCAGTACTGTCAATGCTTTTGCATTGCCGGGCGGCCGAATTGTGGTGTATAGCGCCCTGCTGGATGAGATTGATTCATATCCTGAGCTTGCTGCATTGTTAAGCCACGAGTTTACACATATCAATAACAAGCATGCCACAAAATCAATTTTCAGACGGCTTGGTTCAAAAGTTTTTCTTGGCCTGCTGTTCGGCAGATTTGGAACTGTTACCAATGTGGTGGTCAATCATGCAGACAATCTTAAGTCATTGAAATATTCCCGTGGCCTTGAAAAGGAAGCTGATATAGACGGACTTGCCATACTGACAAAAAGGAATATAGACCCCCGCGGCTTTGTTGATTTATTCAATCATATGAAAGAAGCGGCACCGGCCAACGTAATGCCAGAATTTCTTGTCAGTCACCCGGACATTGACAAACGCATCAGTTATATCCGCCAGGCATCGGCAGGGGCAACAATAAAAGAGGACACAGCACTAAAAGTTATATTTGAAAAATTAAAATAAAACACAATGCTTATCACCACTACAAGTTCAGTTGACGGAAGACCGGTACAGGAGTATATGGGCATTATCAATGCCCAGAGTATTATCGGCGCAAACATTTTCAAAGACATATTCGCAGGGTTAAGAGATGTTTTTGGAGGAAGAAGCAAGACATACGAAAAAGTGCTCGAGCAGGCCAAGGAAGACGCTCTTCGTGAACTAACCCAAAAAGCGCAGGCAATGGGAGCCAATGGCATTCTTGGAGTTGATCTTGATTTTGAAACGGTCGGAAGCGGCGGCAGTATGCTGATGGTGATAGCCACAGGAACAGCAGTGCGCTTATAAAATAGTATGTTATGATAAATCGTATTGTTTGCACATGGCTGCTGTTATGTTTCTTTTTTGCAGCAAAGGCCCAGGTAGCTTCTGCAGATGCAATAATGAAGGATGCATACCAGGTTGCTACAAAAGAAAAAAAGAATGTGTTCGTCATGTTCCATGCATCCTGGTGCGGCTGGTGTCATAAGATGGACACCAGTATGAGTGACCCCAGTTGCAGAAAATTCTTTGATGACAACTATGTTATCCGTCACCTGGTGGTGGATGAAACAAAGAATAAAAAAGATCTTGAGAATCCGGGGGCCGATGAATTCCGTAAGAAATATTTTGGGGATGGAGTGGGTATTCCGTTTTGGCTGGTATTTGATAAGGATGGCAAGTTGCTGGCCGATTCAAAAATGAGAGCTGAAGGGGATGGCCCGGAGAAAGGACAGAATACAGGTTGCCCCGCTACGGAAGAGGAAGTAGCTTATTTAATCGGGGTGCTGAAAAAAACTTCCCGGCTTGATGCAGCGGAACTGGCTATTATTCAAAAAAGGTTCAGGAGAAACGACCAGTAATGTCGTGTACTGCAGGAGATGATGCTTGTATTGCTTGCAACCCTGTGCCGGATCATTTCAATCTTACTTCAGTTTTTTAGCTGATAAGTTTTATTTTGCCTTTAATTCTTTTTCATGAAATATTGTTTTGCCATCATATTATTCCTTCCCCTGTTTTCTGCGGCCCAGGATACGGTGGCCGTCAACTGTAAACTGAGCAGGGAAACGGACCCTTTTACAAAAGAAATTAAGATCTCCACCGGCTTTCTCCAGTTGGATGGGGGTTCGGTTACCATGGATGCAACTAAAACAGAAATAGATTTTCTTTTCTCCATTGAAGGGGCAGACCGTTGCTATGATGATAATTCCACTGCTTTTATTTTTTTTGAAGGGAGCAAGTTAAAACTGACAGCCCGCAACGGTGGCTCCATGAACTGTGAGGGTCTTTTTCATTTTATTTTTAAAAATTCATTGTCACAGACATCGGTGCTCTCCAAACTTACCACGCAGAAGGTCAACCGTATTGTTTTTACAGGCAATAATAAAAAGGAAACTACTATTCCATTGACTGCTGTAGATCAGCAGGCGTTTATCACACTGGCCAACTGTATTACCAGGGAAGCGAAAACCCTGATACAGTAATCCCTCAGCTACGTATTTTTCCCATTTACCGGCGAATGTAGATGATACAAAACGGTTTTGTCGTATAATAAATACAGCCGGGTAAAAAAACACTTAGCACATTCCGGATAAACTGCTCATGAAGTAAAAATCCAGGTGAAAGCGGAAATCTTACGTTGTTATCAGCGTTATATTTATAGTCCCGGTAAGAAATCTGAAACTGTGTAAAACCAAAACCGGCTTTTTGAAAACAACTAAAAAATCAACCCCTATGGAAAAACAACTGCAGCCCCACGGAGGCGTTTTGAACACCTCAATATCATTACAGCAGTTAGTAAGTAGCCTGGTGTCCGGTTTCCTGCCTGCTGCCACTCACCATCATACACAGGTGGTGAATGAAGTAAGGCAGGAAATTGCACTGGGAGCAGTAAACCAGAGTGCCCTCGCCGTCATCAGCGATCTGCTGAATACGGTGGTGGAGAATTCCTGCAATGGCGAGATTCATATTACAGCTGACAAGTACAGGGATGTTGTGATCCTGAACATAGAGGAAAGGAATAATTATAACGGGTATGCATTGTCTTACAGTGTCGGAGCTATTGAGCCGGCTGCCGCATCAGCAGGAGGGCATATCTCTATAGCGGGGCCGCAGAAGCGAATAACCACCATCACTTTCAGTTTTCCCGACAATTCGCAGGCGGCATAGTTTCATTGGACAGGCGATCTAAGGCCGGCCATTTCCCGAAAGTGATTGCTGTAAAAAATCTTTTTTCCGCCGGGCCACCTCCACTTTTGTTCCATCACTCATTTGCAGTATGCCCTGCTTGTCGTATGAATCAATATGGGCGGGGTTTACGAGATGGGATTTATGCACCCGCAGGAATTTATGCCCCTGCAATATTTCATCATACTCTTTTAATGTCTTGGCAGACACGAAGACTTTATTTCCTTTAAGAAAGATATGGGTGTAATTGCTTTCTGCCTGTAACCTGATAATTTCATCCAACTGAACATATTTGATTTCGGTGGCATCTGCCAGTGCCAGTTTAAATTTTTCTTTATTGCCCTGCGAAATATTTTGTATAAAATTCCGGAACAGCAACTGACCGGCGGGTGCATAGATGCGTTTGGCCTTATATCTTTCTAAGGCTTTCTTTAGCTCTGCCTCATCTACCGGCTTCAATAAATAATCCAGGGCGCTGAAGCGGATGGCCTGTATGGCAAACTCATTGTAGGCTGTAGTGAATATTACTTCAAAGTTCCAGTTATCGACAGTAGTGAGCAGGTCAAAACCGCTTTGGTGCGGCATCTGAATGTCGAGAAATACAATGTCGGGGCGGAATGAATGTATCAGAGGTAATGCTTCCTGTACGCTGCGGGCTGTCTTCACCGCTGTAATGTCGGGACAATATTGCGTCACCAGCCATTGCAGCAGGTCCAGCGAAGATTGCTCATCGTCTACGATCATTGCTTTTATCATGCCTCATCGGGATTGTAGTAAGGAATAGTGATTATGATCTTTGTACCGGTAGCCTTATTTTCCGCATTGAAAAGATCTTCCATTTCCAATCTTGCCGGTTTACCGGTTTTTTGCTCCAGCAATTTCAGTCTTTCACGGATAATGTCGATGCCTTTGCTTTCATGCACCATCGAAGTGATCTTGCCCTGTTTTATCCGGGTGGCCTCATCTCTTCCCACACCATTATCTTCCACCGTACAGGTCAGGTATTCTTCTGAACTGTTCTTGAAATGGATCAAAAGGTTCTTCTCACCTTCTTTGTGCATCAGGCCATGCCAGATGGCATTTTCTACAAAGGGCTGTATCATCAGCGTTGGCACCAGCACTTCATCATTGGCCAGGTGTTCATCTGTTTTTATTTCCCAGGTAAATGACTGGTCAAAGCGTAATGACTCCAGTTCGATATACATCCTCAGTATCTTCACTTCTTCGTCCAGCGGGATGAAATTTTTCTCAGCATAGTTCAGCAATGAGCGAAGGAAATTAGAAAAAACAGTAAGGTATTTATAGGCCCTGTTATTTTGTTGTGACACCACCAGGTGCTGAATAGAACTGAGTGAGTTGAACAGGAAGTGCGGGTTCATTTGCAGGCGCAGGTTGGAGAACCTTGACTCTGCCATCTTTACATTCAATTCCATCATCTCCATTTTGTTTTTCCTTCTTTTTTGAAGATAGGAGTAAATGAACCAGGCTATTCCAGCCACAACAGCCAGGCATAGTAGCCTGAACCATGTTTGCTGCCACCAGGGTTTATTGATGATTATTTCAACAGGGTATCTTGCTTCATACCAGTTTACCCCGTCACGGGAGGCTTTTACTTCAAATGTGTAATGCCCGGAAGGTAGTTTACTGTAAACCGCCTGGCCGGTGCTGGCAGGCATTTTCCAGGCATCGTCAAAATCACGGAGCCTGTACA
>CAYHPA010000210.1:0-4899 GCA_964358155.1 uncultured Chitinophaga sp.
CTGTTTCGGTTTTTTGTATTTCAATATCAATGCACCGCTGTCTTTAAAAACATTCAGCAATCTTGACCATCATTTTATCCGGCACGATGGCTTTAGGGTGACGGGTAGTATTGAGCTGGGCAGAGCAGATACTGTCAACTACAAGAGCAATTCCTATAACAGTTTTGAGTTGAACAAGAAAAATAACCAACTCAATATAAGATCGTCATATTCTGAAGAACCTTTTTATGTCAGTTCAGGGGAGTCATACAAATTACTGTCGGCAAATTATGCTGCGCCGGGCCATATTGTTTCTATTCATTCGGATTCATTGTCTGTAAACCTGAAATCAACAACGGATAGCAGTTTTGAACTGAGCGTAAATAATGCATTCGTCTGCCGCACAGGGAAAACAATTAAAAAGGGAATAGTTGCCTGGAATATTTTTAAAGATGAAATAGAATTTATCAATTCAGCCTGGTATACCGATGAAAATGTAATAACCCCTCTCAGAAATATCATGCTGCTGCGGGATGATATGGGAAAGAGTGGTGCGGGCGGGCTGAAATATTTTTTCTCCAGCCGCCTGTTCCGGCATTTAAAAACTATCCAATACGACAGTAAGGAAATTCAACCGGCACAGATGGCTTTTGACGCAACTATTCCTGACAAGAGCAACATCACATGGGGTATCGGTATCTCTGATAACAATAAAAACCAGTTCCGGGTAAATTATCTTGGTGCAGACAGCTTTGCTTTACTGAACCGCTATCCCGTTTCTTACCCCTTAACAGAAGAAGATCGGAGTAATTGGAGTTCCCACACGGTCAATAAGTTTCTGGTTTCTGATTCAAAGCACTTACTTGATATGCCGTCTGTTTTTGGCGAAGGTTTTTTGTTTGCTGCATTCAACGGCGACAGTACCATTGATTTTTCGCCAGTGCTATTAAGTTATAGAAAGGATGATGCCGGCGTCCCATTGAACCTGCAGGCAAAATTTCTCAATAAACAGGAGGCTTCCATTACTCTTTCAAAAAATATATTGTTATTGCCGGCTGCATCTTCGGGGTTTAGCTGGATGTTCTCCATCCGTGATTCTTTTGACTGGAAACTCGGGAATAAAGTTTTTTCTCCCGGTACATGGCAACTTCTCCTGTTCGGTACTTTATTTTTCTTTTTTGCCCTTGTGTTTGCAACCTCATGGTTGAAGCCGGCAAACAAGCTAAGTTGGGTGTGGCAGCTGCTGTCCTGTGTCAGCATGGTGCTGCTGACCACCCGGTTGTTTCTATACTGGCGGTATAAAAGTTTTCCTCCGTATGAAGGCATGGACCTGCCATCTGTTCAGCAGCTCAACAGTTTCTGGAATTTCGGTATCATCATTCTGACGGGCATTATTCTGGCCATCATTTTCGGATTTGGTTTCCTGAAATATTTATATAAAACTGCCCGGAAAGCTGTGGCATCATTATTTAACCGGTCGTATTATCCTCCATTGAACGATGAAGACCTGGTAAAAGAAGAAAAAATAACAGGAGCCATCAACAAGCTTTCTGTTATCAGGAAAAGAGGGACCAGAGCTGTCTTTTTTACATCATGGACATTTGTGCTGATTGCCGGGGGTGCACTGGCTGCTTTTACACATTTTGATCCGGCCATTTGCCGCCACCTTGCTATTGGTCTTGTATTGATCTATTTTATTTTTATTTATATCTCTTACAGGTTTTCGCCATTGGTGGCAGCTGCGGAAAAAAAATGGTGGAATATCAGCACCGGCCGTTCATTGGATATTATTATCAATAACCCGGTAAAAATCTTGTTGTCGGTGAGCCTGCTGGCATTGTTTGCCTTTGTGGATATAGGCTTTGCCATCGTGTTCCTTAATTTTTTACTTTTTAATGAAGCTTTTCTATGCATCAATTATGCCATCGCCGGGTTGTCGGCCGGCAGTAAAAGAAATGCATCACTGTTTGGCCTGTTTGGATTTATTTATATTTCACTCTTCATTATCAATCTTATTTATGGGCCTTATATTTTCCGGTACCTGCTGGAACTGCCAAAGATGCTTTACATCACGGGCTATTTGCTTTTTGCCATTGCCATTGCTTATGTAATCATCCGTTTGCTGTATTATCAGCCGCTCAAACGGAGGATATTGACCGGTATTGCATCAGCTTGTTTCTTATTTACTGTTGCATTCCTTTTCTTTCCAAAAGACAGGATACTGGATAAAGCTGCAATGACAAAATACCGGATTGATGTGATGACCATGCCGGTGGACAAGGCCATTGAAGAGGCTTATGCTGATGGAAAGACCTATGAACCCGTCATCAGGGCAGCGCAAAACCAGTGGTTCATCAATGCTTTTATCTATGAAAAAAATAATCCCGCTGTTAATAAAACAGGGTTTAATCTTCTTCCACATGCCCCGCAAAACAAAGGCGCCCGGTACAATGCACAGGCAACAGACCTGGTAGCAAGCCGCTTTTTAATTGCCGAACATGGAAAGTGGTCCGTATTGCTGTATGTATTATTGCTGTTAGTGCCCACTACTTTACTGGCCTCGTTTTATAAACTTTATCCTGACTTTACCAACCGGGTCAATTATAATTATCCAACCATCACGGCGGGGTTCTCGTTACTGAATTATTTACTCATCACAGCCCTGCTGGTGATACTGGCTGCAACCGGACGTTATATTTTCTTCGGGCAGGACCTGCCGTTCGGGAGTATTCTCAGTAAGCAATCCATCCTTTTTCCGTCCATTTTGATTGTCGCTATTGTATTGTTGTTTAAAAATATTCCGCTGGAGCAATACCCGAACAGGAAGAAACTTATCCCCGGTGCCATTGTATTTACCGGTCTGGGCTTGTTATTATTCATGATAAAACCGGCCTTTAATAAAGACAAGGAATTCCGGGTGAATGATCTTGCAAAAGATATGGATTCATATATTCAGCTGAGACTGCAGCCGGTTCTGGATCATTTTGATACAGCAAAAGCAAGCCGGAAACTTTCCCTGGCTCAAAAAGACAAGCTGTTTGCCGACTCTGTTCGCCAGTTGATGGCGGCCGGTTATCTGGATGATACCGGTAAGTATTTTACAAAAGAGATAGGCTCGTATATCCGCAATGGGTTTACGTCGCATATTGACCAGCGAAGAATGATATACCTGGATGTGTATTCCGGTCATCCGCAGCTGGCGGTGAATGATAATTATTTCCGGGTGGAACCCCCGCCGCATCTGCAGCAATACTGGACAGGAAATGTATTTAGCGACAGCAGCAATTATAATATCAGCCTATGGAATGCAGCCAATGGAAAGGTGTTGAATAAACGGATGAGCAGTTATACCAGTGAGCCAACAGCGGTATTGACTGAAGGTCTGAAATTAGCTTTTAAGAATTCATATGGAGAGAACTTATATGAGCAACTTTGTCTGGTCAATACATCGGACAAAACTTTCCAGTTGAATTTGAATGACAGGAGCCAGTTGTTTAAACCCAATGATACTATACTGCTCAATAACCCGGACAGGATACGCATCAGCGGCCAGCCAGGAAATGACCATTTGCTGATGGTGCAGCCGGATGCATTCATGAAAAACTATTTTGTGAATGGCAGCCGGTTTTATGTGTACCCGATGGGGAGTAATTTTATCTGGGCGAAGAATTTTGCCGAAAGTGTTTCTTCTGAATACACGGCAAAGGGCGAAACCAAACGAAATGCTTTTATATCTGTTGATGCTGAGTTGACTGATTCTTTATCAGCAAGAATAGGAAATATGTTGCGTGTTGATACGGCTTATAAGAAAGGAGCGGAGTATGGAATTTGTATCGCCGATGGCAACGGCCGTCTGGTAGCCATGAATGACCGCATCAAAGACCTGGATCGCCCCGACCCGAATGACAAGACCGGCTTTAATAAAATGATACGGGGAGAGAATGGTTTTATATCCCAGTCATTGCTGCGAAAACAGGTCGGTAATATCAATCTGCTAAGAATGAATCCCGGCCCGGGCTCAACATTGAAGCCTATTGTTTTTTCTGCCATCGCATCACAAATGAATTTGGACTGGGATGCTTTTGCAGCGGAAGGCTTTTCTCAAAAGCAGGAATTCTTCGGAGGGGAGAAAGTCGGGGAGTATGATTTTGAAAAAAATAACGGCAGGATAAATAATGTGGTGGATTACCTGCGATATTCTGACAACTATTATCACTCCAACCTATTGTTGCTGGGCTCTTATTCAAGACAAAGTCTGAAAGACTTGCTGGCAAGACATTTCGCTACACAAAGTCCTGACAATAGCTTCCATTGGCCTTATTTCAGTTATAATGGGAAGCAATATTGGCTGAATGGGTTTGAAAACTGGCCTGGCTATATCAATGGCAAAGCTGATTTTGGTTCCGATAGCTCCTTTGTATCCGTAGGTTTGTTTAACAATTATGGTATTTACACGTATCATGCGCCAAAGAGCTATGATAAATTCTCCTCTGGTTACGATTCCTCTCTTTTCAGGGAGGCATATAAAAAATCAGGATTTATTTTACCGGAGTATGCGTTGTTTGACCAGAAAGGAGCGGGGATGAACCACGACCGGCCTAATGAAGTGTTCCTTTCTTCTTTTCGTGGCCATGTAAAAGGCAGCAGTCAGGTGATGGTGCCGCCGGTAAAAATGCTGGATGCTTTTGGCAAACTGGCCAGCCAAAGCAGGAATTATTCGCTCACATTAAATCCTTATGCAAAAGAAAAAGAGTTTGCTCCTTTTTATACAGACAATGGGGTTGCCTACAGCAATTATCTTTCCATCATCCTTGAAAAAGTATTTGAAGGAATGAAGCAGGCACTGTACAGCGGTACAGCATCAGCGCTGGGAAGTAAGCTAAAGGACGGCTCACCGTATTATTATTACGCCAAGACAGG
>CAYHPA010000211.1:0-4876 GCA_964358155.1 uncultured Chitinophaga sp.
TCATTGTTTTCCGGAAAAACCAGCCTGCTCCAGAAAACAACCATTGATAAACTGGTGTTGTTTGCCAATGAGAATAATATTTCCATGTGGGAGGCGATGCAAAGGGGCGCAGAAGTTGGTTTTAAAACAGGAACAAAAGAGTTGCTGGATGATTTTGTGACCATGATAAAAAGCTTTGCAAGCATGCTGACTAAACAAAATGCTTACGAGGTGGCGATTCATGTGGGCAAACAAACAAACCTGGTAAAAGAATTATTCAATGACAAGAGCACCGAGGGAGTGAATCGGTATGAGAATATACAAGAGCTATTGAACTCCATTAAAGAATGGGTGGACGATACAACAAACCGGTCTCAAATAGATGAAGATGGCTTTATTGTTGAAGACGCTGGGATCCCCCCAGCGGGGGGCGGGGGGGCTGGTCTTGCTTCTTACCTGCAGCAGATCACTTTGCTGACAGATGCCGATGAAAAGGATCCGGATGCCGATACCGTGAAGCTGATGACGATTCATGCGGCAAAAGGACTGGAGTTTAGCTGTGTGTTTGCCGCGGGACTGGAGGAAATGCTTTTCCCCAATGCACTCTCCATTAATACAAGAGAAGAACTGGAAGAAGAAAGGAGATTATTTTATGTCGTCATCACAAGAGCCAAGCAGCGGCTTTGGGTAACTTATGCTAATACAAGATATCGATTCGGCAGTTTGGTGCAGAACGATCCCAGTCGTTTTATCGAAGAGATACCGGAGCAATATATGGACAGAAGTTTTGCAGGAGGTGGTGCTAAGAACCAGGTAGGTGGCAGCAAATGGGGAAGAGGTTCAGCATTTGATCGTATGAAAGGAAAATATGTAGATGATGGCGAATCAGGAAAAGTAAGCCAGCAATCAGGCACTTATTATAACTCCGGTCCTGCTGTGGGCAAATCAGCGCCATCTTATCTGCCACCCAAAGGTCAACCAGCGAAAGTAAAAGACCATACACCATCACCGGACTTTGCCGCCAGTGATACTTCCAATCTGCAGGTGGGCCAAAAAGTGGAGCACCAGAAATTTGGGTTCGGAGAAGTGATGAAAATGGAAGGCGCAGCACATAATCCCATTGCTACAGTAAAGTTTGAGCACAATGGAGAAAAAAAAATCATGCTCAATTATGCAAAACTTCGGATACTGGAGTAGTCATCAGATCGCAAATGGTATAATAGCCTTTCTGTTCGGGGGATATTCTTTAAAATTTTCTTTATACCACCTGTGATGTGATATAGCACGGGGTATTAAATTGGCTGCCGTCCAGATAAAAAAAGTTAAGGCAGGAAGGTTCCAGCAGAGAAGGGCAAACCCCATCCATTCTATTAATTCTCCAAATAAATTGGGACAACTGATCTTGTTAAATAACCAACCTTGCGGAATGGTATAATGTGTTTCACCGGGTTTGCGCAATGCGATCAGCTTATTGTCTGCTTTCCAGTTGATGAGCATACCGGCCAGGAAAATAAGCAGTCCTGCAATGAAACGGATATCAACAAGCCATTCATTTGTATAGGTTGCAAAGCGGGAAAAAAAATAGCCAAGGGAAAATCCATTGACGACATTGAAGAATATGCCCGAAGCAACGATCACCAATGGCATCTTTTTTCCTTTGGTATGAAGACGAAATGGAAAAATAAATATCCGGTTGAAATAATGAAAACAAAATAAGGCGATCAGAAACCAGGAAACGGAAGAAACGTTGTCATAAGCAGGAATAAGAAATAAACACAGAACGATCAGTACAGGAAATTCCATCAATAACCATCCATACTTGTTGGAAATGAGTGGCCCCCAGCTGACAGAACTGTGACGGCCATAGGGAGCGGTAATTTTCAGCAAAAGAAAAAAGATGATCACAGCCAGTCCGATCCATAGCAACATCAAATTCTGGTAGGAAGCCCAGGAAATAAAAAACACATTCATGCAGCCAGTTGGTTTGTTTTTTTATATTCAGACAAGATAGTCCTTATTCTGAAACAGGGAGAAAACATCCCATATGGATTTTGCGTTGATGAATTAACAAATTCATAGATTGCTGCCGTATATCTTTGTTTACGACTTATTTCCACCACCATGTTTTCCCGCAAACAAAAAAAACTCTTCCGCAGGATCGGGTATTCTTCGTTGGCCGCAATCCTATTGATCACTGCCGGGTATTTGACGTGGAAAAAACTCAGCTATCGCAAAGTAAAATTTACCCGCTATCCTGAATTTGGTATTATTATTCCTGAAAGCTATTCCATTCATGGTATTGATGTATCCAAATACCAGGACATGATAGCCTGGGAAGAAGTGAAGGCGATGAAAGTGAAAAATATCCAGCTTGGTTTTTCATTCATTAAAGCCACAGAAGGTATTCGCAATACCGACCCCTGGTTTAAAAGGAACTGGAAAAGGGCCGGCGATAATAATATCGTAAGAGGCGCCTATCATTTTTTTATTGGCTCGAAAGATGGAAAAATGCAGGCGGAGAATTTTATCGGTAAAGTAGACCTGAAACCCGGCGATCTTCCTCCAGTACTGGATATCGAACAGCTAAACGGCTCCACAGCATCGGAAATAAAAAAAGAAGCCCAAGAGTGGCTTGAAACAGTAGAAAACTATTACAACGTAAGGCCCATTATTTATACTAATGTGGATTTTTACAACCGCAACCTTGGCAGCGAGTTTGACAAATATCCTTTGTGGATCGCTCATTATTACCAGCCGGAACAACCCCGCATCAGCCGGGGTTGGATATTCTGGCAGCATAGTGATGAAGGCCGGGTGAATGGTATTGTTTCCAAAGTGGATTTCAATGTATTCAATGGTGATTCAGCCGATTTCAGGAACCTGCTTATCCGCTGAACAGATAGCTTCCTAATTGTTGTACCTTGTCATACTGAAACAATCTGCTATGGAAGGCGAGCGGGTCTGGGACCCACAGGTTAAAAAGTATTTCCTAAAAATCCTCCGGTCATTCTCATGGGGCCTGTTATGGATGATGGCCGGCGTAATGCTCGGCCTGTATTATAAACTGGCACATTTTAACAGGAAGCCCGTTGTTTATACAATACTTTTTTATGCAGGGATGCTTATTACCCTGCTGTTGCTGATAAGATATTTATACAAAGTCTGGAAAAACGGGTAAAGAGAATATGCCCTTTCAAACATTTTCATTATCATCATATCTGATAAAAGAATTATTTTAGAAATTTATATTCCCCAATGGAGCTAAAGTACACCAGTAAGTGGTTTGTAATAACCGGGACATTGGTTATCTGGATAATTAAATTCGTCGTCCGGCCGTTACATCTGTTTGATGAGCCGCTAAAATTTTTCTTGGGAATTGCACCTAATTTACTGGGATCTTTTCTTATACCATTTGGGGCTTACTGGTTTTTCAGCGGCCGGAATTTTTTGTTGGCCCGGGTATTCCGTATTCAGTCTGCCTATGACCTGCGGCTCGTTTGCCTGTTGGGCTTCGGTATGCTGATAGTAAATGAATACCTGCAGCAAATACCCTTCTTTGGCCGCACATTTGACTATAACGACATTCTTTTCTCCTCGGTAGGGTTGCTGCTTTCCTGTTTTGTTTTTGGAAAGTTTCATCATCGCCACCAGGCCCAGGCCAATTAGTTTTTAGTGTCTAATATTATTGGCGCATTACCCTTGCCCATAACTATCACTTTAGAATTGGGCGATTTTGCAAGTTCCAGATAAGCTTTTATCTGTTCATATTGTAATTGCTGATCGGTAAGCCCGGTATTGATAATACGCTGGTAATCGGCAATGCCCTGCGCCTCCACCCTTTTTCTTTCAGCTTCCTGTCTTTCTTTTACCAATACAAACTGCATTTTTTGCGCATCCTGTTCCGCATTTATCTTTTGCTCGATAGTGGCTTTTACAGATTCTGGCAAGGTGATATTTCTTACCAGCAGCTGCTCCAGTATCAATCCTCTTTTTTTAAAGTCATCTTCGATGCTTTTGAAAATGCGCTGCTGAAATTCATCCCGCTTGCTTGAGTAAAGAGCAATTGCTTCATAATACACGGCATTGTCCCTTATTTTGGTGCGGGTCAATGGCCGCACAATCTTATCAGTATAATCATCTCCCGTTTCTCTTAGCAATCTTGGAGCTTCGGAGGGGAGGAGTTTGTAAAGCACCGTCAGGTCAATCGTTACTTCCAGTCCGTCAGATGTAAGTACACGGATGGCGTCGTCACCTGATTTCTGGCCTTCATCATGTATGCCGCTCATGGTATAATTCTGTGTTTTTACGTCAAGCCGCCGTACCTCCATGAAAGGATTGATGAAATGCAGACCGCTGCCGAGAACATCATTCTGTATTTTTCCAAACAAGGATTTGACACCCACCTGCCCGGCATTAATCTGCACAATGCATTTAGTGAGTATGCCGGCGATAATCATCAGGAAAGCAATGTTGCGGACTGTTCCTGCATATCGATAAAACTGTTGACTGCGTTTTAGTGAAAAACCGGCAATAAGAACCAATAAACCAAGGATAATAAGCGCCATAAAAATGATTTTATAAATAAAAGAACAGATGTTTAGCTGCTGTGATCGGTAACAATGACCCAACGGCCGTTTATTTTTTCCATCAAAAGATTATAATGCCCGCTCACATCACCGATGCTCCGCTTCAGGTACCATTTACCCACGATGAAATAATATTTTTTAGATAGCTTTTGAACTTTGATATTGGTGAATATCAGTTTTCCCATTGCCGCTGTATCAGGATATCCTTTTTTGTAATTATTGAGGGTGTTTGTCCAGCCATAGGTCACCCCGCTTTTGCCAACAAACATCAGGGAATCCGCTCGGCTCTCTGCTGGAATTCTGAAATTGCG
>CAYHPA010000212.1:0-4862 GCA_964358155.1 uncultured Chitinophaga sp.
CTTCGACAACACCGCCGATGGTATTTACCAAAGCACGGTGGAAGGAAGGTTCATCATGGCTAATCCGGCCATGGCAAGGATTTTTGGGTTTAAGACTCCAGACGAACTTATCCGCTCTGTCACCGATATAGGTGCACAGATATACGCCAATGCAGCAGACAGGCAACGCATGTCAGAATTGCTTGCCCGCCATGACCATGTTGAAAATTTTGAAGCTCCGCTGCTGACAAAAAACGGTGAGATTGTATGGGTAAGCGAAAGCACCCGTGCTGTAAAGAATGACAAGGGGGCTATTATTTATTTTGAAGGAACTTTGAAGGATATTACTGAGCGTAAAAAGGCGGAGGAAGAATTAAATGCCAGTAAAGAGCAATACAGGCAAATTGTTGAAACAGCGCAGGAAGGTATCTGGGTTCTTGATGAGAATAATTACACCATTTTCGTTAACAGGAAGATGTGTGAAATGCTTGAATATACCCGTGAGGAAATGATGGGTAAGCAAAACTATGATTTCAAAGACGAAGAAGGCAAGAATATAGCAAAGCAGGATATTGAAAGAAGGAAACAGGGGATAAACGAAACCCAGGCTTCAAAATTTATTACCAAGAGCGGGAAAGCACTTTGGACAACAGTTTCCACCAATCCGATATTAGACGAAAATGGCAAATATGTGGGTGCCTTGGGTATGTTTACGGACATTACGGAAAGGAAAAAGAAAGATGAAGAACTTGTTGTAGCGCAGAAAAAATTTCAGGCTATTTTTGACAATACAGCAGATGGGATTTACCAAAGTACACTGGATGGAAAATTCATTATGGCCAATCCTTCTATGGCTAGAATATTTCACTATGATTCACCGGAAGAATTAATCTGTTCAGTAACAAATATCGGCGCACAACTTTATGCAGACCCTGTGGAACGAAAAAAGATGGCCGAAATAATAATGGCCGAAGGACATGTGGAGAACTATGAATTGCAGGTGCTGACAAAGGAGAGAGAAATTATCTGGGTGAGCGCCAATATCAGGATTGTATACGATGAAAAAGGCGCTATCAGTTGCTTTGAAGGGGTTCTGGAGGATATTACTGAACGTAAGAAATCAGAGGAGCAACTATTAAGTATGTCCAACAGGCTTCAGCTTGCACTTAGCGCAACAAGCATTGGTATTTGGGATTGGGATGTCTTAAATAACAATACCGTTTGGGACGAGGAAATGTATCGCATTTACAACGTTGACCCGCAGGATACCGGCAAATCTATATCCGAATCATGGGCCGAAGCTTTGCACCCGGATGACCTCGAAAGAGTGAATGACGAACTGCGGATGGCCATGAAAGGGGAAAAGGATTTTGAAAGCGAATTCCGTGTTGTATGGAAAGATAAATCAGTTCATTATGTTACTGGCAATGCACTGGTGGTTCGTGACGAGGCTGGTAAACCGCTGCGACTGATAGGAACCAACTCAGATATTACAGAACGTAAGGAAGCAGAACAGGAAATATTACAGTTAAACCAAAGCCTCGATCAATTTGCAAATATTACTGCTCATGATTTGCAAGAACCTATCCGAATGGTAAGCGGATTCTTAGGTTTGCTGGAAAAGAAATATGCTGATACGATTGATGAGCAAGGCAAGTCATACATCTTCCGGGCAAAAGACGGTGCCGACAGAATGAGCATACTCATACGGGACCTACTTGAATTTTCCCGTTCAGGAAATAAAGCAGCCAAAAAAGAAGATGTTGATCTTGGTATGGTCATGGATCTTGTAAATAAGGATATGACCATTGTGCTGACAGACACAAAGGCCACTATCAACCTGCCTTCTTCCATGCCCCAGGTATATGGTACGCAAAGCGCCTTGTACCGCTTATTCCTTAACCTGATAAGTAATGGAATAAAATTCAGAAAAAAAGATACCTCGCCTGTTGTAACTGTTACAGCCAATGAACTGGAAGACAGCTGGGAGTTTACCATTGCTGATAATGGCATAGGTGTGGCAGAAAAGGATCAGCCAAAACTGTTCCAGGCATTTCAACGCCTGCACAGGAGGGATGAATATCCTGGTACGGGGCTAGGTCTGGTAACCTGTAAAAAAATTGTGGAAACACATGGTGGTAAGATATGGATGACATCAGAGTACGGAAAAGGGACCACTTTCCATTTTACAATCAGCAAAGGGCAGGAGATGGCAAAAGATGCAGGAATAGCTGCATAAGACCAGTGAAGAAACTAAAGTGAAATAACATAAACAGCATTGACAAAAACAGAATGAAACATGACTGAGGCAGTAAAAATAAAAACTGAAATGAGTAACCTTCATCCCGTGCCGGCCACCACAGCCCGCGAGGAAGAACTGAATAACAAGCTGGCTGAATTGACTAAAGAAATGAACCAGTTCAGCTATATCGTTTCGCATGATTTGCAGGCGCCGCTGCGTACTGTTACAGGTTTTCTGGAGTTGCTGGTAAAGAGATACGGCGACAAACTGGATGATTCTGCAAAACAATATATAGAGTATGCAGTAAAAGGGGCCTCAAAAATGAAGGATCTTGTATTTGATCTGCTGGAATACTCCAGGCTCAACAATGCATTGAGTTTCGCCGAAGTAGATTTAAATGCAGCATTGGAGGAGTCAAAAGAAAAGCTGTCAGCAGCTATTGAAGAAAGCGGGGCTGTTATCCGCGCCGATAAGTTGCCGGTGATAACAGCGGATAAGAAACAAGTAGTACAAATGCTGGGTCATCTCCTTCAGAACGCATTAAAATTCCGAAGTGCGTTACCACCGGAGATTGATATTATCCTTCAGGAAGAAAAAGGAATGCTGAAAATCGGCGTAAAGGATAATGGCATTGGTATAGATGCCGCATATCATGAAAAAATATTTATTATTTTCCGGAGATTGCATACCGATGAAGTAAAGTATCCCGGAACAGGAACCGGACTGGCCGTTTGCAAAAAAGTTACAGAGCTGCATGGGGGTACTATTTGGGTAGAATCTGAAATCGGGAAAGGGAGTATATTTTGGTTTACTATTCCGGTGCAGCAGGCAAATTAATTTTTAAAATCACTAAATAATACCACTATGAGCGAAGTACACATTTTACTGGTAGAAGACAACGAAGGTGATATCATCCTCACCACCGAAGCCTTCAAAGACATGAAACTTGACAATGAAATATCTGTAGTAAGAGACGGAGAAGAGGCGCTCCGTTTTCTGAAGAAGCAGGACGACTATGCCGGTGCTGCCACCCCACAGCTCATACTCATGGATATCAACCTGCCGGGCATGGATGGCAAGCAACTGCTGGAGGTTATCAAGAAAGATGAGGAGTTGAAGGACATCCCTGTTGTAATGCTTACTTGTTCCGATGCCGATGCAGACATCAGCGAATGCTACGACAAACAGGTTAACTGGTATATTACCAAGCCAATTGACTATGACAAGTACACCAAAGTAATGCATGAGATTGAGGCTTTTTATGTGTCATTTGTGCCGTACCCCAAAGGGGGCAAATAGTAATAAACGGCAAGGGGTGAATTTTACCTGACTGGAAATGCTTAGAATTATAAAAGCCAATATTAAAACAGTTATTTGTTGTATATTTCTATTGATTATTTAAAACAGTACCTATGAATGAAATACAGATATTACTGGTAGAAGACAACGAAGGGGATATTTTGCTGACATTGGAGGCATTTAAAGAACTGAAAGTAAAGAACACTGTGGCTGTTGTAAAAGACGGAGTGGAAGCAATTGAATTTTTGAAAAGGCAGGGTGAATACGCCGGAAGCCGGTCACCCCATTTAATACTTTTAGATATCAATATGCCCCGGTTGAATGGAATAGAGGTGCTGGATTTTATTAAACGGGATGAAAAACTGAAAAAGATCCCGGTTGTGATGCTTACCACATCATCATCTGAATCCGATATATCAGAATGCTATGAAAAATCGGCCAATTGTTTTATCACCAAACCGCTTGACTTTGGCAGGTTCTTAAGTGTAGTTCACAGTATCGAGTCGTTTTGGTTTACAATTGCGCAATTGCCGAAAACCATGCCGTAATGACGGATTCAAATAGCGGACTTCGTATTCTGATTGTTGAAGACAGTCCGGGTGATCAGTTTTTCGTAACGGAGCTCCTCAAGGCTTCCGTATTAAAAATTCAACTGCTCCGTATTGCAGATACCCTGGCAAAAGCTATTGATTTTCTTGATAAGGAAGAATTTGATATCATTCTGCTTGATCTTATGCTTCCCGACAGTTCCGGGATAGATACATTTAAAAACATTAAAGAGCCGGCTGGAACTACTCCTGTAGTTATTCTCTCTGGTGTTACGGACACCAGCATTGCTGTGGAGGCTATTATTCAGGGAGCACAGGATTATCATATCAAAGGCGAGGTGGATGAAAAAATATTGACCCGGGCAATACTCTACAGTATAGAAAGAAAGCGCAATACGGAAGAAGTGCAGGTGTATGATGACCCCTACATTACTGTCAAAAGGGCAAAACTTGACCTGATTCAAAGTGAAGAAATAATCAGGCAGATTATGCACGGGGCGCTGGATGGCATTGTTTGCATTGATGCGGCCGGAAAAATAACCGTGTGGAATCCACAAGCAGAAAAAATATTTGGATGGAAGCAGGAAGAAATATTAGGTAAGGTTCTTTCGGAAACCATCATACCCCATGAGCATCGTGACAGCCATACCCGGGGAATGCAGCACTTCTTTGCAACAGGCGAAGGCCCCATACTGAACAAGCTTATAGAAATAACCGCATTAAACAAGGAAGGCCAGCGATTTCCTATTGAGCTCACCGTCATCCCGCTTACTGAAAACGGAAACCAGTTTTTT
>CAYHPA010000213.1:0-4852 GCA_964358155.1 uncultured Chitinophaga sp.
TTTTGGTTTGTGTTTTTTAATAGTTGCAGAAAGTTCATCCGGGCTGTCAATTTTCGTGTCATCAATTTTTGTAATGATATCGTTTTCTTTTAAACCGGCTTTCTCTGCTGCACTCTCTTTCGTTATGCTTTGCACTTCTACACCCTGCTCTGTTTTCTCAGTAGTTACACCAAGCATGGCACGGTTGGCATCTTCACTGAAAAAATTAAAATTTTCATTCCCGTTATAATTCCATGTATTGCCAAGTCCGCGGAGCCTCGCCAGGCCTTCCAGCTCTTTGTATTTATGGGTTCTTACACTGATGTCCCCATCCTTGTCTTTGTACTCATCAAGCGGTTTTCCGTTTACAGTCACTTTATCCCCTTTTATCTCAATGACCACTTTCTCGTCATTGGCATTCTTGCGGGTAATAACGATCTGCTGAACGTCTTTTTTCTCCTTAACTTCCTTATCTTTTTCATCTTTCTGTGCCAGTAATGAAGCGGGCACAAACAGGGCAACCCCAAAGAAGAAAGCAGCCATCTTTATCCAGTTCTGTTTCATACTTATAATGTTTATTTTATTAACTACGTTGAATTTCGTAGTCAAATATAAAGACATTTTTTGAAATACGAAATATTTCGGAAATGTTAAAACTCCTTGCTTTTTTAATGGCAATATCAGGTGATGGACGGATTAAGTATCTCGTAGGTTTTGGCCGGATGCCCGTCCACCACTTCATCCCCGATGAATGTCATTCCGCATTTTTCCAGCACTCTCAGGGAGCCAATATTTTCGGGCATTGCCCGGCCAACAATGCGTTGCAGCCCCAGTTTTTGAAATCCGTATTTGATGCAGGCGTACGCAGATTCGGTGGCATAACCTTTTCCCCAGGCGTTTTTGACAAACCTGTATCCAAGGTCAATTTCATTCCGCTCTGGCCGATTCTTTAGCCCGCACCAGCCTATAAACCCGCCCCGATAGCTATCGGGAGCTGTCGGGTCAAGACCAGGTTTTATATGTACCGCCCAGCGGCCATGGTTGTAAAGGGCATACTGGGGCAGGATAGTTTGCTGCAGCACTTCTTTTGCATGATCGGTATCACGGATCGGGTCGCCGGTATAGCGAATTACATCGGGGTCAAGATTCAACTCATAGATGAGCGCCGCATCTTCTTCCGTAAAAGTACGGAGCAATAATCTCTCTGTTTCTATTATAACATTCATATCAAGAACCGGTCAGTATTTTTACTAACCTGAAAGTGGTATTGTTTAAGAATTTTAAATGCAGATTTTTGACAGTATAAGAACTAACGGTTATGGTCTATATAGTTGCCGGAATTATCATCCTGTTTTGCATCCTTGTAATCCTGTATGCTTACCGGGTATATAAAGAAAACAAACAATTGGGGCCAAAAAAAGGCCAGCGGTTTGATGATGATGATGAATTGGGCATCTGGTCCTGATTGATTACAGCATTTTTCTTACTGCGTCAATCACATCTTTCAACCCACCGGGTTCCTGTCCGCCTGCTGTTGCCAGTGTCTTTTGGCCACCGCCACCACCTTTGATGAGCGGAGCCACTTTTTCTTTTATGATCTTCCCTGCATCAAGATTTTTTGCTGCAACTACTGTGTCGGAAATGCCCACCGCCACAAAGGGTTTACCACCGATGTTGACACAAAGCACTGCCACATGATCCCGAAGATGATTCTTTAAATCAAAACAAAGTTTCTTTAATGCATCCGGGTTGCTTACTTCAATGATATCACCGATAAAGTTCACACCATTAATAATCTCATCTTTTTGCAGCAGTTCATTACGAATGGCAACCAGCTGCCTTGCTTCCATTGCATCAAGATGCTTTTTCAATTCTGCATTCTCCGTTTGCAGGTTCTCAATTGCTTTCTGTATATCTTTTGGGTTTTTCAGTTGCTCACGGATGGAACTGATTAACACAGATTGATTATTCAAAAATTCTTCAGCCTGTTTACCACAAACTGCCTCCACCCTTCTTACACCGGCAGCCACTGCTGATTCACTCGTGAGTTTAAACAAACCCAGTTCACCGGTAGCGCCCACATGAGTACCGCCGCATAATTCCACTGAGTAAGCCGGGTCAATGATGACCACTCTTACCACATCACCATATTTTTCTCCGAAAAGGGCCATTGCCCCTTGTTTCATTGCTTCGTCCTTTGGCATTTCTTTGATAATAACCTGAATGTTCTCCCTTATTTTCTCATTTACCAATGCTTCCACTCTGCTGATCTCTTCATCTGTTACTTTGGCAAAATGGGAAAAGTCAAACCGGAGATGTTCTTCATTGACCAATGATCCTTTTTGGGCAACATGAGTGCCGAGTACTTTTCTTAATGCGGTATGGAGGAGGTGGGTGGCGGAATGATGGAGTTCTGTATTCTTTCTTTTTCCTGCGTCTACTTTAGCAATTACTTCTCCGGATAAATCGGCGGGTATGGATTCTGTAAAGTGAATGATAAGGTCGTTGTCTTTCTTAGTGTCAAAAACCGTGAGTCGTGAGTCGTGAACCGTGAGTCCACCCGTATCACCAACCTGACCGCCGCTTTCGGCATAGAAAGGTGTTTTATCTAATACGATCTGATAAGCCTCTTTTCCTTTTCCTTTTCCTTTTGCTTTTACTTTCCGGTATTTTAAAACAGAAGCTTTTGCTTCTAAAGAATCGTAGCCAACGAATTTGTTTGTGCCTTCTTTTAAGACAACCCAGTCCTCTGCATCAATGGTAGTGGCAGCACGGCTACGGTCTTTCTGCTGTTTCATTTCAGCTTCAAAGCCCTCCTCGTCAACTAGCATCCCTTTTTCATTTGCAATTAATTTAGTAAGGTCAATCGGGAATCCGTAAGTGTCATTTAATTCAAAAGCGTCTTTGCCTGATACAACTATATTAACTGCGCCCCCACTTACCTTAAACTCACCAGTCTCAGCTTTAAGTATATAATGTTTCTTAGTTTCAGTAACAATATCTTCTATTTTTTTAAGCCCCTTATCCAATGTTCTTAAAAACGCTTCCTCTTCTTCCTTCACCACCTTACTCACAAAATCAACCTGCTTCTGTAATTCAGGGAAAACATTTTCAAATTGCTTTGCCAACACCGGCACTAACTGAGTAAGCAATGGTTGTTTATAGTCCAGATAAGAATAACAGTAACGAACGGCCCTCCGCAAAACCCTTCTTATCACATAACCTGCACCAGTATTGGAAGGCAACTGTCCATCGGCAATCGTAAAACTGATGGCACGGATATGATCGGCTATAACCCTGAATGCTACACTTTCTTTATCATCGCCGCCTCTATATACTTTATTTACTTTTTTACTGGTTTCTGCAATTGTACCAGTAAAGACATCTGTATCATAATTACTCTGCTTTCCCTGTATCACTCTCACCAATCTCTCCAGTCCCATCCCGGTGTCTACATGTTTGGCGGGTAATGGTTCCAGCGTCCCGTCTTTTTTTCTGTTGAACTGGATAAATACATTGTTCCATATCTCCATCACCATACCCGTATCATCATTATTCACCCGTGAATGGCCGTCATTGTTTGCTTCCGGGCGGGTATCATAATGTATCTCCGTACAGGGGCCGCAGGGACCGGTATCACCCATCTCCCAAAAATTATCTTTTTTGTTTCCGTTCAATATCCTGTCTTCCGGTATCCATTTCTTCCATTCATTGTATGCTTCTTCATCTTTTGGCAATCCTTCTTTTTCATCGCCTTCAAAAATGGTAACATACAGTCTGTTCTTATCCAGTTTATAAACGTCGGTCAGCAGTTCCCAGCTCCAGGCGATTGCTTCTTTTTTGAAATAGCCCGCCGATGGTGAGGCAGGGTCGCCAAAACTCCAGTTGCCCAGCATCTCAAACATGGTGTGATGATAGGTGTCAACTCCCACTTCTTCCAGGTCGTTATGTTTGCCGCTTACCCGCAGGCATTTTTGTGTGTCGGCCACCCTTGGGTTGGCCGCTTTTTTATTGCCCAGAAAATAATCTTTAAACTGGTTCATCCCTGCATTGGTGAACATCAGTGTGGGATCATCCTTTACAACAATCGGAGCCGAGGGAACAATATCATGTCCCTTTGACCGGAAAAAATCCAGGAAAGCCTGTCGTATGTCTGCACTCTTCATCATGATAACTGCGGTAAATGGGTTGATTTTTGCTGTTTATCGGGCTATATTTGTCAGCCCTGCAAATGTCTGCAAAATTAAGGTAATACCTTAAGCGGAAGATAGAGCAGGTTAAGGTAATCGGTTAATAAATAGACTCAAATACTCCCCTTTAGGGGATGGGGGTATGAAGAAAATAAAATACTACTATAATACCAATACGCTCCGCTATGAGAAGCTGGAAACACCGCTCCGGGTAAAGCTGCTCCGCATTTTTGGTTTTGTAGCTGCCGCCCTTGTTACCGCCGGTCTTATTTCCTATGTGGCCTTTCAGTTTATCGGTTCCCCAAAAGAGAAACAACTGGAATTGCAGAACAAGGCGATGCGGGAAGATTACAAAGACATTGAAGACACCCTTGCGTCGGTGCTGCGGCAAATGAAGGAACTGGAAAACCGGGACAACAGTGTGTACCGTGCCATTTTTGAAGCGACCCCCATTCCTGATAGTGCCCGGGCCAAAGAACTGGAGGATAAACAGGAAATAGCCAAAGTTCAAAAAATAAAAGACCACCAGCTGGCAGCCTCTATCAATGCGACACTGGATAACCTGAAAAGCCGGATTGCTGCCCAGCGAAAATCATACGAAGAGGTGGAGCAATTGGTAAAAAACAAGGAACAACTGCTTGCCCGCACTCCTGCCATTCAGCCGGTAAGCAATAAAGACCTGA
>CAYHPA010000214.1:0-4733 GCA_964358155.1 uncultured Chitinophaga sp.
CAGCGATTTGCCATTATTGCGAAGATTACTGAAATCAAATCCCCATTTGGCATGAAAACGGTTAAATGAAAAAGTATTCAGCAGTGTTGTGTTGAGTGTTATCAACGCTGTGTCATTTACACCGTACTTAAACGGATTGAACTCAAAACTTCCTTTAGCCAGCGATTTTTTACTTGTTTGTAAAGATGTGATGAGATTGATCTTCGCTAAAAGTTTTCTGAACCCCTTCAGGTCGGGGGATGACAATATGGCCCTTGGGCTTATGCTGAAACTATAGTTGAAGGTGATATAATTCGCTTTGATAAATTCATTGGTGGGTGTAAATATGCGGATAAATTTCGCCTGGTCAGGAAAAGCTGCCAGCTCAAATTCATTTAACTGCTGAACACCGTCGTTGTTGTAATCAATCCATGCATATTGTCCTGTACCGGCAGGCACTTCGAGGTAAGCATAATCCCTGCGCTGCTCCTGCCCTGCCCCCACTTCATATAAAATGTTTCCGCTCAATAAGCCCTTCCACTCATTCATCACATACTCTGCCCGGCCAAGTATCGTTTCATCACCCTTTTGCCTGGAAACGGTTGAATCAAGCACTTTCAGTTTCCGGAAAGTTGTATTGAGGTAAAGTTGCCTTTTGGGATTGGCCAGCAGTTCTGTTTGCAGGTTCAGGTTCAGGCTTCGGTCGCCACGAATAAAATCTTTTCCAACCGGATATTTATCCGAACGGGTAAAAAAAGTAATGCCGTATTTATTTCTCTTATTCTCGTCTGACCGCAGGTAAACAGAATAACTGTCAAAAGAAAAAGTAAGCGGCACCAGTGTATCACTCAGTTTATACCGGGCAGCATTTTGCTCCAGCGCATAACGAAAACCAACTCTCCAGTTATTAACTTTTTTAAATTGCTTGCTCAGATCAAAACTGGGACGCAGAAAAATACCTTTATTACTGCCTGAATTAAAATTTGTGATGATGAACTGGTTGTTAAGCTGCCAGCCTTTCAGGTCAGCGATATGCTGTACTGCATTTTGAAATCCGTTGTAATTATCACTCCGGTGATAATTGATAAACTGCCAGGAAACAGAATTACCCTTGGCATTCTTTACTGTCGCTGATGCCTTAATAATATTTTCATCTACTGGCAAAAACGAAATGGGCAGGCCCCAGTCCCGGCTAAACTCCACTGTTCTTAACCTTTCAAGTGGCTTAAATTTTTTCTGCACATATTCATAATCCAGTGCCGTAATCAATTGAAGTTTGTTACCCTGTCTTACCATTTTTTCATTGCTCAGCTGTACTTTGGCCGCCCAGCCCCTGTCATCCCCATTATCCTTTGATGAAAACGTATTGACATCGTATTTGCTCGTTGACACTTCCGTTTTCAATAAAGTGCCCTTACCGATATTGTATTCAATGCCGAGGTCAACAATTTGTTGTGATTTGGGAGTAACCAATATCTGCACCGGTTCATATTGCCCCTGTTTCACTCCTGCTACCGGCGCAACATAGCGGTATACTTTTCCATTGGCTCCATTAAAGTCCGGAATATAATTCCCATTACCCTGTTTTACATCCACAAAGGACAAACTGTATTTTGCCAGCAACGGATCAGTAGAATACCGGTAAAATGAATCCAGGCCAACATATATCTTTTCATATAATATCTTACCCGCCTCAAATGCTTCTGTAATAGCCGAAGGATAAAGTGCATTCTGGATACTGTCGCCAAGATTGACCAAAAACTGTTTTTGCTTATCATCCAGTTCCTGGTTGATGGTGGAATTCCTTGCATCGCTGTTATTAAATGCGCCGATCCGGATTTTTAGCTTCTGATTGATCTCAAATTCCTGCGACAGGTAAAGGTTAGCATTCAGGTAATTCCGGTCAGCATATTCAAACTCCACCTGTATACGGCTGTCCTTGGTAATCATGCGACGGGGAGTGAAAGTAATTTCGGACGTATTATAGTTAATGACATAATCCTGGTCTTCTCCCCTTTGCAATATTTCGCCATCCAGGAACACTCTTTCCGTATTGGCCAGCACGATAAAGAAAAATTCATTATTGGCCCCGGTGAGGCGGTAAGGGCCCTGGTTGCCTTCCAGCCCCTGAAAAATATTTCTCGTGAACTTTCCCTTGGCTATCGAGCCACTGACCAGTGTGTTGGAATTAATGTTTTTAGACAGCCGGTTACTTGTCTGAAAAGAAATACCCTGCAATCGCTTATAAAAATTAAGGAAATAGCTTTTGTTTTGCCGGATATCAATATCGCCAAGGTTCAATTGCCAGTTCCGTTTTTTAAACTGGAGATATACCTGGTCAAATTCATTTAATTGCTGCGTGGTACCGTCGGGCTGTATCGGAATATTATTGTCGGTGATAGCAGCCTGTATCTCGATACTGTCACCCAGCATACCGCTTAGTTGCATATTCAGGGACGAATTTAATACAGCGTCCTGGCTGTTGCCAAAGCCTACCTGCCGGCCAAAGCTTCCTTCGGCCTTTAATGTACCGAAGTCGAAAATTCCTTTTTGTGCATTCGTCAAACCATTATTGAACTCAAATGGTTTGATATAAAAATTGTTCATCACACTATCATAGCTCAATCTTTGTTTTGCGGCACTTAGCGCAAAAGGAAATGTCCGATAAGAAACGGTAATGCTGTCGAGAGCAGGTTTCTTTATCCAGTAAAGTATGGCTTTCACAAAATCAAGCCGGTAATCTGCAGAGGAAATATTACTGATAATGAAAGTAGCTGGCACGATGCTGACCGTGTCAATCCTGATACTATCGGAGTCAATTCTGAATGTTTTTGTTCTGAGATTTGAAGCAGTGTTGGCAGAAACAGGTATTTGTGCACTGCCCTGCAGGGACAACAGCGTCATCAAAAAGATACAGGATAATTTAAATAACCAACTCAACAGCAGTGTGTTTGATTAAAAATCGTAAAATTCGGTTGTTTTATTGCCTGAAAGTTATCCCATGCTGTTAATTCCCTAAAAAAGCAGCAATTTTGATGGTTGATTGTCTATAAAGTACTCAGAAACCATCATTCGGTTGAAAGCCATAGCCTCAATATTTGTCCTTTTCTTTCTCGGCATCAGTATCACAGCCCATGCACAACAAAATAATCACTGGTATTTTGGCAGGAAAGCTTGCATGAATTTCAATTCATCCGGGATACAGCCGGTTCCTACTTTATTTGCCAACCGAGTTACTATTTATAACAATCAATACCAGGTTATGTCAAATAGGGATGGGCTGTACGGAAATATCTCCGCTGCACAGACAAAGGATGAAAAAAAGCAAGCTGCCGGAAGTGATCATATAGTTTCCTTTGGCATCAACCTTCCTTTGGGTGATTTTTCCTCGACACATTTAGTCGGCTTTGATATTGGCTATTCACCCGGAACTCATGTGTTCGGCCTGGTAAAGAATAAACATTTTGCTTTTACCTATAACGGAGGTGTTGCTTATTATGCTGGGAAAAAAGAAACTGTAAGCAGCTATCCTTATAAATACCCGGAGTATTTGTTCGTCCATGCCTTTGCCGGTTTATTATACAATCCAGTCAGGAAAATTGATTTTAAGTTGACAGCAGGTCCTGCTCTTGGTATTTATAACGGCGACACAAAATTTAATATCGGTGCCAGCCTGGAAGGATCCTATTATTTCAAAAACGCATTTATAATTGGGCCTTCCATATTACTGATGAAAGAAAGCAAAAGCGACCCGCTGTGGGCCGGGTCACTGAAATTTGGTTATTTGTTTTAGAGTAGCATTACTTCGTAATACCTTCCAATGCGAACAGGAAAGCATATTGCAAAGCTGTTTCTTTCAGCCTGTCAAACCTCCCCGAATTGCCTCCATGTCCCGCCTCCATCTGCGTTTTGAACAGCAAAAGATTTTTATCCGTCTTCATGGCCCTCAGCCTTGCCACCCATTTTGCCGGCTCAAAATACTGTACCTGGCTGTCGTGCAGACCGGTAGTGACGAGCATATTGGGGTAATTTTTCTTTGCTACATTGTCATAGGGAGAATAGGATTTCATATAGAAATAAGCATCCTTGTTATCCGGGTTTCCCCATTCGTCATATTCATTGGTAGTAAGTGGAATAGTTGGATCAGACATGGTGGTCAGCACATCCACAAACGGAACCTGCGCCACTACGCCATTCCAAAGTTCGGGGGCCATATTCACAATAGCTCCCATCAACAAGCCGCCTGCACTGCCGCCCATCGCATACAAGTGTCCGGCGGATGTGTATTTTTCGCTGATCAAAAATTTGCCGCAATCAATAAAGTCAGTGAACGTATTTATCTTCTTCATCAGTTTCCCATCTTCGTACCACTGCCGTCCCATTTCCTGCCCGCCGCGGATATGTGCAATGGCATAAATAAACCCTCTGTCCAGCAAACTCAATCTTGAACTGCTGAAACTGGCATCCATACTGGCGCCATAAGAGCCATAGCCGTATTCCAAAAGCGGTGAACTGCCATCTTTCTTCGTTCCTTTTTTATACACGATGGAAACAGGGATTTTGGTTCCGTCGCCGGCAGTAGCATAAATCCGCTCGGTCACATAATCCTTCTTGTCAAATTTGCCAAGCACTGCCTGCTCCTTCAGCAACTTCTTTTCCTTTGACTCCATATTGTAATCATAAATTGAATTAGGAGTAGTCAGGGATGTGTAACTGTAGCGCAGTACACCTGAGTTAAATTCAAGATTTGCGGT
>CAYHPA010000215.1:0-4716 GCA_964358155.1 uncultured Chitinophaga sp.
TCATGGGGCAAACCACCGGAACATGGACCCCCGTGAATGCCACTTACACTAATGCCGGAGGTAAACAGTTTATTGCCAAGTTGCAGCCCGACCTTTCAGCATTCGTTTATTCAACCATGTTTGGCACCAATGCTCCAACACCTAATATTTCACCCATTGCCTTCTTAGTTGACCGCTGTGAGAATGTGTATATATCCGGCTGGGGTGGTTTTTATGATAACTCCAATCCTTTTGGCAGTTCTGGAACAGGTGGTTTACCTATTACTCCGGATGCCATCAAAAGTTTTACAGATGGCAAGGACTTCTATTTTTTTGTTTTGAAAAAGGACGCTACTGCTATTTTATTCGGAAGCTATTATGGCGAACCGAACAGCAATATTGCGGGTGGCGACCATGTGGATGGGGGCACCAGCCGTTTTGATAAAGACGGAGTAATCTATCAGGCCATTTGCGCTAATTGTAATCTCGATGGTGTAAACGGAAGACCCCCCTTCCCAACCACACCCGGGGCATGGTCAACGGTAAACAATGCCAATGGACCGGGTTGTAATCTTGCGATGGTGAAAATTGCCATGAACTTGGCAGGGGTTGCAGGAAATATCCAGTCATCTATCGATGGTGTGCCGAGGGATACAGCAGGTTGTGTGCCGCTTACAGTTGATTTTATTGATACAATCGGCAATGCACAGAGTTATGAATGGAATTTTGGAGATGGTTCGCCAACAATTACTACCAGCACGCCTAATACTTCCCATATATTTACTGCTGTAGGCACTTACCAGGTTATGCTGATTGCTATTGATCCCAATACCTGCAATCTCCGTGATACCTCCTATTTGCAGATTAAAGTTGGAGACCTTCGGGCTACACTGGCTTTTGATCCGGTCAAACTTCCTCCCTGCGATTCATTTAAATACCGGTTTGATAATTTATCCATAGCGCCGCCGCCCCGTCCTTTCGGGCCGCAATCTTTTATCTGGGATTTTGGCGATAATAGTCCCCGTGTTACGGCCGGGCCGGGCCCTGTTTTTCATAATTATGCCGGGCCAGGTACGTATAATGTAAAACTGATCTTGCCGGATACTGCTTACTGCAATTCACCGGACTCCATTACTATTCCATTAAGCGTGGCGGCCAATGTGGATGCCGAGTTTACCACTCCGCCTACCGGATGTTTGCAATACAATGCTGTATTCACCAATATTTCTGTTGCCGGGCAAACTTTTGAATGGGATTTCGGCGACGGCAGCCCGATTTCTACACAGGCCAGCCCAACGCATCTATATACTGCCATCGGTACATATACGATTACATTGGTTGCCAATAATCCCAATACCTGTAACCTGACGGACACCTTCCGGTTCAGCATACAGGTATTTGATGCACCGGTTCCTGATTTCAGCTGGGCGCCAGATCCACCATTAGAGAATACGCCTACCATCTTTACCAATCTTTCTTCATTGGATGCCATACGATTCAAATGGGATTTTGGTGACGGGGATTCTTTGCTGACCACATCAAGACTTCCGGTGCAGCATCAATACAATGCAACAGGAACATTTAATGCCTGCCTTACTGCTTACAATGCCGTTGGCTGCGACAGTACGATTTGCAGGCCGGTGAGGGCAACTATACTGCCTTTAGTGGATGTGCCCAATGCCTTTACGCCACTAAGCGGCGATATTAACAGCATAGTAAAAGTGATGGGATTTGGTATTGCCAAAATGAAATTCATCATCTGGAACCGCTGGGGGCAAAAGGTTTTTGAAACCAGCAACCGGTTTGAGGGCTGGGATGGAAAAGTAAAAGGTGTTGTGCAACCGATGGATGTTTATGCTTACACATTGAGTGTAGAATTTTCCGACGGGCAAAAAACAACTAAAAAGGGTGACATAACGTTAATAAGATAGAGCTAAGAGATACAAAGAGAAAAGGAGGCAAAGAGGATGAGAGTAACAATCAGAATTCTTGATAATTTAATAATGAAGTTGAGTAAAAACATACGACTTGTTATTGTATTGCTCGCAGTGCAAAGCTCATGGCTCGCATCTTCTTCACAGGATCTTCATTTTTCCCAGTTCTTCAATTCACCATTGCTCACTAATCCTGCCAACACTGGTTTCTTGCCATCGGGTGATTACCGGCTGGGGGTCAATTATCGGAATCAGTGGGCTTCTATCACGGCATTCCCTTATAAAACGATGAGTGCATTTGGCGATGTGCAGGTAATGCCCAACCAGGATAATACAGGATGGCTTGGAGTTGGCGGAGTGATATTGAGAGATGTGGCAGGTACGGGCACCCTTACATCCACTAAGCTGTATGGTTCTGTTGCCTATCATCAGATGGTTGATCAGGGCAGCCTGGTAAGCCTGGGTTTCAATGTAGGCTGGGTCAACAAAAACATTAATACCAACAACCTCACTTTCCCCAGTCAGTGGAACGGAAAATTTTTTGATGTAGATAACAAAGCTGCAGCGCCAAAGCTGGATGCGAATAATATCAACTACCTGGATATGCAGGTAGGGATGAACTATGCCTACTTTACAGAAGGAAGCCTGTACCTGAACGCAGGTTTTTCTGCCTTGCATGTGAACCGGCCAAAGGAATCTTTTTTTAATGCGGTACCCGGAATAAATAATAGGGTGCCCGTACGCTACACCGCTTTTCTCAACGGAAGTTTTATGCCCAATGACCGCTGGATCATCAACCCGAACATTTATGCTTCTTACCAGGCCAAATCGTACGAGATAGTGGGTGGGCTGAATGCCCATTATAACTTATCCGGCGATGGGGAGAAGATACTGATTGCGGGAGTGTATTATCGATACAAAGATGCGTTGATCCCAATGGTGGGCCTGGGTTTTAAAGATTACACAGTCACTTTTAATTATGATGCCACCACTTCCTCTCTGAAGGATTTTAATAATACCCGTGGGGCATTTGAGATATCCATCATCAAAAACGGTGTGCTGGATAAATACAATGGTAATAAGCGGGATGCAATGTGCCCGTCGTTTAAGAGTTATTAAACTTCCTACTTTCAGTTCCCCGACTCTTCTGTTTAGGCATGCATTATGATTATTAATTACAGGCGTTATAAATTTTTATTATCCTGATCAGGGCTCTGTAATCATTAATTGAGACATCTTTATTTTTGGGTTTTGCCCAGCCTGTCGGTATAAATTCTTTATCAATTTGAGTTAGTGCAGCAGGGCAATCTTTCAATATTATTTTTAGATTACTATAGGAAACACTCCGCATTGCTTCCAGAAGAATGTAAAAGGAGGTGAAAGTGCTGGTTTTGCCGAAGCTCGTAGAAACCGATTGGTTAACAAATAAATTTAGTTTTCCATTTATTAAGCGAGTATAACCACCTATTCTGTATCCATTTTTATCCTGGTAAGATGTGATGTTTTGTGAAGAAATCTCTTTCCCATCCATGAACCACTTAGGTTTATCCTTGTGCATAAAGGGCAACTTTATTTTCAGCGTAGTGCCTTTTATGGTATCGCCATTGCCATATGCAACAAACGATGACAGATTGGAGACTCTTGCTTCTTTTGCATATCTGTCTATTTCTTTTCCATTGATTGCATACATATGCTTTCCACAAGAACTTATGAAAATGCAAACTAACCCTGTTATAAAAGGGAGTGTGACATTAAACAGGGTATTTTTTTTTGGGGGGGGGGGTAAAATTTTTCATAATAGCTTTATTATGAAACTAAGCTAATCCTTCTCTCCAAAATTTCCAAACCACTTTGGAAATGACTGGTTAAAGAGATAAATTTGTACAAAGCCCCGGTTATGGTCATAACAATTACAAGCAGGTCTACAAAGGCCGAAATAGAAAGAGCGTTGAGGAAACTTGAGGGACAGGGAAAAAAACGCCGTCGTAAGTCAAAAAAGACATTCAATGCTTTGAATTATTGTGGTATTATCCGCCTGAAAAAAGATCCCCTGCAACTGCAAAAACAATGGAGAAATGAGTGGGAATAATTACCTGCTTGATACGAACATCATCCTCTATTTGCTTGGAGGGGACAAAGTACTGGCCGGGATTATAGGGAGTAAAACACCTTATATCAGTTTTATCACTGAAATGGAGTTGCTTGCCAATCCTTTAATGAAAGCTGCTGAGGAAAAAGCCATTCAGGCATTTCTTTCTGCATGTATAATAGTAGAAATAAATACAGGTATAAAACAGGCTGCCATCTCGATCAGGAAAAAAAGTGGTCTTAAACTTCCTGACAGTATTATTGCTGCGACCGCTGAATACGAAAACCTTTCCCTGCTGACAGCCGATACGGGTTTCAATAAACTGAAATCGTTGAATATCCTTCAGTATAAAAAATAATTTTTTAGCCTCATTTGTTTTCCCTCCCGAATTCTTCCGACTTTTACAGCCAATAGAAAACAAACAATGGTAACTGCAACTACTATCGGGCCAATAAACCAGCATATAGAGGCTTTCAGAAAAATTGTTGGAGATAAATATGTGCTGCTGGATGAGGAATCACTTCATCATTACTCACATGATGAAACAGAAGACCTGCATTATCTGCCCGATGTGGTCATCAAACCCAAAACAGCAGAGGAGATCAGCGCCATTTTAAAAATATGTGATAATGAAAAAATAAATGTTACACCAAGAGGAGCTGGTACAGGATTGAGCGGCGGCGCCTTGCCACATCTCGGCGGCGTATTGCTTTC
>CAYHPA010000216.1:0-4614 GCA_964358155.1 uncultured Chitinophaga sp.
TAAAAACTGAATGAAATTTCAAGACCTTATGCAGAAAGGTTGATGGATGAAGCCATAAGCAAAGCCATGAAGGGGAAAAATATCACGGAATAAAAACAATGTAAGAGTTGTTCTCCAACTCTTTATTAAATACTAAGGAAGAATGGATATTAGCAGCCTCTTTTCTTTTATCAAGGATGATTACAATACGCCTGCCTTTCCACTCCGGTAGTGATACGCCTGTGTGAAGATAATTTTCCATTTGATTGATTCTCTCAGATCTGTTGGGGGTATTGTATGGATGCGATACCCATGAGTTCCCATGTGTATAAACATTGACCAGGTAATTTACCAGTGATGCATTACCAACAAGCAAATCATTGTTTGTGGTATTTGATTTCAAATAATCAATAACCTGCCGGGTATCCTTTGTTAGATGACCTTCCCATTCTGTATTATTACTTCCACGAAGCAGGTTGGCGGTCCACAGAATATTGTCTGACAGAAAGAGGGTAATAAGTACATACAGCACCCATTTTAATTTTCTCTGTCGTAAATAATCATTCAGCCACAGCAGGGCTGGTAGCGAAAATAAAAAAAGGCCTGCCCATATATAACCACGGGTAAAATGGATGGGCTGCATCGGTTTGATAAACCATTCATGCTTGGATAGAAGAAAAGCAATGATAGCCAAGCAAAGAAATAATCGTTGGTGGGGATTCGAAAGAAAATTTCTGACCGGGCGGTTGATATACATGTTCAGGAAAGATAAACCTGCAACTATGCAATAAGCTGGTATGGCAATCAGGAGGCTGTAAGTCCACCCGGTGCTGTATTGAGTAAATAATAGTTTATGTTCCGGAAAACTGTTGAGGTAAACCAGGTAGTACCATATATGAAATGCGGTAACGACTGCAATTGCTGCCCAATACCAGTAGGGGATGTTTTTATTTTTATAGATTAATTTTTCAAATAACAGCCATCCATTAATGATTAACAAATATTCAATTCCGGTAAAAGGATGAGAAATGGACAGTAGCAATCCAATAACAATTGCGGCTTTCCATTTTTGTTTTAGTACCAGGTAAATATTCAGCAGGAATAAGAAGTGATAATAAGCCTCCAATGGAATGAACATTGTCCGGCCCCAGTTAAGCCCCCACCATCCTCTGTCCGGGTCGGCTAAATAAATTCCCTCTATCCATTGTTCAGTATGATGACCTGCTAAAAAAGTTGAGCCTATCAATCCTGCCAGGGCACTAAGTCCGCCTCCCCAGGTAAATAAAGTCGCAACTAATGACATTTGTTTATTATCGGGAATAAGATGTCTCAAAATTTTTACTCCCATATAAATGCAAAGCACTGTCATGATCAGGCCGAATAATGAGAAGCAAAGCCCTGGATCAATACCGAGTTTCATCAACCCGGCGAAAACAACAGTGATAGGCTGAAAATATATTTTAGGCGATTGCGGGTTGCCGTCGAAAGGATTGGAATAAAAGGCTGAAGCAGTATCCTGGTCCAGGTACTGCCGGGCATAGGACATGTACAGCACATTCTCTTCGTTAGTGAACCCGGTGGGTTTCAAATCCGGGCTATGAATGAAAAAATGCTGCAACACAAACAACATAACCGGGAGGGACAGGAAGAATGTGAGCCATATCGTACGCATTTTACTCATGCGTTGCTTTTTCTTTTTTTGATAATCGAAAAAATGCCTGCAATAATCAAAACAAGGAGAGTTAGACCGAGAACCGGAAATGCAAGCAGTGTATTACGGGGAACAAACCAGAAAACTATCCTATGAGAGCCTGCATCCAGCGGGATTCCCATAAAACCTGTGTTTGTTTTATAGATACTTGATTCTTTTCCGTCTACTGTTGCCTGCCAGTAGTGATGGTAGCTTTGTGACAATACTAAAAAGCTCTTCACAGGACTGCTGGCACTAATGCTGAAGTAATTTGAAGATAAATGTTGGATGGAGACAATACCATCCTGTGAACAACTATCTGTATAGTTAACGGGCTGTTCCAATATTGCATAGTTGCATTTGTCCGCAGAGCTAAGCAATCCGGTGTCAGAAACAGTCAATAATGAATCTGCCAGGTAAACCACCGGTTTGGCGGCGATATAGTTGTATAATTTTTCACTTTTCAGAAAAATTTCCTGTTCATCTAAAAAAGCAGGGGAGTAGCTTACCCTGCTGATGCCGATTTTCTTATTATAAAAAGTTGTGAGGGCAATCTTATCAAAATGATCAAGGATGCTGTTGCTGTTTTCAGCTAATGACTTCTCAAGCCCATTTGCCGGAAAACCTTTTGGCGAAGCGTGAATGAAAGCATTGATCTCTTTCGGAGATGTCTGGCTTACAAAACTGACCGGCAGGATAAACTGCGCCAGAATAAAGAGGTTGGCGATCCACAAAAAAGAAAATATTTTTTTGTGCGAATGATATTTTTTTATCCATAAAAGGAATGCGGCTAAGAAAATCATTTGCAAAACACCATTCATAAAAACGGCATCAGCAAAATTGATATTCTCAATAAACTCTTTTATTCCGGAAAAACTAAAGCCTGATAGTTGGTTTAGAATGGAAGAATCAAAGAAAGCAAGTATGCTGATAATTAGGATGGAGGCTAAACTGATCCAGGTAACTGGTTTTAATTTTCTCAACTCCGGCAGAAATGATTTTTCATTCAATATTTTTTTTAACCCCGGAGCCGCAAGTAACAGAAGAGCGAAAACAAAAAATAGACGTACCTGCGAAGGATGCCGGAAAGTATCCATCAGCGGAACGAGGTTGTAGCAAAGTTTTCTGACAGGGGTAGCGTCACCTAAACTAAAAAGCAAAGCAAAAACGGCGAGTGAAATAAGAAGGATATTTCGCTTATTCCATTTTGGAGGAAAAGCTGCTAATGCCAGCAATACAAAAATGCCGGGATATATGTTTCTTAGTGTGACATCTGTTGTGGAAACAACATCGCTGGCTTTGATGGAAGAAGGAAAGATCAATGAAAGCAGGTGTTGCCATTCCAATGAGTTGGTAATAGTATCGGCATAGCTTGTTCCGCTTCCCCGTTGGTAATAGGGCAGCAGATCGATATAGGATATGATGGCCGGAAGCGACAATCCTGTAAACACCAGTATAAGCAGCAGGTGTTGCAGAATAAATTTTTTCCATGAAACTGTGATGGGTTCCCTGGTTTTGAAGCGTTTTACTACAGTAAGTATAAAAAGTATCAGCAAAACATAACCAGTAATGATGAAAAAGGATGGATAACCGGCTGTCAGCAGAAAAAATAATCCTATCCCGGTCTTTATTGAATAGTTCAGCGATGACGAACGGAGGCATTGCGTATAATAATGAATAACAAATGGAAAAAATGCAGCAGCTGCCAACCAGTTGATGAGTTGCCCGCTGAGCATGAAGCCGCTTAGCATATAACTGACAGCAATAAGCAATGCCGTATGTGAATGCGCAACGAGGCGGTTGGTCAGTTTGTACATTCCAATTCCTGCCAAAAAGATATACAGGAGATTTTCGTAATGAAAGACTGTTATATCATATCTGCTGATAAGTGAGAATAGCCATACTATAGGATTCCAGGCGCCGCTTTGCATATCGCCGTAAACCGGATTGCCGAGGTAGATATAAGGACTCCAGAAAGGTAACTCTCCGTTTCGGATGGCTTCGCTGATATGAAAGCGGTAAGGTAAAAAATAATGGATGGCATCATTCTTTACACTGAAAACCCCGAATGTGAGCGGCCAGTAAGCAAGCAGGCAAATGACAAGAAGCCATAAGTAGTTTTTGTAGTGAGCCTTGTTTTGCTGAAAGGATATGAGTTGTTTCATGTAGTTGCAGCCAGTTACCTGCTACAAAATAGATAAAATTTTGGAAGCAGTTTAAGCTCATTTCTGCCAGACGGCAATTATACTTTTACCAAACTTGTGAAAGAATAACTTATCGGTAATGGTTGAAACAGGTACCATACATCTGTCCCATAAAAGCACCTGGGACATGCCCGGCATTTTTTGTTTGAGGATTAACTTATTCATTAGCGAAGCGAAATAGCCGATGCTGTCATAATAGCGGCAACTTATCATATTGACACCGGATGGTGTGATTTCATTAAGCATCCTCTTGTTATAGCGACGGTAATGACCTATTGCTTTGTCAAAAGGACTATATAAGGATTGAAAAGCCGGGGATAAAACTATGATGCGGCCTCCTTTGTTAAGTAATGATGCAGCCCTCTTCATTTCTTCTGCATCTGCTTCTATATGTTCCAGTACATCTATGTAGATGATAGTGTCAAATATGTGTTCTATATCGTAAATCGTTCCATTCTTTGCCCGACAATTGGAAGGATAATTTTTTTGTTGTACATCTCTTTCCAACAAAGCAGCCATGTGCTTGTCAGGCTCAAGCAAAAGCCAGGCTGGTACTGATCCGTCGTTTAATATCGCTGTATTGTTTCCGCTGCCAGCCCCTGCTTCAAGCACTTTTCCTTTTATATGCGGTTTTATCTGCTTTGAAAAATATTTCTTCCAGCGTTTTGCGTGCTGAAACAATACCAGCTCTTCCCCGGAATATTTATATTCTGAATTCATCTATTGAATAGTTTCAACCGG
>CAYHPA010000217.1:0-4498 GCA_964358155.1 uncultured Chitinophaga sp.
TAATATCGAATGGTTTAAGGTTTATCCTTAGGCCATTTTCTTTTACTGTATATTCGACACCCCAAAAAGAAAACTCATGTTCTCCAATTACAAATTTACCGCAGCAGAAAGGTTTCTGAGATATGTGCAAATTGATACGCAAAGCGATCCTCAGTCTTACACACACCCAACCACAGAAAAACAAAAAGACTTAAGCAGGATACTGGCAGATGAGCTAAAGCAGATGGGTATTGCCGATGCCCATATGGATGAATGGGGTTATGTGTACGCTACTATCCCTTCCAATGTTGGCAGGAAAGTGCCGATGATCTGTTTTTGTGCGCATGTGGATACTGCGCCGGATTGCAGCGGCAGCAATGTAAAACCATTAGTTCATAAGAATTACAAGGGACAGGATATTGTGTTGCCGGACGATACTTCGCAGGTGCTGCGGGTGAGCGATTATCCATATCTGCAAACGCTGATTGGTAACGATATTATCACTGCATCGGGCACTACACTGCTTGGGTCAGATGACAAGGCTGGTGTGGCAGAGATAATGGATATGGCCTATTTCTTAATGACAAATGAAGATGTGAGGCATGGCGAAATAAAAATCCTTTTTACACCCGATGAAGAAGTAGGAAAAGGAACGGTGAAAGTGGACCTGCAAAAACTCGGCGCTGATTATGGCTACACACTCGATGGAGGCGATGCCGGCTCACTGGAAGATGAAACTTTCAGCGCCGATGGGGTACAGGTCATTATACATGGAGTGATAGCCCATCCCGGATATGCAAAAGACAAGATGATCAATGCGATGAAGATCGCCGGAGAGATATTGGCAGCGTTACCCAAAGACAGGCTTTCTCCTGAATCGACAGATGGCAGAAGGGGATTTATTCACCCGGTAAGGGTAGAAGGTATTGCTGAAAAATGCAGTATTGATTTTATCATCCGGGATTTTGACACAGATGGCCTGCAAAAGAAAGAGGACTATTTGCGGACACAGATCGAAGAAAGAATGAGGACATATCCCAAAGCTTCTTTTGAATTTCATGTGGTGGAACAATACCGCAACATGAAGGAGGTGCTTGACCTGCACCCGCATGTAGTGGACTATGCCAAAGAAGCCATCAGCAGGGCGGGGTTGGAACTGAAAATGGAAAGCATCCGGGGCGGAACTGATGGCAGCCGCTTATCATTCATGGGTTTGCCTTGTCCCAACCTATTTGCAGGCGAGCAGGCTATTCATTCCAAGCTGGAGTTTATCAGTGTGCAGGACATGAATAAAGCAGTGGAGACAATGGTGCACCTGGCGATGATCTGGGCAGAAAGACCATAACCTTCCTGTCCGATGATAAAACTTCAACGTAACTTGCATTACTAAATCTTACAATTATGGATATCAAGCAATGGCTCGCAGAGTATTGGTGGGTTATCGTGTTAGTTATTATCTTTTTCGGCTCCCTGTTCACCATCAACCAGGGATATATCGGTGTTATCACCATGTTCGGTAAATACCGCCGTGTGGCCCGGCCGGGATTGAATATGAAGATACCGATCCTGGAATCTGTAGCCCGGAAAGTATCTATTCAAAACCGCTCGGTGGAGCTGGAATTCCAGGCAGTAACATCAGACCAGGCGAATGTCTATTTCAAAAGCATGCTGTTGTATTCTGTTCAGAATGCTGAAGAGGAAACAATCAAGAAAGTAGCGTTTAAATTTTTTGCTGATAAGGACCTGATGCAGGCATTGATAAGAACGATTGAAGGTAATATCCGTTCTTTTGTGGCCACCAAAAAACAGGCAGAGATACTGGCCCTTCGCAAAGAGATAGTGGAATATGTAAAATTGGAGATAGACCAGCAACTGGAAACATGGGGTTATCACCTGCAGGATTTGCAGATCAATGATATTACATTCGATAAAGTGATCCTTGACTCCATGAGCAAGGTAGTTGCCTCCAACAACCTGAAAGCTGCTGCTGAAAACGAAGGCCAGGCCTTGTTGATCACCAAAACAAAATCTGCAGAAGCAGATGGTAACGCTACTAAAATTGCAGCCGAAGCCGAAAAAGAAGCAGCCCGTCTCCGCGGACAGGGTGTGGCTCTTTTCCGTAAGGAAGTGGCAGCCGGTATGTCTGAAGCGGCCGAGCAAATGAAACAGGCCAACCTGGATACCAATGTGATTCTTTTCAGCATGTGGACAGAAGCGATCAAAAATTTTGCTGAGTATGGAAAAGGTAATGTGATATTTCTGGATGGCAGCCCCGATGGTATGGAAGGAACAATGAAGCAGATACAGGCGCTGATGGTGAAACAGGCGGGAACGAAAGGATAAGAAAGTATATAAGGTATATAAGTAGAGGGTTTAAAGAGTTGGTTCCAACTTTTTAAACCTTTCTCATTTTAATAAGTGCCTGTTTTTAGTTAAAGAACTCTAAAACTTCACCGCTTCAAACAACGTGGCATTATTTTTCTCGTTGAATGCTCAACCAAAAAGTTTTTTGAATTACAATAGTCCTATAAAATCAGCGGAGTCCCGCTCCCTCTCCTCAGCGAGGAGAGGGAAGGGGTGAGGCGATTGTTGACACATGTTGATAATAGAAGAAAACAAATAAGCACTCAACACCTACTTTTACACCTAAAGAAGAAAAATTATGTTTGACCTTTTACAGATCGCAGACACTGCACAGAAAGTAGCCAAATTTGCCAGCGGCGACAGTAATCATGACGGACACCTGAGTTTCTTTGAACTCCTTACCATGGGAGGCTGGATCATGATCCCGCTTGCCGCTATGCTGCTTTTTGCCGTTTATGTTTTTGCAGAGCGTACTATGGCTATCCGCAATGCAGCAAAGATTGACGACAACTTCATGAACATCATCCGGGACAATATTGTAAGCGGCAACATTACCGCTGCCCGCAATTTTGCCAAGAACACCAACAACCCGGTGGCCCGCATCATTGACAAAGGCATCCAGCGCATCGGCAAACCCATCGACAGTATTGAAAAAAGCATGGACAATGTAGGCCAGCTGGAAATGTATAAACTGGAAAAAAATCTTGGAGGGCTTTCCACCGTTGCCAAGGCAGCGCCCATCTTTGGGTTTGTGGGTACACTGGTGGGACTGATGCAGTTGTTTTCCCGTATCAATAGCTCTAATGAATTTGAAGTGGGGACTATAGCAGGGGGTATTTACACCAAACTCATCACCTCTATTACCGGGTTGGTGATTGGATTGTGCGCCTACCTTGCCTATAGTTATCTTAAAACACAGATTGATAAAACAGCTAATAAAATGGAAGCGGCTGAGGCGGATTTCCTGGATATACTGCAGGAACCGACGAAGTGAGCTGTGTAGCGGCGTTCAAAAACAGTTTTATCATCTAAAGCAAAATAAATGGGGTTCAGAAAAAAACATAAAGAAGAATCAGAGGTCTTTACCGACTCGCTGAACGATATTCTCTTCATCCTGCTGATGTTCTTCCTCATCGTGGCCACGCTGGCCAACCCGAATATTGTGCCGGTGAACAATCCCAAAGGCTCTAAGGAGACCAAGGCGAAACAACAGATCATGGTGAGTGTAAATAAAGACCAGGAATATTTTATCGGCGCAACTAAAGTGCCCAAGGCCGATTTTGACTCATTGCTGAAAAAAGAGATCATCAGGTACCGGACACTGGTTGACACGCCGACCGTTGTTATCAATGCAGACACAGCCGCATTCTATGGCGAAGTGTTCAGGATAATGCGGGTGGCGAAATTAGACAGCGCCAAAGTGGTGGCAAGGGTAGAGAATTAGTCTTCGGCAGGCCTGTCTGCCGACAGGCAGGCTCTCCGAAGGAGTCCTTTGGACAGACTGACAAACTATTGAAGACCGGATCTTATCATCCGGTTTTTTTGTTGCATATCCTTTTTCAGCTCTGAAGTATAACCATGCGAATGGAAAAGCTTTGTAACGGGTTCTCCAAGATTTTCATGTATCTCGCAGTAAATGCTTCCTGCTTTATTCAGATGGGTTTTGCCAAACTCCGCAATGGCTTTGTAAAAGACGAGCGGGTCATTATCGGGTACAAACAGGGCTGTATGCGGTTCGTGCTGCAATACATTTTTTTGCATTTCCTCCTTATCCTTTTCAGGCACATAAGGCGGGTTGCTGACGATAATGTCAAATGAGGGGAATTGCTTTCTTTGTTCTTCATTTAAAAAGTCAAGCAAAATAAAATTCACATCTGTTCCCAATGCCTCCGCATTTCGCCTGGCGACTGTCAATGCTGCTTCACTTATATCACAGGCCCACACTTCAGCTTTTCGTAACCTTCTTTTCAGTGAGATGGGGATGCACCCGCTGCCGCTGCCGATGTCTAATATTCTTAGTTCATCCACCGGAAACTTGCCCCCGATAGCTATCGGGGTGGAAATGATCCATTCCACCAGTTCTTCTGTTTCCGGCCTTGGTATCAGTACATTCCTGTCCACATAAAACCGGAATCCGCAAAACCATGCTTCGTTC
>CAYHPA010000218.1:0-4482 GCA_964358155.1 uncultured Chitinophaga sp.
TTTAACTCTTGTAATATGTTCTCTTTCTGTGTCATTTCAATTTATCCCGCAGGGCGGAACGGTTAATAAGATGGTTTTCAGGCCTCAAAGTTTAATGATTTAGCATATAATCCTCAATTTTTTTGACCGCATGGTGGTAGCTGGCTTTCAGGGCGCCTTCGCTGGTTTCCAGCACATGGCTCATTTGCTCATAGGGCATCTCGTCGTAATACCGAAGGCCAAATACAATTCTCTGTTTATCAGGAAGTTGCTGTATGGCCAGTTGCAATTTCCACTCTAATTTATTGGGGTCAAAATGTCTGTCGGCCTTTATCTTATTGCTTAGCCCGGTTTCCACATCGCTCAGACTGATGGCAGTCCTTTTTTTCTGCTGTTCCAGGAAGGTGAGGCATTCGTTGGTAGCGATCCGGTAAAGCCAGGTATAAAGCTGACTGTCTTCCCTGAAATTTTCCAGGCCATTCCAAACCCGGATCAACACATTTTGCAGCACATCATTGGCATCATCATGATCCACCACCATGCGGCGGATATGCCAATAAAGTTTTTCCTGGTATTTTTTAATGATAGCGGTATAGGCTTTCTCTTTCGTAACAGGGTTACGGAACTGTACAAGTAATTCACTATCGCTGGTTGTGGTCAGGGACATGTTGTCGGGGCTTTGGCTTGGTTAGAATATTGGAAATGAATTTTGTTTAAATAGTATTTTTCCCATTAAAAATAGAAAAGCAGGTTCAATAATAAAAGAACCTGCCCAATTAGTTTTAAAGAATAAGTTAACTGTTGCTTTTGCGACTCATTGCTTTTTCTGCTGCAACCACAATATCCGGTATATCAAGACCATATTTTTTCAGCAGGTCTTTAGGCACTCCGCTTTCACCAAAAGTGTCTTTTGTGCCAACATATTCAATAGGAACAGGAAAATTTTTAGAAGCACACTGGGCAATAGCATCGCCTAATCCTCCAATGATATTGTGTTCTTCGGCAGTTACTGCACATTTTGTTTTACGAATGGAACGGATCACAGCTTCCTCATCTAATGGTTTAACGGTATGTATATTTATCACTTCCACACTGATGCCCTTTTCCTGCAAAATGGCGCCGGCCTGAATGGCATTCCACACCAGGTGGCCACATGCGAAGATGGAAACATCCGTGCCTTCGGAAAAAAACTGTGCTTTGCCAATTTTGAAATCAGCTTCGTTGGTAAAAATGGGCCAGGAGGGGCGGCCAAACCTTAAATAGACCGGTCCTTCGTATTCTGCGATAGCCATAGTGGCCGCTTTTGTCTGTTTGTAATCACAAGGAACAATCACTGTCATTCCCGGCAGCATTTTCATCAGCCCGATATCTTCGAGTATCTGGTGAGTGGCTCCATCTTCGCCGAGGGTAAGCCCGGCATGTGAGGCGCAAATTTTTACATTCTTGCCGCTGTATGCAATGGATTGTCGTATTTGATCATAAACCCTTCCGGTAGAAAAATTGGCGAAAGTAGTGGTGTAGGGAATTTTTCCGCCGATCGTTAACCCGGCTGCTATGCCCATCATATTGGCCTCAGCAATGCCACATTGAATGAACCGTTCAGGAAATTCTTTCATGAACTGGTTTAGTTTAAGTGAGCCGGCGAGATCTGCTGTCAATGCAACAATATTTGAATTTTTTCGGGCTGCTTCCACTATGCCATCACCGAATCCGCTTCTTGTGTCTTTATTTCCGGCTGATTGAATTTCCTTTAATAGCATGAGAAAAATTTAGTTGGGCAAATGTATTGGATAAGAATGAATGAAAATCAGTTAAGTTCGCCCGGCACACTGCCAAACACCGTTTCATCTGCTTTCAGCCGTCTTTCCCATTTCCAGGCTGTGGCCATGATATCATCCAGTGAGAAACGTGTTTGCCAGCCCAGCATTTCTTTTGCCAGGTCATTATTGGCATAAACGGATACTACATCGCCCGCCCTGCGGGGCCCTTTCTCATAATTAAGTTTGACACCACTTACTTTTTCAAAAGCGTTAATGGCTTCGAGTACTGTTACTCCGCTGCCGCTGCCAAGATTAAAAACCTCGCAATTGTTTTTGTTTTTCCCTTCTTCAAGATAATTTAATGCCAGTGTATGGGCATGGGCAAGATCGCAGACATGTATATAATCACGGATGCAGGAGCCGTCACGGGTGGGATAATCAGTTCCATATACATACATTTTTTCAATACGGCCGATAGCCGTTTGTGTGATGGCGGGAACAAGATTAGAGGGTTTGCCTACCGGCATTTCACCAATAACTGCAGAGGGATGTGCGCCGGCAGGATTAAAATACCGGAGCAAAATTGTTTGGGCAGTTGAATTTTTTGCAAACTCCATTACTATCTGTTCACTCATTTGCTTGGTGCTTCCATATGGTGACTCAGCCGGTTTTAACGGCGTACTTTCTGTTACAGGCACCTTATCTGCATTGCCATATACTGAACAGGAAGAAGAAAATACAAAAGAAGATATTTGAAACTCCTGCACACATTTGAGCAGGTTGATTAATGAAACAAGGTTGTTTTCATAATAAAGCAAAGGTTGCTGCACCGATTCCTCCACAGATTTGTAAGCAGCAAAATGGATAATGCCGCTGATGTCTTCATTTTCCTGGAAAATGGCATGGGTATCATCAAAGTTGCAGAGATCAACTTTGTAATTCTTGATTTTTTTGCCTGCTATCTGTTCAACGCCTTTTAAAATGACAGGATTGGACCGTGAATTGTTATCGACGGAGATAACATCATATCCATTTTCTATAAGATCAACAATAGTGTGAGAGCCGATGTAGCCGCAGCCGCCTGTTACAAGTATTTTAGCCATAAATAATCATGGCAAAAATCAGGTTTTTTTGCAATACAATGAAATCAGTGTCACCTGTCGAAAAACTGAACGATATAATAAACGCCGGCTGCCAGTAATCCGCTCACCGGAATCGTCAATATCCATGCCCAGAGCAGGTTTACCGTTACCCCCCAGCGTACTGCTGATAAACGTTTGGTGGCGCCTACTCCGATAATACTACCGGTAATGGTATGTGTGGTGGAGACAGGTATTCCCATTTGCCCGGTAAAAAATAAGGTATAAGCTCCGGCGGTTTCGGCGGAAACACCTTCGAGTGGGGTTACTTTGGTAATTTTTGTTCCCATGGTCTTTACAATCTTCCAGCCGCCACTCATAGTGCCCATGCCAATGGCAAGGTAACAAGCAATAGGAACCCAATTGGGCAGGTGGCTAAAGTCCTGTATGGCTCCGCTGGCAATCAGCGCAGCGCCAATGATGCCCATTACTTTTTGCGCATCATTACCACCGTGGCCGATGCTGAATGCCGCCGAACTGAACAATTGTAGTTTTTTAAACATCTCACTCATGCGGCGGGCAGTGGGATTTTTTATTTTTTCAGAATAAAGATAAACCAGGCAGAAAATAACTGAAATGCCAACAATGCCCCATGCTATAACCCTGTTATCTCCTTTCAGTATTTCTTTTTTTAATGTTTTTTCAATACTGAAAGATTCGATTTTGCTCTTTACCAGAACCAGGTTTTTTTCCCGGATAGGATAGATGGTATGAACAGCCGCCATGGCACTGTCCAGTGTAATTTTTTTGTCAAGATAGAGCTGTAACGGCTCTTTATAATTCTCTGTGACTCTTTTGGCTTTGGCAAACTCCTCTTTATGCGACTTGTCCTGTACAGATTGCGCTTCGAGGATCAGGTAATCATTGGCATTACGGACATCATCTTTCAACCGGCTCACGGCAATTTCATTCAGCCAGCCTTCTGTATAAGCTTTGTGAGAGATAGCTCCGGCGCCCAATTTATCATAGTTTGAAATCAGGGGTTCAATATTTTTATAAATGACCGTTGTTTTTCCAAGCTTCTTTTCAGCCGAGGCCAGGTCAGCTATGGCAACACTGTCGGAAGGGTTTGCCTTGATCTTATCTTTTGCTGCAGAAATGTCTTTTTTGTATTTATCCATTTTCAGGAACTTCTGCAGGTTTTCGTGCATTTTATTATTCTCAAACATGTCAAACAGGAAAAACGTAATAGCAGTGGCAACAGTAATGATGCCAAGTCGAATCCATATATTTCTCATGACAGTAACGATAGTAATGAAAATGGAAACGATCATCCCGATGAGCGGTGCAAGAAAAATGAAAAGAATGGTTTTGAAAATGATCCCGCTTTCAACAACCTTACCCCATGATATGCCCGCCCCTTTTGTCATCATAGCATGGGTGATGGCAGCACCGGCAAACCCCCCGATCAATGTATGAGATGAAGAAGAAGGAAGAGGCCGCGCCGCCTCCGGGACCGTCGAAGGAAGAAGTCCTGCTCACCGAGATCCGCGACGCCCTGCGCGCGAAATGAGCGGACGGCTCGAAGCCTCAACCTTCGAGGGCCGGATAGTCGACGAAGCCCTTCGGCCCGGGCGTGTAGAGCGCGCCCGGGTCGAAGCGCG
>CAYHPA010000219.1:0-4464 GCA_964358155.1 uncultured Chitinophaga sp.
GACAACTGGCCTGGTAGGGATTGATAAGCAGCGCCTGTTTAAATACTTCTTCGGCTTCAGCATATTTTTCAAGCCTGATAAGGGTAGTGCCTTTATTCAGGTAGGGGTCTGTTCTGGCCGGGTACATCAGGATTACAGAATCATAAATACGTAATGCCCGCTGAGGGTCGCCCATATCATCTGTCACATTTGCGTACAGGGTCATCAGGTCAGGCCAGTATTCATTAGGTTCTTCGAGTCCTTTTTCGCAGGTGTTTTTTGCTGCAGCAAACTGGCTGTCGGCCAGTAGCGTATAAGCTGTTTCGTAAACAGCCCTGTAATAGTTTGTATCACCACGGCGTATCTTATTATACAGTTCTAATGCTTCTTCGTATTTCCCGTTGTCATGAAGACGCAATGCTGAGTCGATTATTTCGCCGGAAGGAATGAGCGGTTTGTTCTCCTGGGCATTTGAACTGACAACAAGGCTCAAAAAAAAGAGGAACGCAAAGGTTTTTCTCATGTGGCTGTGGTTTAATCTATAATGAAAGATAAATGTATTTTGAATAAATAAAAAAAGATCAGCCTTCTGATTGGTTTAATTTTTACATTGCGGTTGTGAATAAAATTTCTGAAAATATTTCGCTCCGGCCATATAATACTTTCGGTATTGATGCCAGGGCAAAATACTTCGCTGCCTTTAGAGACATTGACGAACTTTCAGAACTTGTAACTCGTAACTCAAAACCCGCAACCCTTGTCCTCGGCGGGGGAAGCAATATCCTGTTTACAAAAGATTTTGACGGACTCGTTTTAAAAAATGAAATCAACGGCATAGAACTTTTGCATGAAGACGAGGAATATGTATATGTAAGGGCCGGGGCCGGGGAAAACTGGCACCAGTTTGTGCTCTATTGCATCAGCCGCAATTGGGCAGGGTTGGAAAACCTTTCGCTGATACCCGGAAATGTGGGAGCATCACCCATGCAGAACATCGGCGCTTATGGGGTAGAACTGGAAGATGTCTTTTTTAGTCTTGAAGCATTTCACCTGGAGGAAAGGAAAATATTTTTGTTCAGCAAGAATGATTGTGAATTTGGATACCGTAACAGTGTTTTTAAAGAACAATATAAAGATCAGTTTGCCATAGTTTCTGTTACATTTCGTTTAAGGAAGCATCCGGTTTTTAATACCAGCTATGGCGCCATCAATGAGGAGCTGGAGAAAATGGGGGTAAAGGACCTGAGCATACAGGCTATTTCGCAGGCTGTCATTAATATCCGTTCATCCAAACTGCCAGACCCGAAACTGATTGGCAATGCAGGGAGTTTTTTTAAGAACCCGGAAATAAGTCTTGACAAATGTCAAGAGCTGCAATCCCAATTTCCCGGTATCATTGCATTTCCATTTGGAGGTAATAAAATGAAACTGGCGGCGGGCTGGCTGATTGAGCAGTGCGGCTGGAAGGGGCAGCGAAAAGGGGATGCCGGCTGTCATGAGAGGCAGGCATTGGTGCTGGTGAACTATGGGAATGCCAAAGGGCAGGACATACTTGATTTAAGCGATGAAATTCTGCAGAGCGTAAAGAAAAAATTCGGGGTAGCACTTGAGCGGGAAGTGAACATTTTGTGAAAACAGATAAAAAATTTTGGCAGTTATATTTCACTCATGTTTTGGCTATCTTTTTAATCAAAAACTATAATAATGAAAAAACTACTCATTGCTTTATCAGGATTTATTGTATTTGCCCAATCATCTGCAGCCCAGTCCGTATATGCAGAACTTGGTGGTCCGGGCCTTGCATCGCTCAACTTTGACACAAGATTCGGCAAATCAAATGGCGGCTTTGGCGGAAGGGCAGGTGTTGGGGGATTCAGCGTAGATGGCTCCGGCCTTATCTTTGTTCCTGTCGGGTTAAACTATCTTATAGGTAAAGACAATCTGAATTATTTTGAAATTGGGGCCGGTGTAACACCAGTATTTGGGACAGGTGATATTTCAAGCAGTGATTTTTCAACTACGTTTGGCCATATAATATTGGGGTATCGTAAGCAGCCGGAAAACGGGGGCTTTACATTTCGTGCATTTGTATGCCCGGTATTTGGAAACGGGTTCTTTATTCCCTATTACGGTGGCGTCTCATTTGGGTACAAGTTTGGTGGCGGAAAGGGAAAATAATTAAGGCAATGATATAGTTTGATGTACCAATATGTTAAAATTAGGCTTTTTTCACGAAATAGTTGGTGAGATACTTGGATGTACCAGTTTTCATTGGTATATTTGGGTATAAAAAGAAAGAAACCATGACACAACTGAACAGCTTTAAGACCTTCAAATCCTTCAGCGAAATGCTGAAAGTTTTACCTGACGAAACAGCCTGCCGGAAGTACCTTGAATTAATCCTTTGGAAAGGTGAGCCAGTTTGCCCGCATTGTGGCACTAAGAATGAAAATCATTACCAGTTAAAAACAAAAGGCACTTTCAAAGGACAGTACAAGTGTAAAGATTGCCGGGAAAGATTTACGGTTACAGTAGGAACTATTTTTGAAGGTTCACACATTGACTTGCGTAAATGGTTTATCGGCATCTATATTTTTTCATCACACAAAAAAGGAATCAGTTCACATCAGCTTGGAAGGGATTTAGGATTGACCCAAAAGAGTGCATGGTTCATGCTTGGCCGCATACGTTATGCCTTTCAGGTAAAGTCATTGAAAACAAAAATGGACGGTTTGATAGCTGCCGATGAAAGTTTCTTTGGTGGAAAAAATAAGAACCGTCATGCTGATAAAAAAATAGCTGACTCACAAGGTCGGTCAGTAAAAGACAAGACCCCGGTATTTGGTATGATGCAGACTGGCGGCAATGTTCACCTGTCAGTAGTTCCCGACACAAAGGCTTCAACATTAAAACCGATCATTCAGCAAATGGTTGCCGAAGGTTCAATAATTGTTACTGACGAATGGCTTGGGTATAGCGGCCTGTCAAAAGATTTTGCTCATGTGGTTATAAACCATCAGGAAAACGAATATGTACGTGGAGCCTTTCACACGAATAACATAGAGAACTTTTGGAGTTTGTTAAAGCGGGGTGTATATGGTATTTATCATCAGGTCAGCCCAAAACATTTACACCGTTATTGTGATGAATTTTCTTATCGCTTCAATGCAAGAAAAGTGACTGACAATAAGAGATTTGATATTTCATTGGCTAAAACGCAGGGCAGACTGACCTATAAAGAGCTAATACAAAAATAAATTTGCTATATAGTGCCGTGAGCATTAACTTCACAAATCTGAAATATAGCTCATGCAGTATAGCACTTTGTTTAAGTTAAGTGGGAAAGATTTAAAAACTGAATCAGAAGTTGAAGTGCGGCTTCTGGCTAAATTATTTAAAGACTTGGGCTATCCTGATACCTCTATAATACCCAAAAAAAGATTAGAGCCGTTAATTATCCATAGCGGAACAAAATCAGCAAAAGTATCTCCCGATTTTCTTTTGTTTGGTAGCACCGGAAGTGCTAAAGTAGCTGTTGAGGCGAAAGACCCCAAAATAAGCATCCAAAAGGCATGGGGACAGGCGGCCAGCTACGCATTAAGCTATAACAGGGATAAACCAAATAATGAAAAAATACAATGGCTATTAATTAGCAATGGACATATTACTTCATTGTTTAAGCATGACAGCATTGTTCCAACGGTTACATTACAAGTATCGGATTTTTCCAGTGGAGCACCACCATACGTAAACCTTCGATCTTATATCAAATACAAAACCGCTAATGAGGTTGCATCCGGCGGCTTGGCTTTCGAGGTTGTCCCTCCCGATAGACTAAACAAGATATTTGAAGAATGCCATGACATGATTTGGAAAAAACAAAAGATGGCTCCTTCCGATGCTTTTTTTGAATTTTGCAAGTTTATTTTTATAAAGATAAGAGAAGATAAAAAACGTGAGTTACTGCCTGCGGGTACACCTGTTTATACAATGCCTTTGACATTAGAATGGCTTGCAGCACAAGAAGCCACTTCTGTTCACCCGGTTAGGGATATTTTATTTAGACAGTTGCACACAGACCTTGAAACTGCTATAATAAAAGATAAAAAGAAACGTATTTACGATAAGGATGAAACGTTTGAATTACAAGCATCTACTTGTAAGGAATTAATCAAAACTTTTCAAACAATAAATCTTAGTTCCATTGATGAAGACTTAAACGGAAGGATGTTTGAAGTTTTTTTAAATGCTGCGGTAAGGGGTAAGGAGTTAGGCCAGTACTTCACCCCCCGCCCGGTAGTAGATTTTATGACACGCATAGCACTACAAAGAAGTGACTTCAATGCGGCAACACCCCCCAAAGTAATTGATGCCTGTTCGGGAACTGCCGGGTTTCTCATCGAAGTAATGGCATATTTGTTATCTGGACTACGTGATGATACAAGGTTTAATGCCACTGAAAAGCAAGCAATAAAAGACAAGATA
>CAYHPA010000220.1:0-4379 GCA_964358155.1 uncultured Chitinophaga sp.
CGGCAGAAGAAACCATGAAAGGAAGTTTCATCAGCCGGTTATTTCTATTGGCGGGCGGATTAACTGTGAAGAGAACCTGGCGGGCCGAAGGAAAAGAAATAAGACGGGGACTTGACCCATCGGATACAAGAAAAATAACAAGGGCGCTGGAAAATAACTGGGTCATTACTTTTCCGCAGGGAACTACCAAGCCTTTTGCCCCGGGCAGAAAAGGAACAGCGCTCATCATAAAACAAATGAAGCCTGTGGTGGTACCGGTTGTCATCAGCGGTTTCTGGAGGGCCTTTAATAAGAAGGGATTAAAATTTAAGAAGAAAGGCTCATTGCTTTCCATCACTTTTAAAGAACCATTGCAAATTAACTACGATGCCCCGGCTGAAGACATCATGGCGCAGATAATGGATGCCATTGAACAAAGTAAGAAGTATATGATGATGGGGCGGCATCACTGGCAGACGACGGATAAATGAGACCCCTGGGATTAGTTTTAAAGTTGAAATTTCATCCCGCCCCTAAAGGGGAGTATTGTTATTGTCCTGATCTTAAAAAATATAATACCGGGTTTATATGAGGAATTTCCGGATACATTGTTTCTTGTTAAGCCCCTTTAGGGGTTTGGGGTGAAGAGAGCTTTCAACTCTGTGGCATCATCAGGTTTCAGTTTGCCACCCAATATTAATCGGAGCTGCCTGCGGCGAAGCGCCCCATCAAATAATTTCTTCTCTTCTGCAGTTTCAGGAACAAGCTGCGGTACAGGCCGTGGCTTACGGTTAGGGTCAAGGGCTACAAAAGTGTAATAGGCTTCGTTGCTTTTGTATTTGTATTGCTGTGTCAGGTCTTCGCCCCACACTTTCAGGTGTACTTCCATGGAGCTGTTGAAGGCACGGGTAACTTTTGCTTCAATGTGTACAGCATTTCCAAGTTTAATGGGGTTTTCAAATGAAATATTATCAACAGAGGCAGTAACCACCGGCGCATTACAATGCTTCTGCGCTGATAAAGCAGCAGCAATGTCCATCCAGTACATCAGCCTTCCTCCCATCAGGTTACCGAAAACGTTAGTATCGTTAGGTAATACGATTTCGGTCATAATTATTATACTTCCTGAAGGTTTCCTTTCTTCCATAAATCAAGTTTGTGCAAAGGTAAAGTATCAGCAGGATAAGGAATAACAAAGGAATTGCTAATGGTATTCCACTATAAATTATTGCTGTTGCATTTTGTTCCTTGGAATTTTATCTACTATTTTTGGCTATTCAACACCGATTGCTATGAAATTAACCCCTGATGCCATTTCTTTTGACAATACCCAATTTGCATTTGAATACAAGACGGACAAAGAATTGAAGAAAGCCCGGTTTCTCTATTCCCTGATGGGCAGACCATGGATTGTAAAACTTGGAACAAAGCTTGCACCCTGGTCACTCAAAATGCGGTTACCCGTTAAAGGCCTTATCCGTAAAACTATCTTTTCACAATTTGTAGGAGGGGAAACACTGGATCAAACAACTTCCGTTGCAAAAAAACTGGCAGGGTATAATGTAAAAGTGATACTGGACTATGGGGTGGAAGGAAAAGAAGGCGAGGAAAATTTTGATCATGCCTGTGATGAATTTATCCGGGTGATTGATTATGCCGCCACACAGCCGAATATCCCGTTCATGAGTGTGAAGGTTACGGGGTTTGCCCGCTTTGGTTTGCTGGAAAAATTAGATGCAGCAATGAAAGGAATCGAAGGCACATTAATGCAACGTTACCTGGCTGCTGTAGAAACATTGACAGCCGAAGAAAGGGAAGAATGGCACAGGATACGGCATCGGATGATGCGGATATGCAAGGAGGCGGCTGAGAAAAAAAGAGGGGTGATGGTGGATGCTGAAGAAACATGGATACAAGACCCGGTGGACGCCATGACCATCCTGATGATGGACACATTTAATAAAGAAAGGCCGGTAGTTTACAATACAACACAGCATTACCGTACAGACAGGCAGCAATTCCTGAAGGAATCTTATGCAGCATCTATGGAAAGAAAATTTATTCTTGGCGCCAAGCTGGTGCGGGGGGCTTATATGGAAAAAGAGAGAAAAAGGGCTGAGCAAAAAGGGTATCCATCACCCATTCAGCCGGATAAGGAGAGCAGCGACAGGGATTTTAATGAAAGCGTTAAGTTCTGTATCGATCATATTGACAATATTGCGCTGATCGTTGCTTCGCATAATGAGTTCAGCAATCTGTATACAACCCAATTGATGAAGGAGAAAGGAATGCCGCTGAACCATCCGCATGTACACTTCAGCCAGCTATATGGCATGAGTGATAATATTACCTTCAACCTGGCGCATGCAGGCTGCAGTGTAAGCAAGTATTTGCCTTTCGGTCCCATCAAAGATGTTATCCCTTACCTCATGCGCCGGGCGCAGGAAAATACTTCGGTAAAAGGGCAAACGGGAAGGGAATTGGGGTTGATAAAAAAAGAACTTCAAAGAAGAAAAGGATAAGTCTTCCACAGTTTGCACACACCCACTGCCCGCTTGCTACTAGCAACTCCTCATTTCCCTAACTTGCAGCCATGCAGCAATACCTGGGTTTACTAAAACATATCCTGGAAAACGGAACAGAGAAAACTGACCGGACCGGCACGGGTACAAAAAGTGTTTTCGGTTACCAGATGCGTTTCGATCTGCAGAAAGGATTTCCATTGGTGACCACCAAAAAAGTTCATCTTAAAAGCATCATCTACGAGTTGCTATGGTTCCTGAAAGGAGAAACGAATATTGCATATTTGAAAGAGCACGGTGTGAAGATTTGGGATGAGTGGGCCGATCAAAGTGGCGAACTGGGGCCTGTGTATGGCAAGCAATGGCGTAGTTGGGAAGGAAAAGATGGTAAAGTGGTTGACCAGGTATCTGATCTGATTACACAAATAAAAAAGAACCCCGACAGCCGCCGGTTGATAATAAGTGCATGGAATGTGGCCGATCTGCCGGAGATGGCGCTGATGCCCTGTCATACGATGTTCCAATTTTATATTGCCAATGGAAAACTCAGTTGCCAATTGTACCAGCGTTCAGCAGATGTATTCCTCGGTGTTCCATTCAATATAGCTTCCTATGCTTTACTGACCATGATGATTGCCCAGGTGTGTGACCTCGAATCTGGTGAGTTTGTACATACGTTCGGGGACGTCCATATTTACAACAATCATATGGAGCAGGTAAATCTGCAATTGAGCAGAGAACCTTTTCCATTGCCCCAAATGAAACTGAACCCGTCAGTCAAAGACATCTTCGGCTTTAAATTTGAAGATTTTACATTGGAGAATTATCAATGTCATCCGGCTATTAAAGCACCTGTGGCGGTTTAGAAACCCTGTCTCTAAAGGTGACTTAGGTCAGGGATTCTTTTTCTTTTGTAAACGGTGCTAAAGAATTAATCTGTGATTACATTTGTGGAGAATTATTTCACTTTTACATTTAATGATTTCTTGCAATCTCCCCTTTAGGGGCAAAAAGAAGTCAGAACTATAAAACTTTAACCGGGGTATGACTATCTCTCTCGTAGTAGCTGCAGCCAACAACAATGCCATCGGTAAGGAAGGCAAAATGCCCTGGCATTTGCCGGCTGACATGAGACATTTCAAAAACATTACCTGGGGGATGCCTATTATTATGGGTCGCAAAACTTTTGAGTCAATCGGTAAAGCGCTTCCCGGTCGTAAAAATATTGTGGTAACCCGCCAGGCAGGATGGGAAGCTGAAGGGGTATTGGTCGTGAAAAAAATAGAGGACGCTTTCTTTGTAGCAGCCGAAGCGGATGCCAAAGAGGCTATGGTAGTAGGCGGGGGAGAAATATATAAACAGCTTTTTGATAAAGCCCGCCGCATTTATCTTACCCGTGTGGATGCGGAACCGGAGGGAGATACTTTCTTCCCGGTGTTAAGAGCGGAAGAATGGCACCTGGTGAGCCAGCAGAAACATGAGGCCGACGAAAAAAATGCTTACAATTATTCTTTCCAGCTTTGGGAAAGGTTCGGTTAATCCCATTACCTACTTTTGATTTATGTATTCAAAATGGCAGCTGGCCATAAAATATCTGCGCTATTATTTCACTGCATCCAACGGTAAGGGCCACGGTATACATTCCCCTTTTGTATTTGAGTTTATTACAAAGGCGCTGAATGATAAAAAGAAGTATGAGGCCTATAAAAAAGTGGAAAACCTGCGAAAACAACTGCTGAATGACTCACGCATGTTTGTGGTAGAAGACTTTGGCACAGGCCGTGATTTTTTAAAAAATCATGAACGAAGCATCCGCTCTATTGGCAAAAGTGCTGCCAAGTCAAAAAAATACGGACAATTGCTTTTCAGGATTGTAAA
>CAYHPA010000221.1:0-4368 GCA_964358155.1 uncultured Chitinophaga sp.
CAATATGTTTTTTTGTTCTTGGCGGCACATGCTCCAGGGAAAAGAAATAGTGATGAAAACGTTTTAATGCAATTTCCACAACCGGGGTCTTGCTCCCCTCTCCATTAATGGGGAGGGGCAGGGGGTTAGGAGTGAAAGCAGTCTCAAGACTTTTGTATTTGTTGTAATGTTGTTTGAAAAATTCAATGAAATAAAGCAGGTCTGTTGAATTAAATGTCCGATGGACAAAACCCATTAATCTTTTCAAATCAGCTGGATCGTGGTTCTTGCAGAAATCATAAGGCGCATTATCCATCAGCCGCATCAGCTCTTTTGATTTTTGAATGATAGTGGTGCGGTTGCCCCAGGCGAATGTGGCTGCAAAGAAACCTGCAATTTCTATGTCCTGTTTCTTTGTAAAAAGATGGGGAATGGATACCGGGTCGTCTTTGATAAAGCCGGGTTGATTGTATTGCTCAACTTTTTTGTTCAGGAACTCAGCCAGGACTTCCGCAGATAATTTAGTCGGCATTTTTTATCCGTTCTCCTTTTACCGGGGAGTAATCATTTTTGGCATCGCCATTTACAAGTATTTTATCAAAATAACATTTGATGCCGGTTGCACCCATCATGTTTTCTTTATCCTGTATATGAAAATGCAAATGTGGTTCAGAAGAATTTCCTGAGTTACCACAAAGTCCAAGTTCCTGTCCTTGTTTCACCTTATCACCGATTTTAACCTTGATGGAGTTCAGCTTAAAATGAGCAAACAAAAGATATTGATTAGCCAGTGTTTTTAAAACAACAGTATTGCCGGTTAGCTGGGCCGGATTCATCTCGCCGGGAATATTATCTTTCACTCCTTCGGTCACTGTCACTACTTCGGCATCGCAGGGAGCTAATAGTGGTTGACCAAAAGCATAATAATCTTCGTTGGTTCTACCGTTTGTTTTAAATGATCTTCCCTTTTCGTTGACCATCACAATATCAAAAGCATTTTTCTGTGCCTTGTTTACTACATGATAATTTTGCTCTTTTGTATCGCCGCCCCAGAATACGAACCATTCACCTTTAAACGGCAATATCATTTTTGTTGTATTGCGGAGAGTGGAAATTATTGCGCCGGGGCCGTCATAGGCAGTAAATAACAAACCACTTATTTCACCTTTCTGGTTTTCAGCAATGGTCATCCAGAAAATATCGTTTGAAAAAGTTGTTTTATAGCGATCGGCCCCTTGTTTCTTATCGATGAATTCATGTTTGACCACTTCGCCGTATCCTTTACGCATTTCTGAAAAAAACTCGGCTGTTTGCTGTTGCGGAAGCGCATCTTTCATTCCCTGGTCGAATAAATAAAAAATACTGTCATAGTGCCCCCTGTTATAGTGATCAATTATTTTATCGGCCACTGAAGTTTTGTCGGGAGATTCTTTCTGTCCGTTGCAGGAGAATAGCGCAAGAAAAAATGAAATGAAAAGCAGTTGTTTCATATAATAAGGCTGATTGTTATCCGATTGCTTTATTCAAATCTTCTATTAAATCGTCCGCATCCTCAATGCCCACACTCAACCTTATCAGTGAATCGCTCAATCCATTCTTAATTCTTTCTTCTCTTGGAATAGAAGCATGCGTCATACTGGCCGGATGATTGATCATGCTTTCCACACCACCCAGGCTTTCGGCCAGCGAAAATAAATGTGTGGAGGATAAAACCCTTTTGGCTTCATCCACATTATCATTCTTTAGTTCAAAGGAAAGCATGCCACCAAAGTCTTTCATTTGGTTTTTGGCTACGGCATATCCCGGGTGGTCTTCAAAGCCGGGCCAGTACACTTTGGATACTTTTGGATGATTGCGGAGCCAGTGGGCAATAATCTTTCCGTTTTCACAATGGGCCTTCATCCGCACACCCAGTGTTTTTATTCCTCTTAATACCAAAAAACAATCCATCGGGCCGGGCACAGCGCCGCAGCTTTTTTGAATGAAGTATAATTTTTCTCTCAGGTCTTTATCATTCATCATCAGGGCGCCCTGAATTACATCGCTATGACCACCGAGGTATTTGGTGGCGGAATGCATCACAATGTCAGCGCCAAGGTCCAGCGGATTTTGCAGGGCAGGAGAGGCAAAAGTGTTGTCAACAGCCAGTAAAATATTTTTTGGCTTTGCGATAGCTGATATGGCGGCAATGTCCGAAATATTCATCAGCGGATTGGTGGGAGTTTCAGCCCAGATGAGTTTGGTTTTACCCGTTATTGCATTTTTGATGTTGTTGATATTTGTTGTATCAACGTAATTGAATTTAATTCCGAAGCGTTCAAACACTTTGGAAAAAAGACGGTAAGTGCCGCCATACATATCATTGCCGCAAACCACTTCATCACCCGTATTCAGCAGTTTGATAACTGCATCGGTAGCTGCCACACCGCTGCCGAATGCGAGGCCATATTTACCATTTTCAATAATGGCAAACGCATCTTCCAGCGCTTTGCGGGTGGGGTTCTGGCTCCTGGCATATTCATAACCTTTATTTACAGCCGGGGCTTCCTGCACATAAGTGCTGGTTTGATAAATCGGTGTCATAATAGCGCCAGTGGAAGGGTCGGGCTCCATACCCGCATGAATAAACTTGGTTGCTGGTTTCATTTGAATTGATTGTTGCCTGCAAAGATAGCAGAGTCCTTTTTTTCATTGAGAAGTAATAAAATCGTGGAAATAGGGTTATTTTTAATGAAACGAAAGGGCATGAAGTTTACCGGGTGGATTGTGGTATTACTTATATCAATAGTAAGCACTTCGATGACACAATGTCCCAGGTGTATAAAAAGTGACCTCAAAATTGACAATGATGCTAAAAGATGGCTGCCTTACAGGGCAAAAGACTCCGTAGCATTTATTTCGACCAGCGGTATTTTAACAAAATTTCGCTGCTATTTTGGAGATACTGCAAGAGAGTATAAAAACTTTGATTGTGATGACAGTTATACTGCTGACAGCATAGGGGCATCAATTGAAATTGCGCCCTCAGATAGCCTGTATATTAGTTGCACTCTATCTTCGCCTTCTTGGCTCAGTTTTATGGTGAGGGGCCGGAATATGTATTTTATATCAGGAGGTAATGTGCTTAACGGGCCAGAAACAGAAATGCGAAAAAAAATTTCTGACCTTGTTCTAAATAATGTCTTGTATCATGATGTAAGACTAGTCAATGCTTATCCCGGAACCAATCCCGCTTTTGATTCTCTTTATTTTGTTAAAGACTATGGGGTGGTTTCTTTTGTTTATAATAATGTGAGATACTTTTTGAACCACTGAGGATATTCAGCCCTGGCCTTATATTCAAAATCCGGCATATATCAGCTTAAAATGAAACTGGCAGCCTTGCCTCCAGGTTATCCCATGCCATTACAATATCAGCGCCACTGGCTGTTTTTTCAAATATGATGGTGAAGTATTCCAGGCGATTGGCGGTTTGTTTAACCGGAATATGGAACCTTGCTATGTCTTTTGCCGGATCCGGGTGCAGGCCCCAGCTGTCAATATTTGAATTGAGTATGATCGTCCAGCTATCCGGTTGGGGAATGCAATACAATACATAACGACCGGCTTTAATTTTTTTGTTCTGAATGGTAGCTTCAGTATACAGATCCAGTTCGGTGGATTCATTGGCACCCAACCTCCATGGTTCTCCGTATTTCAATAGATCAGTAAACAAGTGACGGCCTTGCAGGTGCGGACGGCTATAAATGATCCGGGCAAAAAGATGCGGGATGCGGATAGAATCAGCCATTTTTAATTTCGGATAATCAACAGGAAAATAACTGATGTCCATCGGTGACACATCCACGATAGCATAGGGATTCACTTTGTTGTCGGCAATAATTACCCGGGAAGTGTCTGCTGCTGCGATACCAGTCTTTTCATCGTCCTTTTTTTCTTTATTACCACATGCGGGTAAGATAAAGAGCGGCAGGCTGAAAAATAAAATTGAAATAAATGTTTTCATGCATCAGAAATTTATTGGCAACGCTACTTTTACAGCATCCCATGCAACAATGAGGTTTGTTCCGGCAGCCGTCTTTTCAAATACCATGGACAGTGACTCAACAGGGGCATCTGTTTTTTGTGTTGGTACCACCGTTCTCAGCACATCTTTTTTTATATCATATTTGAATGAGCCCCAGGTGTCTGTTTCTTTATTCAGAATAATGGTCCATGAATTTTCATTCACAATAGCATAAAGGGTATAACGGCCACGACTGATTTTTTTACCGGCGATCCTCACATTTTTGTAAAATTCAATCTCGGTAGCTTCATTGGCGCCCATTCTCCAGAGTTCGCCATATTTTATCAGCCCTCCAAAAATGGTTCTTCCTGATTTTTGCGGAC